>DASVJK010000091.1:0-27754 GCA_036385955.1 Chthoniobacterales bacterium | reverse complement strand
CGGCGTCGTCCTGCAGGTTGGAACCACCTTTGCCACCGCCATGGCCGTTGTGCGCGAGCGTGAGCGCGGGACGCTCGAGCAACTGCTCGTTAGTCCGCTCAGCCGCTGGGGTCTCATGCTGGGAAAGCTCGTGCCCTACCTTTGCGTCGGAATGCTCATGGCGATTCTGCTCTTCGCGATCATGCGTTTCATCTTCGCGGTGCCCATCGCCGGGAGCGTGGTCGCGATGATGCTCTCGACGCTCGTTTACGTCTTCGCGCTTCTGAGCCTAGGATTGCTTGTTGGCACCAAGGCCGAGAACCAAATGCAAGCGCTGCAAATGTCGATGACCTTCATCATGCCGAGCGTGTTTTTCTCCGGTTTCCTTTTCCCGCGCGAAACGATGCCGTGGATCTTTTACGCGATCGGCGCCCTTCTTCCGACCACGTATTTCATCGACCTCATGCGCGCCATCATTCTGCGCGGCGCCAGCTTCCTCGAATACTGGCCTGCGCTCGGGATCATGTCTGTCATGGCGGTATTGCTTTTCTGCGTCTGCGCGCTGCGCTTCCGGAAGAAGATCGGCTGACTTGAAGAGAGGCACCTTCGGTATGTTCCGGTGCTTGTGTCATAGCGGTTTTCGCATCGGGCTCGCAGTTCTCACGTTCTTTTTCTTACTCTGGTGGTTTGGGATGAAAATGCCGGGGAGGAATATTTCGACCGCAGCGCCGCTCTCAGCCGCTGAAATCGTATTGCGCGCTGAACTGGCCGCCGACGTGCAAGCACTGGCCGGCGATATCGGCGAGCGGAATATGCGGCGTTATCCGCAACTCAATGCAGCTGCCGACTTCATCGAAAATTCTTTTTCACGCGCGGGACTGCGACCCCGGCGGGACACTTATGAATTGAACGGACAAGCCTGCCACAACATCGAGGCGGAAATTCGCGGCGTTCGTCCGCAAATCATTGTCATCGGCGCGCATTATGATTCGGTCTTCGGCTCGCCAGGCGCAAATGACAACGGCAGCGGGGTCGCCGCCATGCTCGCGCTCGCACGTCGTTTTGCGGAAAAACCGACCGGACAAACCTTGCGCTTCGTTGCCTTTGTGAACGAAGAACCACCGTATTTCCAGACTGAGCAGATGGGAAGTTTCGTTTACGCGAGCCGGTGTAAGGCTCGCGGCGATCAAATTTCCGCCATGATCAGTTTGGAAACGATTGGGTATTTTTCTGATGCACCGCGTTCGCAGACTTATCCGTCGCTCGGAATCGGCGTGTTTTATCCCACAACTGGGAACTTCATCGGGTTCGTCGGAAACTTCCGTTCTCGCACGCTCTTACGCCGCGCAATTGCCCTCTTTCAACAACAGGCGAAACTTCCGTCCGAAGGGGCAACGCTGCCATCATTCATCCCGGGCGTCGGTTGGTCGGATCAATGGGCTTTCTGGCAGCACGGTTATCCGGGAATCATGATCACAGACACCGCTCCGTTTCGTTATCCTCACTACCACGCCGCGACCGATACGCCGGACAAACTCGATTACGACCGCTTCGCCCTCGTCGTCAGCGGCGTGGAGAAAATGATTGAAGGACTCGATCGAGCGCCGCGCTGAGATCTGCGATTGCTTCGAAAGGCGATGTCAGGGCGCTTTGCTTCGCGGCAACAACCAATCGAGCCCGCTATGGAGTTCGGCGAGCGCAGCGCCTTCTATGGGACTGTTATGATGGGCGCCACGCAGCGCAATGACACGTTTTTCGCCCGCGTAAGCCTCGACCACGAGGCGTTGAAAGCGCGGGGCTATCACTTCGTCGTTATCGGCCAGCAGAAAAATCGCCGGTGCGTGGGCCGCTTTGCTATTGGCAAGACTGTCGAGATCCTTTGGAATTTGGAGCGCGACCGGGCCGGCGAGCAACCACAAGTTCCACCAGCCGAATTGACGCAGGATAATCTGCCGCAAGGCCGGCGGGTTGTGCAGGATCAGGCCCGCAATGTTTCGGTGCGCGGCGATATGCAGCGCCGTGGTGGCGCCCAGGCTCGCGCCAAAGACAACTATGGGGCGATCTCCTGCAGTGCGCTTCACGGCGTCGAATGCGGCGAGGGCGGCCGGCCCCAACCTTGCGAGCCGCGCGGGTCCCGTACTGCCGCCGAAGCCCGGGTAATTCATTCCCCAAACTTCGACCGCCCGGTCGTTCCACATCTCTGCTTCCGCCGCGACCCAGCGATCTGCACGATCGGCATTGCCATAGAATCGCAACACGTAGAGCTGGGGTTGCCCGCGCTGCTGCGCCAATTTGGAAGCGGCCGTCCAAATTTCCAATTCGCCGCCATCAAATGGAATTGGGTTTCGAATGGCCGCACCGGCATCAATGCGGTCCGTAGTCGGGAACAACACCAGCCGGTCTGGAAGTGGCGCCAGGGCAATCACTGCAAAATACAAAACCGCAATCACAAGCGCGCCGCGCAACCGGTGCGGCCGGACGCGGCCCGCCAGCAACGTACTTTTCAACTTAATATGGGACCACGCAGGAGAAAACTCCGCTAGACTCCGCCTTCTGCCGCCGGTGGATGCATCACGGAACGTCAATCATCTCGAATTCCATTCCGCCCACCCATTTTGCTATCAGATTATATAAAGCGGCGAAGATCACGAAACAGATGAAGCCGATCAGCGCCATCAAGATCGGCATCGCGCAATAAATCATCCCCAGGATGCGGATTTTATCGTTGCTGAAAATGATCATCGGCACTCCGATCAGGAGATAAATGAACCCCAGCAGGAAGTACAAGATCGTTGCGATCTTGCTCGACTGTAAAATGGATATACGAACGATTTGTTTTTTCATAAGGCAAGAAGACCGACGATATCGAGAACGATCCGGCCCGGAAAGAATCAAGTTTGCCGGCGCGAGAACCGGGCAATGCTGTTACTTCGCCTAACGAGGATCAGTCACTCGACCGATGAACAAACACGCGCCGCTGGGCACGTGCTGGATCGCGTAGAAGAAGGGCCGATCGATTTTCACTTTGAGCGGCTCCGGCTTTTGGCCTGCGGCTGCTCCCGCCGCCATAGCTACCGCTGTGGCTGCTGCTGCTTCGGTGCCTTCTTCGTCCACGGCGATGAACGTTTTGTGAAAGACCGCCGAGATGTAAAGGTAATCGTCCGGTTTGCGCGGCGCGAGCCGATCGAAATTAGCGCTGCCGCGCGGCTGGTCGAAGGCGGTTTGCATTCCGAGTGCTTGCAAGGCTGCGCCCAGATTCAACGTGGGCGGTTCGAATTTGAATTTTGGCAGATGGAGGTTCACATCCTGCATCTCAAGCTTCGCGCAATGGGCAAGCAGCGCGGTCGTGATTTTTTTCTCCAGCGCCGGGAGCCCCTTGGCATCATCCGGAAGCAGAATGAGGAATTGAAGGTCCCGATCGTTGTAAGGAAGACTCACGGCTGTGAAGCCGTCGCGCTTCGCGTATCCGCAATAGCTCAGCCCATTCATGGTCGGCACGTTAACGGCCTCGCCGCCGCGGACGTGGAACGGCTGTGGCGCGGTCGAACCCTTTAAGAACGGCTTGGCCCATGGCGCCTTGAGATAGATCGCATTCACAAGAGCGAGGCGCGTGCTGGGATTGAGCGCGCCCGACGGAATCAGATCGCGAATGCGATTGCGAGTTTGCTCCAGCACCCATGCATTTATTCGCTGCGTGGCGCCTCCCGCATCCTTTCCGAAATCAACCGGTTCGAGCGGCGCGCCGTAACGTTCCCTGGCGAGCGCGAGAAAAGCCGCTCGGAAATCATACCCCTTCTGCGCGAAGAGCCGGTTCGCGATCGTGATGATGATCGGTTGCTGTGGTCCGCCTACCTTCTTTGACTCGGCGAGGCGTTTCGCGCTTTGCGTCGACATGTCTTCCAATTGGTGTTGGAGCGCGCCGAACGAGCCATGCAGCGTATCGTCGTTGGTCGAAAAATGCAGCACGTGCGCCATCTCATCGCGAGTTCGTCCGTCCGCGCCGGCGAACGTCATCGCCAGCGCATTCTCGATCGAGTAGGGCGAGAGACAGAGGTTCTCTTCGCGCGTGGCGAGTTTCCGGTAAAGATCGACTCCGACTTCGTTCGTAGCAATCGCCGCCAGGCCGGAATCGGCGGCACGAGCTCGTGTAAAACCAAGCAAAATCAGCGTAAGAAATGAAAGCGTGCGCAGCGTGTTCATCTCACACAATCTTGATCAAAACCTAATTCCTCGGCCAGAAATTCTTTCATGCCGTCACGGCCGCTTAGGCGAACCGTGATCGGGACAATCTCCCGCACCGACTTTCGCAATCGCGCTGCGAGTTCGGCGCGTCGCTCCCGTTGCGCTTCATCAAGCGCCCAGGTTACAAGCGATTGGCGATCCAGTTTTCATAGCAGTGACATTGTAGGCACGGCTCTATGAGCCGTCCAAGAGGCGCCTTGAACTCTTGCGGCAACGTCAGAACTGGATTACAAACTTTTTCGCTAGGGTCGGTAGCTCAATTGGTAGAGCAGCGCCCTTTTAAGGCGTTGGTTCCGGGTTCGAGTCCCGGCCGACCCACAAATCCCGGGAACGATGCGCGATTTGCTCACAATTCTCTCCGCAAAAAGGTAGGGGCGGCGACCGCGAGATCGAAACGTGGTCGAAGAGCTTCGAGAACTTCGATTCGGCAGGAAAGCTATCCGGCAGTAACTGTCAACATGACGCGAGCTAAGGAAGCCGACCGACTGTCCACAATCTTACGGGTCAACGTCCCCGCGCCGAGACTGATCTGCTTTCTCATGGATCGCGACCCTCTGTTGAATTTGGAATTGAAACAGGAGACGCATTTTCTGAGAATGTGTGTTTCCTGTAAAACGAGAAAGGGATAAGATCGCGGAAAGCAGGGAGTTACCATGCCGAATCGACGAGAGTTCTTACGCGGCGGTTTGAGTGCTTTTGCCCTGGGAATGCTTGGAAGGAACGGAGGCCTGGGCTTTATTCCAATTCCACGGTCGCTGCGGTCGTGCGCTCCTTCCGGTGCATTGCAGATCAATGCGACAACGCCGCTTCTCGAGATCCCTTCACACCCTCCCTCGGTAATGGCCGATGGAATTCCCTTCGCCAAGTGGTTCTTTGGCGATGATTTCGACAACACCACTATCCCGTTTCATTTCATCCCGGATTATTTCAACGGCGGCCCGCCGCCGGAACCTACGGAGGAAGTCGATGTCGCCGTGGTGGGCGGAGGTCTGTCGGGATTGGCTTCGGCTTATCTCTTGCGCCAGCACAATACCGTGCTCTTCGAATTGCGCGATCGGTTCGGCGGCAACGCTCAGGGCGAAGTTTGGCACGACATCGACTACTCGCTGGGCGGCGCGTATTTTATGACCCCGGATCCGGGCTCATTTTTGGAGCGCTTCTACCACGAGCTCGGGCTGGATCGCCTAATTCGCACGAATGATCCGCCGGACCCGATGGAACTCAACGGCATCATTCGCGACGACTTCTGGAGCGGTGGGGTTTCGCCGGAGGAGGAGAAAGCGTTTCGCCGTTACGCTGAGGTTGTCACTCAGGTTTGGGAGAATGAATACCCGGATATCCCGCTTTCCAAAGATCCCGTCGAGGCCGCGCGGGTCCGCGCCCTCGACCTCATCACGTTTCGCGAAGACGTGGAACGACGGATGGGCATACCGATGACCCCGTTGCTTTTGGCAGGTGTTCAATCCTACTTTTTTTCCTCGTTCGATTCGCCGATGGAAGAAATCTCCGCAGCTTGCGGGTGGAACTTTGTGGCTGCGGAAGAAGGCGGCCGTTGGGTCTTGCCGGGCGGAAATTCACGATTCGTTTACGAAATTTGGCGGCGATTGAAGGAGCGTGAGAACCAAGTCCGGCCGCAATGCCGGCCTCACTTTTTGCGTGGCCGCTGTCGGGTGATTGACGTGCGCCCGCGAGGCGAGCGCTTGCAGGTGACCTATTATGATGCCAGCCAGAACTTGCGTTCGATCAGCGCGCGCTTTGTCGTCATGGCTGGTTCGAAACACATTGCCAAGCACGTGCTTTTCGACCTGGAGCACTGGGATTGGGACAAATTGCAGGCGATGAATCAGATCGACACTCTTCCCTATCTGGTCGCCAATGTCCTTTTGCAGTCGCCCATCGAACGCGATTTTTACGACTGCTTCCTGCTTGGCGATGGCAAGCATTACCCGATGAATGGGGAGGAGCTTTCACAAAACCCAATCGTTACGGACATGCTGCGCGGCGATTACACGCGCGAGCACGGTCCTCGCAGCGTATTGACTCTGTATTGGCCGCTTTCATGGCCAGCGGCGCGGTTCACGTTGCTCCTCAATGATCCGTGGAGACATTACACGGAGCTGCTCGTGCCGCAGATTCGCCGCATGCTTGCGCTGCTTGACGTTCCCGAGTCCGCTGTGCGGCAAGTGCGGCTCACGCGTTGGGGACATGCGATGCCGATCGCGCGCCCGGGACTCATCGCCAATGGCACGGTCGAAATGGCGCATCGACCCATTGGCAATAATTTGTACTTCGCGAATCAGGACAATTGGGCGCTTCCGGCCGTGGAGAATTCTTTATTGGACGCGAAAGCAGCCACGGACACGATCCGCGGAATGCTTTAAACGGAAATTTGTCCTCTCTGGTCCACTCGCAATTGGCGGAGAACGGTGTCGTCGTGATCGCTGCAGGTTCGCGGGCTATTTGGCCGGTCTTGCACCATTCAAACCTTGGAATTCGGACAAATATGGGGAACGGTCCTCGATGCGCGCCGAATCTGCGACGGTCGGCGGTCAGAGATCGCCGCTACAGCGTGGCCAGCAGATCCCGCAATGAGTTCTGTGGGCGGTCGAGTGGAAAAATCGACAGGCCCGCGGTTTCTGCGCCGCGCCAGTCGCGCACCGGATCATCGCCAACGTGCAAGGTCTCGTTAGGCGCGAGACCACTTAGTTTCAGCGCCCTGTGGTAAATCAACGGATCGGGCTTGTCCGCGCCGAGTTCGCTGGAGAGAAACATGTGCGAAAAAAATTGTGAAACACCGAGTTGTTCCAGGATCATGCGCAGGCGGCCGTCGAAGTTTGAAACGACTGCGAGATCGAAACGTGGTCGGAGAGCTTCGAGAACTTCGATCACGTCGGGATAGAGTTCCCACACTCCCGCTTCGGCAAAGTGCGAGTAGGCCACCTCGAAGAACGCATCGCGATCCAACTCGCTCGTGCGCGGCGCGACTTGATCGATGACCTGATCAACAAGTTCCCGCCACCAGCCCCTGTCGTCGTCTGCGCGTGGACCTTCGATAGCCGGACGCGCCGGCATTTCATTCCAGCAAGCGGCGAAGGCCCGATCGAGCGCCGCGGCGTCGAGCGCGAGGCCAACCCGTTGGGCGACAAGCGCGTAATGGTACCCAACGCTGTTTGGCAGATGGATCAGCGTGCCCGCTCCGTCGAAAAAGATCGCCTTGATCACTGTCGGTTTGTTTTGTTGTAACCGCCGATCCGCGGTCAGTTTCTTAGGCGTGTGTGGCGGATGCTCTTCGATGTCAAGCGACGGATTTGATGAAGCAGCCGGCCGCGAATTGGTCGAGCACCTGTATCCCGCGGGCATTCGAATGGTGCGCGTCCAGACGCTTCAAATCTCTCTGCGAGCGACCAGCCATGAGCGGAGCATAGCCGCATTGGACAAGGCGGTGAGCGACGGGTATCTAGCTGCGGATGCCGCCAGTCGAACACAACGATCCGATTAACGCGAAAATCCTCGCGATCTCGGAGGACAAAATCGAGGGTTTCGTGCGCGAGCCATTCGAGGAAATTGCGCGACGTTGCGGTGTCCCACCAGAGATGGTGATGGCGCGCATCGCCGTGATGTTGCGCGCGGAAACCGTGCGCCGGGTCAGGCAAACGTTGCTGGCCACGAATCTCGCCGACGGCGCGCTTGTCGCCTGGAAAGTCGCGCCCGAAAAAATAGACGCGGCTTTTGATTACATGTCTCAACGCGATCCATTCTCCGGCCATGTCGTCTTGCGCTCGACCGATTCCATAACGCCTGGCTCAGAGTATAAACTTTGGACAACCCTGAAAGTTCCACGCGGATTTTCGCTGCAACACCACGGCGAACTGCTCGCGGAGAAACTCGGCGCGGACCATTTTCGATTGATGCCAGCGAAAGGGATTTTCACTTTAGGAGTCGGTCATGTCCGCCGGAAAACGATCGAACCCGGAAGCAAGGCAGACGAACCGACCACGATGGCGCCAGTTCACGTTGCGGAAATCAACGAGCTGGAGTGGAAAGTCTTGATCGCGCTGAAGCGGGAGTTCACACCTGAAGAAATCGCGCCATCACCATGGCTGCCGCGCGCCCGGGAAGCTGGCCTTTCTTCGGATGAATTTTATCGAATTGCCGAATCGCTCAACGCGCGGAAAATAATCGGACGTTTCTCGACCTTTCTCGAGCACGTCAAACCCTCCGCCGGTGGTGTGCGCGTTACCCGTTTCAATGCTCTTTTCCATTGGGCGGCGCCGGCGGGGCGCGAAATTGAGACAGGGGGCGAAGTCGGGCGGCACCACATCCTCACCCATTGTTACTGGCGTGAGGCGGGCGAGGAATTCCGAAACGTCAACATCATGGCGGTTGCGCACGGTACCGATAAACAGCTGCTTCTCGAGCACAAGCGATCGATCGACCGGCACCTGGCTGCGTGTGGAATCCCGGTTTCGTACACCAATGTTTTCTGGGGCGGGCGCAGTGAGATCAAGCCATCGGAAATTTCGCCTGAAATCTATCGCAGCTGGGTGCGGGAGATGGAGACGCAGTCGGTGTAAAGTCTCATCCGTGATGATCGGGCGACCATATTTTCCGCCTCGATGAAAGCGCTCATCGAAAGACTAAAGGCCGGCATCGATTTGAACTCCGGTGATATTGGCGTCGCCGTCGCGCTGCTTCTTTCCGATACGACGGACGACTCGGTGAAGGCGGATTTCCTGACAGCGTTGCATCGCAAAGGCGAGAGCGTGGAGGAGATCGTTTGCTTTGTTCAGCAATTGATCGATCGCGCGGTCGATCCATTGATCGATCCGAAAAACCTGGCGGGACCTATGATGGACGTCTGCGGGACCGGCGGCGACGGGCTCGATCTCTTTAACGTCTCGACGACCATTATGTTTGTCCTGGCGGCCGGCGGCGCGGTGGTGGTGAAGCATGGCAATCGCAGTGTCACCTCGCGCTGTGGCAGTGCCGATGTCCTGGAAGCCCTGGGCGTTCCCTTCGACCTGCCGCCGGCGCATCTGAAAGAATGCGCCGAGCGCCTCGGACTCTGCTTCATTTTCGCGCGGCAATATAATCCCGCATATCGCGCCATTGCGGAGATGCGCAGACGACTGGCGCGCCAGAATATTCGAACGGTTTTTAGTTTGCTGGGCCCGTTGCTCAATCCCACCCGACCTGCGCGCCAATTGATCGGGGTGTTTTCCTCTCGCCTAACGAGTGTTTTCGCGGATGTGCTTCGGCGTCTCGGGCGGGAGCGCGCGTGGGTCGTGCATGGTTTGACCGAGACGGGCGACGGCATGGACGATATCTCGACCAGCGGAGCAACCATCCTGGCCGAACTTTTGCACGGCAAGGTCATTTCCGGCGTGATCGATTCGCGTTGGCTCAACATTCCCCCGGGCGCTTTGGATGACCTTCGAGGCGGAGACGCATCAGAGAACGCGGCGCACTTGGAAGGGATTTTGTCTGGCGAGATTAAGGGGGCGAAGCGAGACCTGACGCTCGTCAATGCTGCGGGCGGATTCGTCGTGGCTGGGCTGGCTCGCGATATGAGCGACGGAATCGGACTGGCGCGCGAACAAATCGATAGTGGGCGTGCCCTGGAAAAATTGCGCGGCTTTCAACAGTTCCGCGCTACCAGGCCCGCGTGAAAGCCCGGTAATCGGTTTCCAACTTTCGGAGGAGCGCGACGGCCAGATGACCGCGCTGGATCTGCCGGCCGGTCGCCATTCGGAGCGACCCGGCGGTCGTTTGCAGTTCCGTGGGAAAATCTTCGATCGTTTGGTTCACATTCACTCCCATGCCCGCGACAGCGACATAGCTTCTATCGCTCGCGGTTCGACCTTCCACCAGGACGCCGGCAATCTTGCGACCGGCCACGTAGATGTCGTTAGGCGCCTTGATTGAAGCGGCGCAACCGGTCTCTTCGATGATGGTCGCGGCGGCCACTCCTGCCAGCATCGAAGTTAACCGCGGCGATTCGTTCAACGTGATCGGTGGCCGGAGCAGAACCGAAAACCACAGGCCTTGATACGGTGCGGATTCCCAGCGTCGTCCATATTGGCCGCGACCCGCGGTTTGCCGCTCGGCGAAAACCACGAATCCTTCGGGCGCGCCACGGGCTTCGGCTTCCCAGGCAAGGTCATTTGTGGAACACGTTTCTTCCACCACGACGAGCTGATTTCCCACCCGGGACTCGCCAAGAGTCGCACGCAGCTCATGGGCGACTAATCGGTCGATGCGATCAGCCCCCGACATGCGTCAGTTCCAGAGACATGTCGATCGCGCGCGCGGAATGCGTGAGCGCGCCGACGGAAATGAAGTCGACGCCCGTAGCTGCAATTTGGCGGACATTTTTCAGGGTTACTCCACCGCTCGCCTCGAACTTTACTTTTCCCCGTCCGAGCGCGACGGCTTCGCGCATCTCGGAGGGCTTCATGTTGTCGAGCAGAATGACGTCGATCCCTTCGATTTCGAGAAATGAGCGCACTTGCTCGAGGCGATCGGCCTCCACTTCGATCCGAATTCCCGGACGTTCCTGGCGCAGGCGCTGGATCGCGCTGGCGAAACCGGAGAAACCGGAACCGGCGCTCAAGTGATTGTCCTTCACCAGGACCATGTCACTCAAGTTAAAGCGATGGTTCGCGCCACCGCCCGCCACGACCGCCGCTTTTTCCAGGGCACGCAAGCCAGGCGTCGTTTTCCGGGTATCGAGAATCTTTGCGCGTGACTTGCCAGTGGCGTCGACGAATTGCCGCGTCAACGTGGCGATGCCGCTGAGGCGCTGAAGAAAATTCAACGCGACGCGCTCGGCGGTCAGAATCGAGCGGGCTGCGCCGCGAACTTCCAGGATCGTCTCACCGCCGGCGAGCGCAGCTCCGTCCGGCTGGAGGACTTCGATATTCAATTTCGGATTTACGCGCTGAAAAACCTCCGCGGCGGTTTGTCCGCCTGCGACGATGGCGCGTTCGTGCGCAATGATTCGACCGAGGGCGTGCAGGCCGTGCGGAACGAAGAAGTCGGTCGTAATGTCGCCAGCGCCGATGTCTTCTCGCAACGCGATCGCGATCGGATCTATGGGTGTTTCTTTCATGCGCGAGCGGTCTGCTCGGGCGCGCGATAAACGCATTTCCCTCGCACGTAGGTTTCCAGATTCGCGTGCGGACCGCCCCGGTAAATACAAAGGGCGAGAATATCCTCCGTGGATAAATCGTCGAAACGCCGTCCTTGTTTTCCGTAGGGGAGAAGCGCGGCGAGATCGACGACGATTAAGTCCGCCTCCTTGCCAAGGTCGAGCGAGCCGATGGTGGCGGATTTGCCGAGGGCGCGCGCCCCGCCGCTCGTCGCCAGATGAAACGCCTCACTCGGGCGGAGCCGTTGCAGGTTCGGCTCAGCCATATTTCTCACCTTTTGAACATCAAGGGCGCCGCGCATGACCTGCCACATGTTTAGTTCGGGACCGGCTGCGACGTCGGAGCCGAGACCGATCGCGAGACCAGCCTTCAAGAGCTGATCGAGTTTGAGCAAGCCGCTGCCCAGAAAGAGATTCGAGGTAGGACAATGAGCAACATTCGATTGCGCCGCCGCGATGGCGTCGATTTCGCGCGCGCTCAGGTGGATGCAATGGCCAAGCATTGTTTTTGGCGTCAGCAGTCCGCACTTCTCATAGACATCCGTGTAATCGCGCGCCGACATATGAAGGTTATGCACCTTTTCAATCTCTTCGCGGTTCTCCGCGAGATGTGTCTGGAGATAAGCATTAAACCTCTGCGCCAGTTCGGCGGCGCTGCGCATCAATTTCTCCGAGCAGGTCACCGCGAAACGCGGGCTGAACGCATATTCGAGCCGGCCCTTGTCAGCACCGTGCCACTTTCGGCAAAGCCGTTCGCTTTCGATAAGTGAAACCGAGAGGATTTTTTTGGGTTGGAGTTGGCCGTAGGACCCAAGGTCCATCATCATTTTGCCCAGAATCACGCGCAGACCGCTTTGCTCCGCCGCTTCGAAGCCAACGTCGCAACTATCCTCGTAAATGGCTGCGTAAACCATCGCGGTCGTCGTGCCATTCCGCGCCAGCTCGTGAAAGAAGAGCGGCGCTTCCTCCCTCGCTTTAGGGCCGGTGAATTCGCGCTCGACTGGAAAAATGTTCTCCCGCAGCCATGGCAGCAGTTGGCTTTCGCCTCTGGCCACCGCTGAATATTGCGGAAGGTGGGTGTGGCAATCGATCAGGCCTGGGAAAACCGCCACCGTTCCCCGGTCGGTCCAGCGCACGGGTGCGGCACGCTGCCGTTTGCGCAAATCATCGTAATCGCCGATCTCCGCGATGCGGCCGTTTTCCACGATGATGGCGCCGTCGCGTCGGCTGCGGAGAGAGCCGTATTCCGGAGCGTCAATCAAGAACCCGCGGATTCCTAACGGGCTGGGGTCCGATTGCATACAGTGCGACGCCTACGAAAAATTCACGGAATCGTTGGCCACGGGTCGGGCAGGAACGCCAAAAAAAGGATTCGGGCAGCGCACGCGGAGAAACAACAAATACGAAAAACGTGCGGCCGCCCGAATCGCCTTAACCTGTTTGATTTGACAGCGAAACGAAGGCGCCGTTCGAAATATTTTCGGTGAGATGCATGTTTGTTTTGATTTCTGTAACGGCGGTCTATGACCGCCAAAGGGCGGAGGCTGCGGGCGCAGATTTCGGCGGTCATAGACCGCCGCTACAGGAGCAATTCTGATTGCCGTGCGGTTCCTGCTTTGGACGCCTCGTCGCGGACTTCCTGGAGCAACGATTTGAATTCGCACTTTTCAAGCGCTTCGAGCAAAGCCGCGTAGTCAGGTGCGATTCTTAGTGCATCGAGGCTGACCGGTAGTTCCGTGGAGCACTCCAGTTCGACCATTTTGCGGTTCTGAAGGATCTGGTCGCGAGCGGCCAGGAGCTTCTCCCGGCTCCGCTGACTTTTCACCCGGTCGAGGTTGTTCAAGAGCGCGCCGAGTCCGCCATGTTCGCGGATGAGCACCGCCGCTGCCTTTCGGCCAATACCGGCGCCGGGGATGTTGTCCACAGAGTCCCCAGCAATGGCGAGAACATCTCCGATTTGCTGGGGCGGCACATCCCATTTCGCGACCACCTCGGGTTCGCCAAGAAGCGCAAATGCATCCTTGGGAGAGACAAGGTCCGCTTTGGCCGTGGTGTAAATCTTCACCTTCGGGTTCACCAACTGAAACAAATCCTTGTCATTGGTGGCCAGGACGACCTCCCACCCTCGCTGGCACGCGGCAATGGTATAACAGCCCATCAGATCATCTGCCTCCGTATTTGGGAGGGAGATATTCTTGAAGCCGAGCAATGGTGTGAGTTTCTGAATGAAATCGAGCTGCGGGACCATCGGTTGCGGCATTTCTTTGCGTGTTTCTTTGTAAGCGGGCTGCAACTCGGTGCGGCGCTGGGGCAAGCCTTCGTCCCAGACGACCGCGCCGTATTCCGGCTGCAAATCCTTGATCATTCGACGGACAGTTTTTGTGAATCCGTAAATTGCGTTTGTCGGTTCGCCTCGTGAATTCGAGAGATTCTGAATCGCAAAGAAGGAGCGGTAAACGTAGTAGTGTCCGTCGATCAAGAGCAGCTTCACGCTCGGAACGTAACGGAATTGCCGGACCTCTTCATTGTTTTTCAATCTCTTCTTTTGCGTCGCTAGTTTTTCGGCGGAATCACGCTTAAAAGAGCAAGGTGGGAGAAGAATGGATCGTCCGGGTGGAAGGACAGGAATACGGACCCGTCGATATCGACGCGCTCCGCGAATGGAGACGCGAGGGTCGTTTGATTCCGGCGAACGAACTTCGACGCGTGGGCGACGAGCGCTGGATTTGCGCCGGCGAGCTGCCCGAAGTCTTCGGTGAGGCGGAACCCGCGGCGCCACCGCCACCACCACGAGACTTTGCGAGAGAGAGAACGTGGTGGCAGATTTTCGCGGAGACTTTTCGGATTTATCGCCGCGGGTTCACGCGGTTCATGCTTTTTGGCCTCCTCACCTCGGTTCCAATGTTTGTCCTGCAGTGGACGTTTCCGAAGATTCCGCTCACGGATTTCACGTCAGGATCCCCAGCCGCAATTCCCACACTGACACTGCCTCCGATTTCCGTGGCCATGCTTGTGCTGCTGCTTCTGGTTTGGCCGGTTTCCGCTGCCGGTTTTCAAATCGTGGCAGACGACATTGTGCGTGGCCGGCCACGCTTGTTCGGTGCGCAAGTTTCGGCCGCGCTGCTTTACTGGGGTCGCATGTTTGCCGCCGCCCTGCTGGTTTACGGGAGTTACTTCTTTTGGTTCTTCGTGCCCCTTGCGGCCATGGTCGCATTCATCGGCAGCGGGAATCCACTCCTGGCGTCGCTCATGCTTCTCCTGCTTGGCGGGTTCATGGTCTACATGAACGCACGTCTGTTCATTAACTTTTTGTTCTGGCAGCAAACGGCGGTGCTCGGGGCGCATCCGCCTCTGGCCGCTCTCCGTGAAAGCAAGGAACTCGCGCGCAGCGTGCCGGGATCGCCTCGACTCGAGCGTCCGCTTTATCGCGGCGCGATCGTTGCGTCAATCTGGTTGCTTCTCCTTTTGGTGCTGACCTTCGGCGTGCAGTTGCCTTTCATGCTGGCGAGACTTGTCGGAGTCGAGAATCCGGAGCAGGCGATGGCGCTGATGCAAAAGATAGCCCAATCGCAGACGCCGGATGCGCTTATGATCGCGGCCGATGTCGCCACAGCGGCGATAAATCTTCTCCTGCGACCGTTACTCGCCGCTGCCTTCGTCGTGCTTTATTACGATGCCAAAGCGCGCTCGGGCAGGTTGAGCGACGAAGAAGTCAGCTCAGAGTGACATACGGCAGCAAACCGTGGCGTCCGCCTTCGCGTCCGAAGCCGCTTTCTTTGTAACCGCCGAACGGACTGGTCGGGTCGAATTTGTTGTAGGTATTTGCCCAAACGACTCCCGCTCGCAGTTTGCTCACGATCTTGAAAATCTTGCTGCCCTTGTCGGTCCAGACGCCGGCGCTCAAGCCATAGGGTGTGTTGTTCGCGCGCTCGATCGCTTCCTCCGGCGTGCGAAAGGTCATCACACTCAAGACTGGCCCGAAGATTTCCTCCCGGGCGATCCGATGTGACGCGGTCACGCCTGTAAAAAAACTCGGCGGATACCAATAGCCCTTCCCGGGAAGGCGCACTCTCGGTTGCACCAATTTGGCGCCCTGTTGCAGTCCGCTGTCCACCAGCTCGCGGATCTTATCGAGTTGCGCCAGCGAATTAATCGCGCCGATATCGGTATTCTTGTCGAGCGGATCCCCTACGCGCATTGTCGCAATGCGATCGCGCAACTTCCGGATCACCGCGGGAAAGACGCCCTCCTGCACGAGCAATCGCGATCCGGCGCAGCAGACGTGGCCTTGGTTGAAATAGATTCCTGAGACGATTCCTTCCACCGCCTGATCGATCGGCGCGTCTTCGAAAATGATGTTGGCCGCCTTGCCGCCGAGTTCGAGCGTGAGCTTCTTCTGGGTGCCGGCGACTGCTTGCGTCAGAAGCTTCCCCACCGATGTCGAACCGGTGAACGCGATCTTGTTCACATCCGGATGTTCGACGAGCGCCTTCCCAGTCTCGCCCGCGCCGGTCACAATGTTCACCACACCATCGGGCAAGCCGGCTTCCTGAAAAATTTCCGCCAGGTGCATGGCGGTGATGCTGGTGGTTTCCGCGGGCTTGAGCACACAGGTGTTTCCGCACGCGAGGGCGGGCGCCAGCTTCCACGCCGCCATCAAGAGTGGGAAATTCCAGGGAATGATTTGCCCGGCGACACCCAGGGGCCGGGCGGTCCGGCCCGGGAATGCGTACTCCAGCTTGTCCGCCCAGCCGGCGTAATAGAAGAAATGCGCGGCCACCAGTGGAAGATCTATGTCGCGGCTTTCCCTGATCGTCTTGCCGCCGTCCATCGTTTCCAGGACCGCGAGCTCCCGTGATTTTTCCTGGATGAGACGCGCGATGCGGTAAAGAAACTTGCCACGCTCGCGCCCGGCCATTTTACTCCAGACATTCTTGGACGCGCGCCGCGCGGATTTGACGGCGCTATCGACGTCGTGCGCATCGGCCTCGGCGATCTCGGCGAGCTTTTCCTCCGTCGCGGGATTGATCGAATCGAAGTATTTCCCGGAACGAGGCGCCACGAATTTCCCGCCGATGAACAACTGGTAACGCGGCTTGATTCGGACGTAATCGCTCGCCTCCGGCGCGGGCGCGTAGTTCCACTTTTCGCCGAAGCTCAAGCGCCTCTCGTCGGGCGAAAGTGAAACAGCGCGATGATTGAGCGGCTTCTCGTTTCGCAGAATGATCACCTCAGGACGGGCGGAATGTTTGCGTGGCATTTGATTACGGCAGCGAGAAATAATCGCCGCTTTGATAATTGCCGTCGACCGTTTTGGCGATTTGCATGAGCACGTCGTTCGCGAGCGTGCTTGCGCCAAAGCGAAATAAATCGGCCGTCAACCAATCGTCGCCGAGCGTTTCTTTTACCATGGCGAGATGGGCGAGCGCTTGTTTCGCGGTCCGAATGCCGCCGGCCGGTTTCATTCCGATGCGCACTCCCGTTTCGTAAAAGTGGTCCCGAATCGCTTCCAGCATCACAAGCGTGACCGGCATCGTCGCCGCCGGAGTGACTTTGCCCGTGGATGTCTTGATGAAGTCGGCGCCGGCGCGCATCGCAATCTCGCTCGCGATCCGCACGTTGTCGTAAGTTTGGAGCTCACCGGTTTCGAGGATGACTTTCAAATGCGCCTGGCCGCATGCTTCCTTCGTCGCCGCGATTTCATCGAAGACGATATCATGATGTCCCGCCAGGAACTTGCCCCGATCGATCACCATATCGATCTCATCCGCGCCATCGCGCGAGGCGCTGCGCACCTCCTGCAGCTTCAACCGCAGCGGCATCAGTCCGGTCGGAAACGCAGTGGCGACCGAAGCGACTTTGACGCTGGAGTTTCCGAGGAACTTTTTCGCGACCCGAACGAGATTCGGATAAACGCAAACCGCCGCGCACGGGGGGACATCATAACGCGCGTCCATCGGTTGCATCGCCTTTCGGCAGACGAACGCAATTTTTCCCGGCGTGTCTTTGCCCTCGAGTGTGGTCAAATCCATCATCGAGATCGCGAGCTTGAGGCCCGCGAGTTTGGCGGAAGTCTTGATGCTGCGTTTTCCAAACGCCGCCGCACGCTCCTCCGCCATGATTTGGTCGACGGCCGGAATCGGCGGCCGCGCGCCGCGAATTCCACGGATAGCTCTCTCGCTCACCGCAAGAGTTTTCATCTAGCTGGGACGCTGCGCGTTTTCTGCGGCGGCACGCCATTCCTCACGCGTGGCTGAAATCAAAGGCACGAATTGGATGAACCCGCGGATCACGTGAGCAAGATAGAACAGCAGGCCGATTGCCTGTAGCGCGATCAATATTAGATGGCCGTGGTGTTGGAGGAAGAATTTGGGCCGGGTGTGGATGCCGATCGCGCTGGCAACGTTGAAAAGAAAGATGGCCGGAATGACGATCGTTATGTTGAGCCATTGATCACGCGCCACCATCGCATACAACTGGCTGCCGACCGGTCCCGCGCTGTCCTTCCCGCGCAGTTTGACGATTCGTAAATCGTAAACAAAGAGAGCCCAGACGATGACGGCAAAGAGTGCGGTCATGACAAACCACCGGAACGGGTCACCAAGCCGCGTGAAGGCCAGCGCTTCCACGAGGGCGCACGCGATGTAGAAGAAGTTATGCACGAACTCCAGCGGCCACCGGATCAAGGTCAGCGTATGGATTAGTGACCTCGACCAAAAGAGGAGGATGATGAGCAGGCCGGTGGCGACGTAAGGCCACGCGGCGGATTGGCCTCCGGACAGAACGAGCCGCGCATTATCGACGAGAAAATAAAGCGCGACGCCCTGAATGATGCTGCAAAGCGTCAGCTCGATCTCGACGACCATCGAGTCGAGTTCTTCGCGGTTGCCGCCTGGCGAGGTCACGACGCGAGTCGTAATCGGTTCGCACGCTCCCTGTCAAGGCGAGGCGGCAAATTGCAGCGGCTTTGGTAAGGTCAGTTGCGCTGCGCTGACCGGATGCCGCAGCGCGGCGCCCCTACCGCGCGAGGACGACGTCTTTTTTCGTCCAGGCGTGCACTTGCTGACAATGCGGGCAAGTCAGCTTGTGATTCTTTAGCGGCGTTTCCGCGTAGAGATCTTCGTCGATCGTCAGGCCTGTCGCCGTGAGTTTCGCGGTCGCGGGGCATCGGACTAGTATTCGTTTAATCATGGGTGTTTTTTTCTCGTTGGCCGCTGGGGTGGTCATAAAATTTGTTTAGCCGAGCCGGTAGACGATCCGCGCTTTATCGATGTCGTAAGGTGACATCTGGAGTTTTACTCGATCGCCGGTCGTTAGGCGAATAAAACGTTTGCGCATTTTGCCGGAGATATGCGCGAGGACGAGGTGGTCGTTCGCGAGCTGCACGCGGAACATGGTGCCCGCAAGGACGGAAATGATTTTCCCCTCGAGTTCGATTGCTTTCTTGGAATCCATAGAGAGCGCAGAACCGGCGCTCATTGCAGAGCGCCGGTTCGCGTATTCAAAAGCGCTGGATTAGTAGCGATTTCCGGCCGATTGGCGCGGACGCTCTTCGCGAGCGCGCGCTTCGTTTACGGTCAGAGTGCGGCCTTGCACTTCTTTGCCGTTCAGGGCGGCGACAGCCGCGTTGGCTTCCGTCGTATCGGCCATCGAGACGAACGCAAAGCCGCGCGAGCGGCCGGTGGTGCGATCCATCATTAGGGCGACGTCAGTGACTTTGCCGTGTTTTTCGAAAAGATCCTGAAGATCGTTTTCAGTGGTCTCAAAAGAGAGATTACCTACGTACAGTTTCATTGTTATTTTTGGAGCAATAACTGCCAGCTACAGAGCCGTTCTCGATAATCGAGTTTCAAACCACCACTGAGGAATCTCAGCTGACGATCTACCACGCAACGAACAAACAGAACTTAATCCAATAGGCGACTAGTTTCGCCTGCTTCCAGGCAAACACAACCGAAACTTCAACGGACGCCATTCCCGCGGTAATTCTCGCCTGAATAGCTGCCGCGTTTGTGCAAGTCGGGGTCGGTCATCTGCTTTGGTCCGGCCAAGATCCGCGCGCTTGGAACCACAAGTTATGGATTGTGATTCGCTGCTTGAAAAAAGTGAGGCTGCGGGCGTTATCACGCTCAAATCACTGAAGCGCGCCGCGGACGCAATGGGCTGCGATCTTGTGTATGCCGTAGTTCCTCGGGGCGGCTCGGTCCGGACAATGATAGACCGGCAAGCAGTTGCGCGCGCCCGAAGACAAATACTGCCGGTTGCTCATTCAATGCGTTTGGAAAGCCAAGGCTCGAAGCCTGGACCGAAGGTTCGCGAGCTTGCTCGAAGGCTGGCGGCCCAGCCGTCCCGCGCCCTCTGGAATGAATAATCTCTAAATATGAACCTGGGCAAACCCCAATCGACGCCGCCGAAGCAGAGGCGTTGATCCCACCGCTCACAACACAAGCCGAGTTAAATGAGTGGGAAGTGCAAAACATCATCGGCGCGCGGCGCTGGGCTTTTTCAAAACGGGTGCTTAATGAAGCTGAGCCGTTGTCGGAGAAGTTTCTTTTCGAACTGCACCGCAGAATGTTCGATGGCACATGGAAAGGGGCCGGCGAAATTCGAGCCCGCGACAAGAACATAGGTGTTCCCTTCCACAGAATCCGCGTTTGTTTGAGGGAACTGCTGAATGACGCGCGCTACTGGCGAGACAACACGACGTACAGCTTCGACGAGTTCGCCATGCGTTTTCACCATCGACTTGTGCAAATTCATCTGTTCCCAAATGGGAACGGTCGTCACGCGGGGCTTGCCGCCGACGTTATCGGGCGAAAAAGCGGTCAACCTGACTTCACTTGGGGTTTCCACGTCATACCTGGAACTTCACAGTGCGTGCCGCCGAGCCAATCACCGCTATCTTCTTTGACGGGACAATCTTGCGCGAGTATTGCGAGAAGGATCACTCGCTCGGTTACGAACTTTTGAAACGCCTGAGCTTGCTGATACCGGCGCATGCAAGCGGCGCGGAATAAGATGCTGACCATTCAGCATCGCAGCGACACGCTTCCGCTAATTCGAGTCTGTTTCGGATTACGAGATTCGGATGTCAGCATTCGGCGTTCGCCTTACTGATCGTTAGGCGTTCGCTTTTGTTCGATGAGATTTCTGCAAACGGCAGAGCTGCGAGCGATTTGCTGTCTGATGCCGCGGCAGATGCGAAACGTGGCGCCTTGTTTCGGTCGAGAAATTGGCAAGAGCCACAAGCTCCTGGCGAGCAGCACGCGGTCAGGAAATGCCAAACCGCCGCTTGGCATTTCCTCGCCTTATCTTGGCTTCGGCTTCGGCATTTTTTGCACAGGAAAAGCCAATCAACGTGTAGCAAGTCACGGGGCGCTCTCTAATATCTGAGGCAGATGAAAGAAAAGAAACATTCGTTCGGAAATACCAAACGAACCAACATAGAAGGAAACAATGAAACCAGACAGTTAGTAAACAACCAACTACAAGAAAGAAATTATCTATATGAAAACTAAACTTATCACAATCCTCGGTGCCTTGACCGCGTGCTGCGCGATCGGGGTATCAACCGCGGGCGCACAGATGCTCATCCGGCAGTATAACGTGACAGATCTGGGAGTCCTTCCCGCAAAGAAGGCCAGGGTCAGCACGCCCGCTGCGATCAACGAGCAGGCACAAGTGACGGGCACCTCGGGTATGAGCTTACTGGATGAGTCCGCGTTTCTTTACGACCCTAAACGTAAGGAACCGATGGAGGATCTTGGTAGAAACTATGGCGGCATCAGCCATGGATTTGCCATCAACCTCGTTGGGGATGTTGTGGGCGACTCGACTTTTGGCACCAGCGAAGCCATCAGTCACGCCGCCTTTTTTAGAAATGGCAAGATCGCGGATTTGGGAACCTTGAAGGGCGAGGTTTATAGTCGGGCTACCGGCATTAACGCCTCGGGACAGGTGGTCGGTTTCTCCGGCGCGAAACCTGATGACAGCTCGGCGAACCGGGCTTTTATCTGGAGCGCGTCTACCGGCATGCTCGACATCGGGACACTGGGCGGAGCATCCGCTCAGGCTTTCGGGATCAATGATTCCGGGTTTGTCACAGGCACCGCTCAAGTCGCTGACAGCAGCCGACTTGGAGTAACCCACGCCTTCATTTACCAACCCCTCTCGATTCCGCGGCCGAACACTAAGAAGATGATCGACCTTGGAACCCTGGGTGGTAATGACAGTTATGGGATGGCCATCAACGCGAACAACCACGTCGTTGGTTATTCCACGCTCAATGGCGGCATCGATCGTGTCCACGCGTTTCTTCATGACGGCAGGAAGATGCGCGATCTCGGTTCGTTCGATGGCTCGGTGTCAGGGAACGATCAGAGCTATGCCCTGGGGATTAACATCATCGATCAAGTGGTCGGTTACAGTTATATCCCGGCACGTTCAGAAGAGGGTGTTAGTGCCTCCGCACACCCGGTCAAACAGGTGGCCTTCATCTACAGCCAGGGCGAGATGATGGATCTGAATGGGTTGATTGGGTTAGAGGCAGCAAAACGTTACTGGCTCCGTGCCGCTACGGGGATCAACAATAACGGGCAAATTGTTGCAATCGCCGAAGATCTTGGCACCAACGAGGTTCACGCTGTCTTGTTGACGCAGTGATCGGGCACTAAAGACAAGTTCGCGACGGCATGGCCGTCGCGAACAGGGATGGTGAGCGCCATCCCCCACGCTCCCAACTGGCGGAGAAAATCTCCGGGGGGTAAGTAGCAATGGAATACATGAATCTTAATTGGTGTGCCCGGTCTATTAACGGCGGATTGTCCTGTCGAGCTTCTTGCGGAGTAGATCGCATTCGAGTGACATATCTAAACCTAATCGACACTGATCGTTGAACGAACGCAGAAGTTACATCTAACTGTTTCGGGCCAATCGTTTCACAGACACCGCGCCCTTTATAAATCAATCGCCGCAAGAGACGCGGAGAGCAGCCATTTCAAACGTAGTCTCTGGATTACCGCCAAATTGAAGAAGGCACTGGTTGCGGACGCTCGCGCAGGCGAGAAACGCACGCGGAACAAACTCGAGAAGCTACATCGACGGGAAGCGCGATGGCTTCGATGACCAACAGTTGTTTCGATCAATCCACTCCAGGTTCAGTTCTACCTTCGTGGCCGCTCATACCCCATTTCCACTTGGACCGTTACCGTCACCTCTTACGCTCCGCACTTTAGTCCGATACTTCATTGATTCGCAGCACGGACACTTCGCGCCGTTTTTAGACGAGGTTATGGACTACGAGATTCAACAGGCCTTTAAGTGGTATGACAGACAGGAGAACATTATCTTACAACAAGTGGCCTAACCCCTATGTAGGTTGTCAAGCGTGGCGACTGAAGGGTGGGTAAATCGTTTCGTTCAGTGGTTGCTGGTTCCTGGGATTAAAGTTTGATTCCGGCGTGGGCATGCCTATTCGGCTGAAGGGCAGCCAGGCGGAGCAATGTTGATAGGCTGGCGAGCCGCGCCGGTTAGCGGCGTCCAGTAGGAGCAGCCTTCGAAAAAGTAATGCGTGACCTGGCTATGCCGGGTCACCGACCGGTCAGTTTGAGGTGCACCGCCATGGAGGAGGTTGGCGTCCCAGATCAATGCCTGGCCCTTTTTCGGCAGAAAGTGAAAAGGCTTCGCGCCTCTCTCTTCGATCTCGCGCGCCCACGCCTTTTCCAACAAATGATAGTGCTCGTAAGGCGTTTCTTTAGAAGCCGGCGGAGCGCCAACATTCTCAGGCAAAATAACCGGCCACTTATGGGAGCCAGGATAGTAGATTAGCGGACCCGCCTCTTCCCCGATGTCTTCGAGCGCGACCCAGACGCCGCACATAAATTTTAGCGGCCGCGCGCAGAAGTGCACCAGATCGGCGTGGACACTTTGTTGCGTCCCGACAGCGAAGTTCAGGGTCTGGAACGGAAAGGCGCGTCGGCCATAAAGCTCGCCCAGCAGTTCGAGGAGTTCCGGATTGGTGGCGATCTTGCGAACACTCTCATTCATCGTCCAAGCATCAGACACGCGCACGCCTGGCGCGCTCCCCGCTCTCCACGAGGCCCAATCAAAATGAGGTTGAAGGGACTTCCAAATGTCGGCTGCGAGTTGGTCCAGTTGCGGGTCAGGGAAATCGATGACAGCGAAGCCGTCCCGTTCCATGTCCGTCGCGACAATCTTGCGGTTGAGGCGTCGTTCTTGAACAGACATCGGAAACGGAATGACACTAGCAGATTCGTCCGAACTGCCAATGCTAAGCAATGACGCTGCGATCATTAACTGCACCAGCCGCATTCCCTCACGTTGCCGCGCGCGTTGCAAAGATTGCTTTTGGCACGCCTGCCTGTTAAGAAGCGACGTTATGCGACGCCGACAGCCTAACCCCTATGTAGGTTGTCCAGCGTGGCTGCGCGGGTGTGGTGGGTGGGGGTTAGTTCATGAGATAAAGAGTCAGGGTGGGCTTGCCCCAATTGTTCGGACAGTGGATTAGGGATCAATTCTTTTGGTTTATTTTGGATTCAAAGATAACGGGGCTGAGATAAGCAAGACTGGGAGTGCAGTCTGGTCCGGTTATAAAAGGTTTCGATGCAGTTGAAGACGGCACAGCGCGCCTGCGCAAAGATGGCGAAGCGTTGGTGATAGACGACTTCGTATTTGAGGCTGCTCCAGAAGGATTCGATGAAGGCGTTATCGTAGCAATTGGCTTTGCGGCTCATGGAAGCGACGAGACCGTGATGGGCGAGGACCTGCCGGTAAGCCGTGCTGGCAAACTGCGCGCCTCGATCGGAGTGGACGATAAGAGTTCCTCTGGGGCGACGTTGGCCGAGCGCCATACGCAGGGCGGCGATCACGAGACGGGCATCGAGGATTTGGTGCATGGCCCAGCCGATCACCCGCCGGGTGCAGACGTCCAGGACGGCGACGAGGTACAACCAGCCTTGGCCGGTAAGGATGCAGATGGCATTAGAGTGGCCCTGTGACGCATGGTAATGCTCTTGATAAATGGCCAAGAAGTGGCCAGATGGAAAAAGTGTGATGTGGAAACCTGAGCAACGCGAGTGGCATAAATCCTAATCGACAAGCATCTTAAATGATGCGCGCCTGGAGGGATTCGAACCCCCAACCTGCTGATCCGAAGTCAGCTGCTCTATCCAGTTGAGCTACAGGCGCGTTCCTGGGTGCAACGGACAAATTCAGGGAATTCGTCCAACTCTGCAAGCTCGGCTTTGGGGCGCTCCGGCAGAGGAGAGCGGTGACTTGGATTTGCACTCCCCGCGATCCATCCCTACGCTCGTTCTCGTCAGATGTCTTGGGATGCAGCGGACGATCCGATTAATTCAAATTGGTGGTGACGGAGTTCCCGCGGAAAGACTCGACTCTCTGCCGGAGGTGGCAAAAGATCGCGCGCGGCCACGGCGTTGCTCTACGGGCGGGTCGGGTTCGATCCACCCTGGGTTGGCTACCTGGCCTTGTCGGGTTCGGACGTTGTTGGCACATGCGCGTTTAAAACGGGGCCGCGGATGGGAAAAGTTGAGATCGCTTACTTTACTTTCCCTCCGTTCGAAGGGCGGGGGATCGCTACGGCCATGGCCCGGGCCTTGATCGAAATCGCTCGCACAACCGACCGGAAAATCGAGCTTACGGCGCAGACACTGCCGGAACCCAACGCTTCCAACGCCATCCTTCGTAAACTCGGGTTTCAGTTCTTTGGCCCGGTCGACATTCCGGAAGAGGGCAAATTCTGGGAGTGGCGTCTCTCTCCGATCTAGCACGGGAAAAATGGCGGCGCCCGCATCGGACCGGCTGAATGCGCGTTCTTCTGTAAGGCGGGGTCGCTGACCCCGCCCTACAGAGCTGGCGACCGCGCTGTCTCGCCCGGTTAGACTTCCGCTTTATGAAATGCTAAATCGGCAAGATGAAAGATATGACAGAGGGCTCGGTGACCAGGCACCTGCTCCAAATGTCGGCGTTCATCGCTGTGAGCATGCTGATCCAAACGCTTTATTTGCTGGCCGACCTTTACTGGGTCGGAAGCCTTGGGAAAGAGGCGATCGCTGCGGTCGGTCTCTCTGGAAACTTGATGATGGTCGTCCTGGCGCTCACGCAAGCATTGGGGGTCGGAACGACAACTCTTATCTCTCAGGCGGCCGGACAAAAGGAGCAGCTGCGGGCCGAATTGGCTTTCAACCAGTCCTTTGTCTTGTCGCTGCTGGTGGGGGTCGCTCTCACTGTTTGCTCGTTTGCTTTGCGAGACCAGTATTGTCGGTGGCTAAGCGCGGATGCGGCGACGGCGGCATTGGCCAGGAGCTATCTGCTCTGGTTCATTCCCGCGCTGATGATGCAGTTCCCTCTTGTGGCTCTCGGATCGGCGCTGCGTGCGACGGGAATTATGAGGCCTACCGTTGTCATCCAGGCGTTCACTGTCCTGATCAACATGGTGCTCGCGCCTTTGTTAATCTTCGGGATTGGACCGCTGCCCAAGCTCGGGGTCGTTGGCGCCGCGCTCGCGACTTTCATTGCTGTCTTGATCGCGAACGTCCTCATGGTCGTCTATTACGAGCGCAATTATCATTACCTGCGCTTCCGTCTTTCACTCCTCAAGCCGCAAGTAAAGATCTGGTGGGCGATGCTGCGTATCGGGCTGCCGGCCGGGGGCGAGTTTGCGCTCATGGCCGTCTACATAGTGGTCGTCTACGGCATCATTCGGGATTTCGGTGCGGCAGCTCAGGCAGGCTTTGGAGTTGGCGCGCGCGTCATGCAGGCCATGTTTCTCCCGGTCGTGGCCATCGCCTTCGCCGTGGCCCCGGTGGTTGGACAAAACTTTGGAGGCCGGCGCGGTGACCGCGTTCGCAGTTCCTATCATTCAGCGCTCGGGATTACGTCCGTCACGATGCTCCTGCTCACGATTGCGTCGCAGTTCGTGGGAGAGAGTTTGATCCGGCTCTTTTCCAAGGACGCCGCTGTGATCGTGTTTGGCAGCGAGTATCTAAGAATCACCTCGCTGAATTTCGTGGCCATGGGAATTGTCTTCACCTCTTCGAGTGTTTTCCAGGGGATTGGCAACACTCTGCCGCCGCTGGCCAGTTCGATGACACGTTTGATTCTCTTTGCCCTGCCGGCCGCACTGATGTCGCGCATGCCTGGGTTTCAAATCAGGTATGTCTGGTACTTGTCGGTGGCCAGCACCTTGTTTCAGGCCTGCGTCAATCTCTTGCTCCTCCGGCGCGAGTTTCGAAAGAAGCTGACGTTTGACGACGAAACGGCGGGCTTCACGGATGGGCAAGCTGCCCTGACGTGAAATCGTCGCGAGCGTTAATGGGGCCGCTTGGTGAGCGCGCGCCAGTGTCGTCACCAAGGCGGGCGCGTCAGAACAGTATCATAGTCCCCGTGCTCGATCTGATGAACGATGCTATCCATTTTCTCGTTCATCAGGATGCATCCGTGCATGGTGGAGACAACGTCGGACCGCTTCCGAAACGCCGGCACTGCCTGCTCATAGGCAGGACGATCGCGCAGCCGTAAACCGAGCAGCGCATAAAGCTGCCCAGCCGGAGAAGCCTTCTTCAGGAGCGATTGTAACTGTGGCACAGCATCAGCTTCTTTGAGGACCGCTCTTAGATCGCGCTCTCCTTGCGACATGGTCCCGGCGACGCCCACACCGCCCAGCGCGAAGGCCTTCTCGCGAGCCAGGCTTGAAGCGGCGCGGCTCGCCTCTTCGTCCGCATAAACAGACGACGCCAGAGGTATGAAAAGTGCAAGAACGAGTAGTAGCTTCACGCTGGATTGACGGACTACCTCAGATGTACGTCAGCTCGTGACAATCTGAACAAATAGCGAAGCTAAAAGCCCGCCCCAAATCAAAGCGTCCGTAGAAACGTTACGAGGTCCTTCTTGTCCTGTTCGTTGAGTTTGGTTTCCAGCACGAGGTTGAAGAACTCCACCGTGTCGTCGAGCGTCAGCAGGCGGTCGTCGTGCAGGTAAGGCGGCGAGTCCTTGATGCCGCGCAAGGGGAACGTCTTGATGGGGCCATCGGCGCTGGCCAGCCGGCCGTTGATCATCTTCGGCTTGAAGAAGCGTTCGACCTTCAGGTTGTGCATGCTGTTGTCGGTGTAATAGGGCGGGGTGTGGCAGGTGGCACATTGGGCCTTGCCAAAGAAGAGCGTCTGTCCGCGCAACTCGGCTTCGCTGGCCTTGGCCGGGTCGAGCTTGCCAAACACGTTGAGCTTGGGCGCGGGCGGGAAATCGAGGATCGACTCGAACTCGCTCATGAAATGAACCTGGCTGCCGCGTTCGAGAACGTTGGTGCCTTTACGCGTCGCGTCGGCCGGGATGCCGTCGAAGTAGGCC
>DASVJK010000090.1:0-35699 GCA_036385955.1 Chthoniobacterales bacterium | reverse complement strand
ACAGATCCAGCAAAGTTTCCCACAATTCTTCTTCGCTTCTTCTGGCGAACCATAACATTGACCACCTTTGGCCGTGATTTCCTCCGCCGGGAGCAGGACGACGTGTCCGTTGATGCAGCCCCAGCAATAATTAGGAGGCGGAGGCGGCGGTGGGCAGCCACAGTCCGGCGGACAGGGAAGCGGCCAATACCAACAATGCGGGGGTTGAGGCGGACAGGGCGGGTGCTTCCCGGGGCCGCCATGCCACTTGTAACAATGACAATCCGTTTCCCACCACCAGCCGCCACCTTCTTGGATCCAAACCCATTTACAGCAAGCGTACGACCATTGCCCGCCATCGACAGGCGTCGGCGTCATCAAAAAGGCGTGTTTGTCTCCGTTATTCGTAATGCCCTCGCCAATAATGAGGCATGAATCACTGATCGTTTTCGCCACCGTCAGGACCTTGAAGTCGGTGACGGAAAGATCGCATAGCGTGTTGAGATCGTACATCTGGCCGCCCACGTAAAGGAACGCATGCTCGCTGCCGTCAGTCATGGTCGAGGATCCGACGATCATTCCGGCCGCGTTATGCCCCGGACCGGCGACGCCGTTGGCTGAGCTCATATTGCCACCGAGGGTTCCCAAATCGGCGACGGAATAGCTTAATTGCGCCTCAGCGCAGGTGAAGCCGGCGAAGAAGGCGAGAGTAACCGCGAGAGAGATTCTAGTTTTCATGGCGAGTGGATGCTGATCATGAGGAGTTCAATGGCTTAGATGACCATATCGCGCTGCGGCGCAGCTCTCCATCGCTTGCTAAACACTAACCATTTCTTGCGCGAGCGGCGTCGGGTCCGGGCAAAAAAATGCGAGCGCAATCACTAGCGAGCTTCAGTGCTCGTGGGAGTGAGGCGGCCGAGAAGCGCTGACACCGGATCACTCTCGGCGCATTCGATAAATCAGACCGTCCGCGGTTCGTGCCACCGGTTCGTACCGTTCTGCCAGCAGTGTGGCCAGAATCGGAAAATCCCGGACCGGATATCGCGCGTCCGGGTTGGAATGGAGGTCGACGATGTAGGCGGGAGGGTGCCTGCGAAAATCTTGTTCGAGCGTCGTCCATGCTTCCGGTACGATTCGGTTGCGAGTGTCGACATTGCGGCGTCCGTCGTAGCCCGTGAACAGCAATGTCAGGATGTAACGAGAGGCGGGACGGCGTCGAGCGTCGAGATAGAACTTCGGTTCCTGGCCCCAGACGAAAATCCTGTCATCAGCAGCTGAATGCTCGGATAAATAGCGTCCCGCCTCGGAGGGTTCGCGCTGCGAAGCCAGCCCGAGCCAATGCGCGATTGAGAACGCAACAACGGCAAGGGCTAGCCAGGCGTACGTGACCGCAGGTCGTAATAACCAGTGCCGCGCGAAGTGCGGTGCTGCGAGCAGCGCGAGCGGCGGAATCAGTTGGATGTAGTAGTGAGGGTAATAGCGACCGCCCGCCGCGGTGCCGATTGCCGACGCGGCGAGCAGCCCGAAGAGTGCGATCCGCTCAGCACCCTTGCCCGCCCAGACACCGCGGTCATCTCGATACGCCAATGCCGCACCGATCAGCAGCGGCCAGCAGATCCCGAGGAACGCGGGCGTGAGCAGGGCTGCTTTTCCCCAAAACACGTGCAGGTCCGTATGGTTGGTAATCGTCCAATAGAACGCATCGCGCAGGATGCCTTGCTTCTGAAGGATGATCGTTACCAGACCGAGTGCTCCAACAAACCCCGCTGTGAGCATGGCGGCATGAGTAACGGACGCCGTTGGCGTTAAGCCGCGGCTGGCGCGATAGCTCGGGAGGAGCAGATAAATTCCGAGCGGCGCCGCTGCAAAGACCGCCGGCTGTTTAAGCAAAAATCCCGCCCCCAGGAGCACGCCCGCCAGGAGGAGCTCGGGCCGCGCTCGCGACGAGCTCCTTCCAAGCGCGATCGCCCACGCCCATACGATAGGAAGATTCATTAACAGCTCGCAATTGAAGGCCAGATTCTTCCACGTCGCCCAAGGTTGGAGTACGCTGTAAAGCAGCGCCGCGATCAATCCTGTATCGCGATCGAACAATCGTCTCCCGATCACATATAGGCCGGCCATCGTGCAAAGCGTCCATGCGATCGCGACCGCATGCAGCGCCGTCCAATTGTATTTCCCCGCTACCTTGAACACGGCGGCATAGGTCCAGTACACGAGCGGCGGCTTGCGCTCTACCGCGTCGACGTAGGGTAGGCCTCCGTCCACAACCTCGTTCGCCACCACGGAATACGCAGTTTCATCGTCGATTGCCCGTGGGTGGAGAAGCGATGGCAGTCGGGTCGCGACCGTGAGCAAAACGATCGCAACTGCGGCGAACTGGAACTGTCGAAGGCTACGGGTTAGCATGCCCACCAATGCGCATCGCCCTCGATTGCCGTCACATCAACCGCCTTCGTACGATGAAAACCTGTCGCGGGCCGTCAATCGCTGCCGCAAGCTTTGTCTCATGAATCTGCCAGACGCCGTGGCGGAACAACTCACCGTCATCGTCCCGACGCTCAATGAAGCCTCCAACATCCAGCCGCTGCTTGCCCGAATATTCGAGCAGAGCTCCGCGGCGCTCCAGATCGAAGTATTGATTGTCGACGACGGTTCGACTGACGAAACCTGCGAACGCGTCCTTCTTCTCGGCCAGACTCAACCGGTCCGTTTGTTGCGGCGCGAGCGCCCTACCGGGGGCCTGGCCGGTGCGGTACTGGCCGGCGCCGTTGCGGCAAGATCTCGCTGGATTCTCGTCATGGATGCCGATCTGAGCCATCCGCCTGAGCGGATTGGCGATCTCGTCGCGCCGCTTCTTGACCGTTCGCAAGACATGGTCATCGGTAGTCGGTATGCACCGGGCGGACGCACTCCGGGCTGGCCCTGGTGGCGGCGCTTCATGTCGCGGGTGGCCTGTCTGCTGGCGTGGCCACTCGCGCGCCTCCACGATCCGCTGTCTGGATTTTTTGCGACGGATCGGGCTTCGCTTATCCAGTGCAAGGGAGACGCCGCCGGGTTCAAGATTGCTCTTGAATTGATCGTAAACGCCAAGCGGGGATTCCGGGTGAAAGAAATACCGATCGTCTTTCGGGACCGCGAGCGAGGCGAATCGAAGATGCGTTTTGGTGTGTTGGTCACTTACCTTCTCAGACTCGTGGTTCTGCTCGCGCGGCGGATGGGCGCCCGCCTCGGCCACTCTCGGTCGCCGCCGCTGCCGCAAGGTCACAAACTTCCCAAGACAGAGAACTAGACCAGGATCACTCGGTATCTGGGAATCCCGTTGCTGAGTAGTGAAGGCAAGGCAGAATGGTCACGCGCTTTCAATGCCGGCACAGCCAGGCGTGGAATCAGAGTTGGAATTTGCGACGACCAACCCTAGTTTGGGAGGCGCGAATGCAAGCCACTTTCCATCAAGCCGAATTTGAGCAACCGCATCCTCAGCGGACGCGCGCGATCCTCAAGGCGCATCCCGAAGTTCGAAGACTGATGGGCCGAAATCCTTACACAGCTCTCATTGCGCTCCTGGTGTTAATTGTGCAGACCTCGAACGCCTATACGATGGGCCGGCTCGGTCCGAACGGCTGGTGGGTCAGTTTGATCGTTGCCTACTGTGCCGGCGCGTTCGCGAACCATTGCACGTATGTGATCATCCACGACGCGACCCATAATCTTATTTTCCGGAGCAAATTCCTGAACAAAATTACCGCGATCATGACGGACCTGCCGAATCTTATCCCGGGTGCAGTCGCGTTTGGTGTCTACCATCTCAAGCATCACGCTCATCAAGGCGATTACCAATCGGATGCGGATATTCCAAATCAATGGGAGGCGAGGCTGATCGGCGACAGGTGGTACGGCAAAGCCCTCTGGTTGCTGTTCTTTCCAATTTTCCAACTGACACGGCCGCCGCGCTTAAGGGCCATCACCATGTGGAGCGGCTGGATGGCCGTGAATTTTTTGTGCGCGGTGGCGTACGATATCGCTATTTTCCAACTCTGCGGCTGGAACGGCATCTGGTACTTAGGCTGTTCGTTTTTCTTTTCGATCGGCCTGCATCCCGTCGGAGCGCGCTGGGTGCAGGAGCATTACACGCTCGATCCCGATCAGGAGACATTCAGCTATTACGGACCGATCAATCTGGTTGCGCTCAATGTGGGATACCACAACGAGCATCATGATTTCCCCTCCATCGCATGGTGGAATCTGCCGAAGCTTCGAGCACTGGCCCCCGAGTTTTATGACACTTTAAGATCTCACAACTCCTTGACCCGCTTGCTGCTACAGTTCCTGTTCGACAGGCGATATACTTTGTTCTCCCGTGTGGAACGGTCCCAGGAACGTGAACCGGTCGAGTCGCGCACCGAGGATTTTGGAGTCACGCCAGGCGTTAGCCAAGAATCAATAACAACGGGAAAACGGTTGTTTTATTGATGGACAGTTTCGCGACCGTTCCGATATATTGCAGGGCTGTTCAATCGGATTCTCAAGGCGATCGCTCTATCGCCCGTCATTCGCGTCGCGAAAAGGAAACATAAGGTATGGGAGCGCCGCGCGAGCTGAATATGGAATTGATTCACCACCGCTCTGTGCCCAATTTAAACGCTTTCATATGACCGGGGACCAAGACGAGGGAATGAGCTTTGATGGGACGCTCAGCCTCGGCGATTTCGTAGTGGGCGACCGCGACGATCCGTTGGCACCGCCCGCCGGCTTTACGGAATGGCGCCAGAATGTGGTCGCATGGGCGGCGCGCCTTTATGAACCGGAGCTACTCGGGGCCGCCGACGCTCGCACCACGATCCAATACGACGGTAAATCGCAGCCCGTCATCAATCTTTGCTCCTACAATTACCTTGGTCTGGCTAACCACCCGGAGGTGATCGCGACCGCCAACGACTCGCTCTCCAAATATGGAATGGGCGCTTGCGGCTCCCCCATGCTCTCCGGCATGACCGATCTGCATCGGCAGCTCGAGCGGAGCATGGCGGACTTTCTGGGCCGTGAAGATGCAATGCTTTTTAACAGCGGCTTCGGCGGGGCATTGGGAACGATTTCGGGGCTGCTGCGCAAAAGTGATGTGGCGATTCTGGACAACCGCTCCCACTTCAGCCTCCGCGATGGTGCGGTGCTTTCGCGTTGCCGGCTCGGTCGGTTCGAGCATAACGATCCCGCCTCGCTGGATGCGGCGCTCAGCCGGCGAAAGGACAAACGCCAACTCGTGATTATCGAGGGGATTTATTCCATGGACGGTGACTTCGCCAACCTGGATGACTTGCTGACCGTGGCCGAGTCGCATAAAGCCAGTGTCTTCATCGACGAGGCGCACTCCATGCTGGCGTGCGGTGAGAATGGGCGCGGCGCGGCCGAAATCTTCGGAGTGGAAGACCGCATCCCGCTGATTTACGGCACCTTCTCGAAAGCCTTTGGGGCCATGGGCGGTTTTGTCGCGGGCTCTTCTGAGACGCTCGATTACCTCCGTTTTTATGCGCACTCCTACGTCTACTCCTGCGCCCTGCCACCGGTCGTGGTTGGAGCGATTTTGAAAGCGCTGGAGATTGCAAAGCGGGAGCCGCAAATCCGCGCCCGGCTTTGGGAAAATGCGGATTATTTTCGGACACAAGTGAAGGCACTCGGAATCGACATAGGCGCGTCCACCAGTTACATCATGCCGCTGGTGGTGGGAGATCGTGCGCGTTTGTACCGGCTCGGTCACGAACTTCGCCGGCGCGGACTTTTCGTTGCGCCGGTCGATTATCCGGCCGTGCCGGAGGACCGAATTTGTTTCCGCGCCTGCGTCACTGCGAATCACACGCGCGCGGATTTGGACGAGGCGCTGAATATCCTCTCGGATACATTCGTTCCCGCCCAGTTGCAGCACGCCTAGCGCGCAAATTATCTACCGTACTGCTCGCGGACGTGTGGCGGAACGAGGCTTTTGTCGGGCAGAATCCCGGCCCAGGTAGACTTAAAAAAATCCCGGAGGAACGGCAGATACCCGGAATAGACCGATGCGGATGAGGCAACGCGCTCCGGCTCGATGAGCGAGTGTAACTTACGCAAATTATACCAGGGAGTCGCTGGAAAGAGATGGTGTTCGAGATGAAAATTGAGATTCGACATGAAGAACCGAACGAAACCGTTGCTGACGACCGTGCGCGTTTCGGAAAAGGGATTCCCTGCTGTCGTTAGGCCGTGTTCCGCCAGCCCCCGAACATTTGCGAGTTGTCCGGCGACGAACATGGGGAAGATCCAGGCCTTTAGCACCCAGGCGCCCGGAAAAAAGTAAAAGGCCGAGGCCAGCGCGGCGACGATGAGGGCAAATTCAACGGCGATATGCTTTCGAGCTTGCGCGTTCGCGTGCCGATAACCCACCAGAGCGACCGTGACCAGGTAGATGTAAATGCCGGCGAGCAATACGACATAATAAACCAGAACAAGCGGGATGGATTTAGGTGCGCTGTTTTCAATGTCATCCGGATCGATTTCGCTGCGCGCGAGGGAATGATGGACGAGATGAATGGAGCGGTAGGCCGACATCGAAACCAGCGCCGGTATTCCGCAGACGACGCCGAGCCAGCGATTGATTGTTTTATTCTTGCTGAGCAAGGAATGACAGCTCTCATGCATCAGCACGGTGAGGCCGGTGATCGAGCAACCGGAAAGCGCGATGCCGGAGAAGGTGAGGAGCGACAAGGGAGAGGCGAGACTCAGCCCGATACCCGCGGCCCACAGGCCGAAGAGCAGGAGAATCTTCCAGTTCCGCCGCGTATCCAGGCGCTGGAGCGATTTGACGATCTCCATTTGCCGCTTCGAAAAACTGCGCCGGTCGAGGCTCGGCAGCTCCACTTCTCCGTCGACGAAATAAATGTTCTGGCGCCGCGTCCTGGCCTGGGTCGAAACGGACGGACTTTGACTAAGAATCTCTGTCGTCATGCCGCAGAAACTATGACGCCAACTGATATGCCTGTCGAATCACGGATAGACAGGTGGCGGCTTCGTGGAACGATTCCAGGGCGCGCTCCGGCCGCTGAAACTGCGCGATGACGTCGGGCAGCATCGCGCCGAACCAATCCGCGTGGTGCGAACCAGCAGACAACGAGGGTTCAAAACGAATCGAGCCGACGCCGGCTTTTAAGGTGTCGTCGTCGATCACGATCTCGCCCCGCTCGCCGGTCAGCCGCATCGTGTTGCGGCGCGCATCTGCTTTCCAAGTAAGGAAAATCTTCGCCCGTCCGCTCGGAAAAACGAGCGCCACCGTCGCTTCGTCCTCGACTCCTCCGTTTGTCGGATGATGCAGCGAAGCGTGGACCTCGCTCGGGTCTTCGCCAAACCAGTGGCACGCGAGATAGATCGCGTGCCAGCCGTGATCCATGAGCACGCCGCCGCCGGCGATCGCCGGATCACGCCGCCAGTTCGGCCGGTCCGGATCAGCCACGGCACAATCCTGAATGCGCAAAGTCTCGATCTCCACGCCGTGCAGTTTGCCGATGGCGCCCGAGCGCAACATCCTGGTGGCGCGCCTAACGATCGGTGCATATTTCCAATTGTGCACCGGCACGACTGCTCGTCCGCGTTGCCGTGCCGCACTCTGCACCTGCTCGAGCTCGGTCAGATCGAGCAAGAGTGGTTTTTCGCAAAGGACGTTCCAGCCTCTTGCCAGCGCCGCAAGCATCGGCTCGCCATGGAGTGCGGGTGGAGTGCAAATATCGGCGAAATCGAGCTCAACGTCTCCCGGCAATTCGTCGAGCGTGGAGAATGTTGCAACCTGCGGAAGTAAATCCCGCGCGACATTGCGGCGTTCTTCCGTTCGTTCAACCACCGCAACAATCTTTGCGACCCGCGATTTCGCGTAGGCCGGCCAATGCCCGTGGCGAGCCACCTCACCAAAGCCGATAATCGCACCTCTTAGCATGTTTCTATCTTCGCGGTCCCACACGAAAACCGCCAGCTCCGAGAATGGTGTAACTGCATGATGGTTGGACGGTGCGTCTATTAAGCTGTCATCCCGAAGCGCGAAGACGCTGAGGGACCTCTCAATTGCAAACTTGCTTTCTCTTAACAGGAGGCGGTCCCTGCAGATGAGAGGTCCCTCGGCGCGCTCCGCCAGCCTCGGGATGACAAGGCGAGGGCGTGAGCTAGTCTAGATCAGCCTCCTGCTTCAAGGCGCTGGAGCGCGCGATCGATAATGGCCAGCGCGGCATTTGCCTGTTCCGCCGAAAGAATTAGCGGGGGATGGACGCGCACGCGCGGCGCATAACACATCATGATTAATCCCTCGCCAAGACACTCCTTGAAAAACGCGACGCACTTCTCTTTTGCGAGCAGGGTTCTTGTTTCTTGATCGGCGACCAGATCGAACCCGATTAACAATCCTTGCCCCCGGACGTTAACGATCGAACGATGTCGCGTTGCGAGCGCTTGCAGTCCATCGCGCAGCAGGTTTCCAATCCTGGCCGAATTCTCAACCAGCTTGTCGGATAAGATAGTCTGGATCGTGATCAAGGCGGCTGCCGCCGCCAGCGGATTTCCGCCGTAGCTGGAGGATGACGCGCTCGGAAGCGAGAACGGCTCTGCGGCCATGATTTCATCGGTCGAAACCAGCGCGCTTACCGGGAATCCGGATGCCATGCCTTTGCCCAGGGTCATGATGTCCGGAACGACGCCGTCCGCGTTGCAGCCGAACATCCGGCCAGTGCGGCCGAAACCTGTGATCATTTCGTCGGCGATGAGGAGCGCGCCGTACTCGTGAGCGACCGCATGCACTTCGCGGAGAAATTTCGGGGGTGGCACGATATTGCCAGCCGTCCCCTGGATCGGTTCGATGACAATCGCGGCGGACCGTCCCCCGGCATCGCGCTCAATTACGCGGCGCAGCTCTTTGATCGCCTGGTCCCGGCACTCTTCCTCCGAGCCGGCGAATCTTGTCGGGTCGGCGTATGGGGCCAGATGATAGCCGGCCGGCAGCGGTCCGATCAAGTTCTTCCAGGCAACGTCCGAAAGCGGGAGCACCCCGGCTGTTTTCCCATGAAAACCGCCGGTGAAACCAACGATGCCGGTTTGTTTGGTGTGCGAGCGAGCCAGTCGAATCGCCGCTTCCACCGCCTCCGCGCCGCCGCTAAAAAACTGGGTGCGCGACAACTCGCCGGGCGCCAAATCCGCAATCAGCCTAACGAGGTCAGCTCGTGGCCGGGAAGTGAAGCTGCCCACGGAGACGGCCTCGAGCTGCTTGCTGAGCGCTGCGACGTAACGGGGATGGGCGTGACCAAGGCTTGCGACCGAGACACCGGCGTTCAGGTCCAGATAGGTGTGTCCATCGAGATCAGTGAGGGTCGCTCCTTCCCCGCGCTCGATTGCCAGCTCGGATAACAACGCGATCGTCTGCAACCCAGGAGCGATGAATTGATGTTCTGCGGCGAAGAGTGCTTTCGTCCGCGCGCGAGAATGCGGTTGAGTTTTACCCGGCATGGACACGCCTCGCAATGAAATCAGCGATCGCATAGGACGCCCGCTCGCGGCAGGGCGCGAACGATGGCCAGTCGTTCAAATCGATCAGAGTCAGCTCGCCCGCAGGCGAGACGATGACGTCGCCGCCGAAAATATCGAGACCTGCGGCGACGGCGGCGCGGTTGGCGAGGTTCTCCAAGTGGGGAAAATGAAAAGGATGCTTGCGAGTCTCACCCGAATAGAACCAGTGGAAAAATCCACCCCCGACGACGCCATAAAATTTTATTTCATCTCCCGCTCGATGCGCCTGGAGGGCCGCGAATTCAATCCCGCGCCAGACGAAATCGGCCAGTCCAGCCTCAAGACCTTCGATTGAATCAAACCATTGCACATCCGCGGTCACGGACGCATGGACATCACCTCGCTTCAGCCAGATGCCGCCATTGAGATCGAGAGATCCCAGGTCAGCGCTTTCCTTTGTCCTGACCAGGTTGGTCTGCGGAAAGGAAATACCCGCGTCGACCATCAAGGCCGGCAGCCGGTCGCGGTGAGTGTTCAAAGCCGACCGCGGGCTGTTGATAATCTTGACTCCTTCACTTTCCCAGCCGGCGAGATTCTCGAGAGACGCTCTCCCCTGGCACATCGAAAAAATAATCGCGGCCTCCGACCGGCGACCGGCAGCCTGTTCGAAGCTCAAGAGGTCCACAGCGAAGTCGCGCTCCCGCAGCCGATGCGCGATCTGGTCGAGCAGCAGAACATCGTTCGATTGATGACGGCCCGGCGAGTACTGTTTCTCGCGGTATAATCCAAGAAGCCGTTTCATTCTGCCGCACTCCGGAGAAATTCTTCCGCGGTCTCGATATCGTCGGGGCGATCGACATCGATTGACCGGGCGATTGGGATGCCCGCGAGGCGATAACCACGATCAAGCAACCGGCCGAGAAAAGTTCGCAACGCGTCAACTCCATCGTGCCGGGCCGATTCGGCTTCCCGGAGAACGGATGCGCGAACAGCGTACAAACCAGCCGTGGCGTAATCGGAAGGCGCGGCTGCTTCGCCCATCGCGAGGATGTGCGAATTACCTGGTGCGCATCGCACAAGAAGCGGTTTGTCGTCGTTTCCTGGCGAGGTAAGCGCAAGCGTCACCTCCGCGTGCTCGTGCTGTCGCGCTTCGGCGATGAACCTGGCGAAGGTTTGCGCGCCGGCGACGGTGTCGACGGTCGAAAGCAAGAACGGGCCGTCGTCGCCATTCGCCGCGAGAGTTTCGAGCACGCGAAAAAAACTATGCATCGAGGATGGCGTCGTTTCGACGATCCAGCGTAGCGCGAATGGCCACTGCGAGGCCATGACAGCATCGCGCACCGCGAGAGAATCTCCGTTGATGATCACGACTACTTCGGTCACTCCGGCCTCTGCCATCGAGATCAAAACGCGCTCGATCAGAGTCCGGCCGCCGACTTTCACCAGCGGCTTGAGTGGATTCGACGCTGTGCGCAAACGTTCGCCGCGGCCCGCGGCCAGCACACCTGCTCGCAGCAACGATTTGTTCGATATCGTCACACGAGCACTCCTGAAGTTGCCGAGAGTGCGGCGGGAAGATCGACGAGCCGGCGAAGACGAAGATCGACGAGCGAAGGCTCGGGACACTCGCGCGGTTCCACCCCTTCGAGCCAGGCCGTTTTCATCCCCGCTTTTTTTGCTGGACGCACATCGCGATCGAACGAATCGCCCACCATCATCATCGTGCCTGGATCGCCGCCGAGCTTTTCGGCGGCATGGAGGAAGATTGCTGGGTCCGGTTTGGAGAGTCCCGCCCGCCGCGAATCAACGATGACAGAAAGATACGGCGCATAGCCGAAGTCCGCGCACAACTTCTCGACGTTGCCGCAGCCATTGGAGACCACGCCCAGGGTAAACCCACGCTCGACGAGGTCTGCGAGTAATTGCGCGTTTGTTGCCGCGGCCTTGCGCACGGGTTCGACAAAGCCTTCCACCAAGTGCTGTTCGAGTCTCTGGTCCTGCAGCGCGAGCCGCGCCAGCTGCCACTTCACGTGAAGCGCAATCATCTGCGCCAGATTCGACGACGCGATTTCTTCGTCCGTGGCCGATCTTCGCTCAGCTTCATCGAACGCCGCGCGTATTGCCGCGCGTGGAAGTCGCGCGCCGAAATTCTCGTAGAGCGCGGCGAAGCGCTCGAGCCAATGCAGGCCATCGCCGTCGAGCGTGCCACCCATGTCGAAAAAAATCGCGCGAATCATCGATTAGTCGGTCACAGGCTGGCGAGAAATCTGCGGTCGGCCCGGCGTTGCCACAACCAGAGTGTCAGCGCGGCGAGGTTCATCGGGACGAGGATGAAAAAGAAATACCGATCGAGTCGATGCATCCAGGCAAGCGCGCCGATGACATAGAAGCGTGTGTTCGCGCCGAGCAAATTCCATCCGCGCTTTGGCCAGTAAAAACAACGTGCATACTGAATACGATCATCATCACGCACTGTAGGTCCGATTGTGCGATTGTGCAGCAGGCGCGCGATCTGCGCCTGCCCGCTGATGAGACATTGCTGCAGGCTCAAATAACCGGCGCGCAGTTTTCCGGGCAATCCAGCACGCGCCGAGGGCGGATCGTTCTCTAAGGCAATGCCTTTCGCGACCACTGATGCGTAGGCGCTGCGATGATACACATACATCATCCCCTGAATCCCGATGCACAAAATTGCCAGGAGCGCCCAGGCGATTGTCGAGCCGGGACCGCCGCGATGCAGAATGCCGGCTGCGATTCCAAGGCAGATCGCGATGTCTGTGCAGTAGTCCGACAGGCCATCGAGGAAAAATCCTGCGTCGGTGATCTGACCCGTCATGCGTGCAAGCTGGCCGTCGGCGGAATCGATGATGCCGTGCAGAATGAGCAGCCCGAAGGCGTAAAGACCCAGACTTTCGTCGTAAAGAAGCAGTCCCGCGACGGTACCGGCGATGCCCGCCAGGAGCGTGATTTGATTCGGTGTGAGACGGCAGGCGAGCGCCGTGCGTGCGATTGCCATTCCGAGCGGGCGAAAAAAATAAATGTCCGCCAATTCCTCGGTGTCGTACGTCTTGAAAATGAGCGCGGGATCGAGGCGGGATTGCGCTTCGGGTAGAATCACAGGCCGTTGCTAGTACTCAGATTCCCGCTGGCTGCAAACGCTGGTGTCGCCGTATAGTGCGGCTGGATGCCAGAGGCAGTGTCGCAAATAGAAATCACGCGTGTCACTTCCTCCGCGGAGCGCGACGCGTTCATTAAATTTCCGTGGCAAATTTATGCGGGTGATCCCGCCTGGGTGCCGCCGCTCTTGATCGAACGGAAGGAGTTTCTCAATCGGGAAAAACATCCTTTTTACCAGCACGGAGATGCCGCGCTTTTTCTCGCGCGGTCCCGCGGCGAGATCGTCGGGCGAATCATGGCCAGCGACGATCCGAACTACAATGCGGAGCACGGGACGAATGTCGGCTGTTTCGGGCTCTTTGAGTGTATCGACGATCAAGGGGTGGCGAACGCGTTGTTTGCGGCGGCGGCGGACTGGCTTCGGCGACGCGGCCGCACCGAGATCATGGGGCCGATCGATTATTCCACGAACTACGTCTGTGCCTTGTTGATCGATGGCTTCGAGCACCCACCGATGTTGCTTACTTCGCACAATCCGCCCTATTACGCCGCGCTGATTGAGCGCGCCGGATTTAGCAAGGCGATGGATTGGTATGCCTGGTGGTTTTCGGATCCGGCGGAAGCGGCTGTCCGTTTGCGACGGGTTACGGGCCGCTTTTCGGAGCGGAGCAGGATCACGATTCGCCCGGTGAATTTGAAGAAGGTCGATGCGGAAAGCGCGCGCCTGCGCGAGATCTACAACCAAGCCTGGGAGAAAAACTGGGGCTTTGTGCCATTTACCGGCGCCGAGTTCGATCACCTTGTGCACGAGTTGAAACCGCTCGCTGTCCCGGAACTCGTCCTGATTGCGGAGGTAGGTGGGGAACCGGCGGGATTCATTCTCGCGTTGCCGGATATCAACGCCGCCTTTAAGAAGATTAACGGTCGGCTCTTTTCCTTTGGGGTGCCGATTGGTTTGGCGAAATTGCTTTATTACAAGAGCCGCTTGAAGACCGCGCGGCTGGTTGCGCTCGGCGTGGCACCGAAGTTCCGCCGGCACGGCATCGCGGAGACTTTGGTCCTGCGCATCGTGGAAGAGGGCATGCTCAAGCGCGGCTATATCGGCGAGCTGAGCATGACGCTGGAAAACAACCGTCTCATCAATCGCTTCCTCGAAGCGATTGGCGCGGAGCGATACAAGACCTACCGGATTTATCAGCGCCAGATCGACGGCTAGAACTACTGGGCTGGGGCCGGCACGCCAGCAGCTGGCGCGGTCGCCACATCCCGAATGCGCCGGGGGCCGCCGCCTTGCATTTTTGACAGGCTTGTTGCTATCCTGCCGGCCACGTCCCGGCCGACGTATTCCAGCGGGTGACTCACGGCGAGTGAGGCTTCGGCCGTGCAGTAAACGCCGCACCCCGCCTGGCAATCTTTCTTCCGGTTGTAGCTGAGCAAATCTTCCCGCGTTATCTCGAGCAGGTTTCGCTCGGTCCGCACCTGGCTGCAGAGCCAGAATTTACCGGTCGAGGAGACGAAGAAATATTTGTAGCCCGCCACGCAGGTCCATTCGACCGGCTCCTGCAATAGCATCTTTTTCTGGTAATCGAAAAGGTTCCAGCTCGTGTGAATCTTCTCTCCGCTGCGTTTCAGTTTTTCCTGCAGCTCGAGAAAACGGAGGAGGGGCTCGCCCGCATTTGGATCGCGCAGGGCACGGTTGTGCACGAGATCGTCGTGGACGACACGTGCATGGACCGGGATCCCCCGGTCCAGGCAGGTGTCGATCACCTCTCCCATCTCATCGAGCGTCTCTTGAAAAAGGACGCCGCTGACGTTGAGTTGGATCCTGGAATCCTTGAACCAGTCGAGCTTGTGCAGGATCGACTTCATCGACTTGCGCGTGCTCGCGATTGGCGTCATCCGGTCGACGGAAATGGAGAGGGCGTCGAGGCCCGCTTCTTCCAGGTCGGCAAGGAGCTGGCGGTTTAGAAGAAATCCGTTGGTGGACATGCTTACTTCGCAAAAGTCGAGAGATTTCGCATGACGGACCAGCGCGGTAATCTCCGGATGCTTGAGCGGTTCACCGCCTTGAAAACCGATCCGAACCACCCCGAGTTTCCGGATGTGGTCCATCCACTTGTTGAGATCGGCCACAGCTGGGTGCGGAATCGAGTTGTCGTACTCGTTGCAATAATGGCAATCCAGATTGCACTGCTCGGTCACATAAAGGTGCGCCACCCACGGTTTGGTGTCGAAAACCCGAAGGACCTGCTGGAAACCGATCATAGTCGTTTTCCTATCGCCGTGGCAGGCGCTAAGTCAAGGGATCGAGCTCCGGTCTGGTTCAAGCCGGACGCCTGCGAACCCAGAGTGCGAAGGCTGCGCGCGGCACCTGCACGGCCGCCGTCACGACTCCCCACCAGGCGATGAGTTGGAAGGCGTGGGCGGGAGTTTTTAGCAAGAGGCCGAGAGCAAAGATCCAGACGTAAATGTTTCTCCGTCCCCCAATGAGGCGGACGAACCGATCGAAGGGCCCCAGATCGCAGATCGATTTTCCGTAGGAGCGAGCGACGCTTCCGCGCGCCAGAGCGGTGAGGATTTCCGCGCCGATGAGGAGGCCGAGATAGAAAAAAGCCTCCGGCAATACTTCCGAAACGCGCAGGTGATAAGCGAGCGCGATCCACCACGAGTACTCGAACAAGACGTCGAAAAAATGTTCGAGCTCGCCTGCCTTCGATGTTTCCAGTTTTGCGCGAGCCAGCTTGCCGTCGAGGCCATCGAGCACGCCGACGCCGAGGGCGACGGCGACACCCCAACCAAGATGTCCGCTCGCGAACAAGATCGTCGCGCCCCAGGCGACGATGTTGCAGAGCACCGTCAGCTGATTGGGTGTGAGCCGAGTAAGGCAAAGCTTGCTGACGATGAATGCCTCAATCGGAGCATGGACGAGCGCGGGGATGTCGAGGGTACCTTTTTGGGCAGCGTCGAGTATCACGTTTTGGGCGCGCTTCTTTTCTGCCGGAGGCGGAGACGGAAACCAGTAGGGGCGTAGATGGCGATGCATATCGGCCAGAAACCAGGACTGCTTCGCCACATCCAAAATCGCGATGGTGCCACGCTGCAATCCTTCGTTCATAACCTCTTCGAAGGAGTGATCCTTCAATGCACCGCACGGGAGGAGGGCTGCTCCGCAAAGTTGTCCAGGCGCGGCGGAATCGATCAGTACGGTCGGCGTTTTCTGGGCGAGCAGCCATCGCAGCAGACGTTGATCGAATACGCTGTCGCCTCGCAGGACCAGGCAGTTTCCGTCGCCGGGAGGGTTTTTGGAAAAAACGCAGTCGATTGCTGCGCGTTGCGGCGAAGGATGGCGGAGATGATCCGCGATCACCTTGTCGTCGTTAGACAAGATGTGAACGCGCGTGATCCCGCAGAGCTGCAATGTTCGCAGGCAACGTTCGAGGATCGAGATGCCGCACAGTTCCACCAGCGCCTTCGAACTGTCGAGGATGACGAGATATTCCATCAGGACTGGAGTCGTCCGAGCTTCTCGAAATGTTCCTCCGCGTGGGCATACATTTCGGGCGTGTCCACGTCCTGCCACCAGGCGTAGCCGATATCGATGGCGCGAACTTTTCCCTCCGCGGCCATCAGCCTCACTCCGTCAGCCAGGCTGCAATCGCCTCCGCGTTGTGCGCGCCGCAGGTAATCGAAGAGTTCGTTTGGACAAAGGAACAGGCCGGTATCGATGGCGTTGTAAACAGATAAGGTCTTGCCGATTTGGAGCACGCGGTCGTCCTCCGTTTCCACCTTCATGGCGTCGTCGAGATCAAAGACCGAATCGATCTTGCGATCGATCGCCAGGTTCAAACGCTGCGGATCCGATAGGCCGAGCAGATGATCGAAGATTGAAGCGTCGAAAAGGTGATCGCCCATGGCGAGGAGGAATGGCGCCTGGACCACGCCCGCGGCGCAAAGGACGGAAACGCCATTCTGTTTCTGCCAAGCCTGATTGACGATCGGGTTCAACCTCATGCCGCTGGGAAGCAGTTTCGTGATTTCAGCGGCGAGCCGTTCGCTGTTCGCTCCGATCACGATGTGCAGGGTCCGCACGCCCGTGGCGGCGAGCGCTTCCAGCGTATGAGAGATCAAGGGTCGTCCCGCGATTTGCACCAATGGTTTGGCGAGCATTCCGTTGGTCGTGGTTAGGCGGGAGCCGGCGCCCGCCATGAGAATGACGGCCTCAGTCGAGCATGGCGACGGCGTTTTCACCTGATCAAATCCCGTAATAGCGCCGCAGACCCCAGACGCGCACGCGTGGTGGCAGTAGGCTAAAGATCATGGGCGCGATGACGGATTGAAACGTATCGCCCACTGTCACGCGTGGCGGCGGCTTGGATTCCGTAATGAGACGCGCGATCCGTTGCGCCACGATTTCCGGCTTGGGCGCGTTCTGCATGTTTTTGTTCACCACCTGCCAGGCTCTGTCCACCCGTTGTTGATAACGCGGATCGCTCGTGTTGTCTCTCTCGACCGCTGCATTGAACTCGGTGCAGATGTCGGCGGGTTGCAGGTCGACGATGCGAATGGGCGAGTCTGCCAGCTCGAGCTGCATCGTCATGGTGAACGAGGCCATCGCGGCCTTGGCCGCGTTGTAGGCCGCGGTGAAGGGAACCGGCAGGCGCGCAGCGAGTGAGGTTACGTTGATGATCAACCCGCGCTGCCGCCCCTGCATCGAGCAGAGCGCAATTTGGCAAAGCTGAATTTGACCGAAGACGAGCAGTTGAAACTGCTCGTGGATGATTTCGGGAGAAAGGAGTTCTGCGGGATTGAAATGACCCGCACCAGCGTTGTTGATCACGACATCAAACGCGCCCGCTTCTCCCGTGGCACAGGTCCAGGCGTGCTCGATGGAAGCGGGATCGGACATGTCCAGCCGCACGGGATGCAGGCGAGGGAGAGCCGGCAGTCGGCTGACATTGCGCGACGTGCCCCAGACCTCGTGGCCTTTTTCTACCAGCAGTTGGGCCGTGGCGCGTCCGATCCCTGAACTCGCTCCGGTGAGAAAAATCTTTTTCATGACGGCTATCGTGGGCTGCTACATCTTTGCCCACTTGCTCCAGTGCTGAGAGGAAAATCAATCATAGCGCCGGATGCAACACAGGAACTCATGACCCGCGGACTATTTCTTGGACTCATCCTCACCGGCACGGCTTTGCTTGGGCTGGAGGCGACCTTTTTCTGGCGGCGCTGGAATGCGCGCCGGAGTCAGCGGCGGTTTATCCGCGAAACTCTGGCGCGCGCGCCTCGAACGGATGCGCGGCGCATCATCGTTTCGCTTTCTTCGCTGCCGGATAGGATCGCGCAAGTGGGGCCCACGCTCGATGGTCTCCTCGCGCAAACGCGGCCTCCGGATGAGATTATTCTCGCGTTGCCCGATTTCTCGATCCGGCAACAGCGTTCCTATGAGGTGCCGGATTTTCTCCGCGAGATTCCGCGCCTGCGCATCCTGCCAAGCGAACGGGATTGGGGCCCGGCGACGAAGTTCATCCCGGCGATCCAGCACGAAATGGCTGCGGGCCGCCCCGATACCCTGATCATAGTCCTGGATGACGACCGCGTTTATCCGCTGGATGCGGTTGAGACCTATCTGCATTACGAGCGCGAACTGCCGGACGCGGCCCTTTGTTTTCGCGGCGCCGCGATGCCGCCCACCCTGGATTGGCGAGATGCGAAAATGATTCATGCGGACGAGATTCGTGTGCCGCGCCGGATCGCGGTCGTGACGGGTTGCGGCAGTTACCTGCTCAAGCCAAGGTTTTTTGACGCCTCGCTCTGGGATTATTCGGCGGCGCCGCGCGGGGCTTTTTACATGGACGACATCTGGATCAGCGGATGTCTGGATCGTCGCGGGGTGGAGAAATATGTCGTGCCGGGTTCGGCCATGATGAAGAGCGTGAAGGCGCAAAAACGAACCATGACGTTGCACCAGGTGCCGAACGGCCGGCAGAACAACAACAACGAGGTCATTCGGTTTTTCAGCGAGAGCTGGAATGTTTTTCCGGCTCGTTAGGCGGTGAGAAGCCTGTTCGCTTCGGAACGATGCCGGGCGCGCCAGAAGCGCCAGGCGACAAAATAGACGGCGAGGAAGAGAAGGCTGCTGGAAATCTCCCCGGCGTTTCCAGGAATGAGGATGCGGCAGACGCTGGCGGGCAGGAGTGCGACGAGCGCACCGAGGAAAGGCGCGCCGAGATTGCCCCAGGGATTCCGCCAGTGAAACACATGGCGCAAGGCGCGGTAGCGAAGGATGCCCAGGAGCACATAAGGGAGCAGGATGCCGAACGCCGCGCCCATGACCCCGAAGCTCCGAATGAGAAGGATGTTCGCGCCGAAGGCGACCACACAGGTGATTGAGGAGTTCAAGACATTGAGGCGCGGCTTTTGCACCATGATCACCGTCTCGGCCAGCCCGACGAACGCGTTCGTCCCGCAGGCGACCGCGACGATAATCAGCCAGGTGCTGCCCTCGCGAAATTCCGGTCCGTAGATGGTCAGGATGGTGCCTCCGGCAAAGATCATCACGGCCAGCAGCGGCAGCAAAACCCAGAGCATCCATTGCCCGACACGCGAAAAAGCGGTGGCCGCGCGATCCTGCTCGCCGTGCGCGGTCAGGCCTGCGATGACCGGCGCAAAAATAGGGTTGAACGACTGATTCACCTTGCGCAATCCGCCCGCCACTTCCACGACCGCGGTGTAGATGCCGACGACCGGCAGCGTCACGCCCGGTGCGCGTCCGATGAAGGAAGCGAGCATGATCACATCCATGCGGACGATGATAGCGTTGAGCAGTTCGTAGATGCTGATATGCGCGGAATAGGAGAGCAAACGGGCAGCTTCGGCCCGATCGAACAGTGCGGTCGAGGGTGGCGGCGAGGAGCGGAAGAGTGAGCGCGCCAGAACCAGCGCGACCAGGCCAGAGGCGGTGCTTCCGGCGACCGCGGCGTAAGCCGCTCCGAAGGTTCGCGCCCCGAGTGAAAGCGCGATGACAAACACCACGCTAGTCACGGCGGATTCGGTCAGGCCGCGTGAGAAAATGTCATGCCGCATGACTTTCATTCCGCGCGAGACTGAGGTGTTGATGGCGTAGAGGGAAATTCCGGGAAGCGCGCAGAGCATGATTTGGAGCGACGTGATCATTCGAGGATCGAGACCAAGTCGAGCACCGAAAAACTGCAGGGCGAGGAGTGAGACCGCCGCGACAAGAAGGCTCTGGGCGAGCGCGAGAAAAACCGTCAGGCGAAAGAGCGAATGACTCCGGGCCCGATCGCCTGCCGCTTCGGCGCGCGCAATGAAGGCGATGGTAGTGTTCTCGAGCCCGAAGAGGCTGAGCCTGCTCAGCACTTCGATTGCATTCCACGCCACCAGGAAAGTTCCGAGAGCGGCCGGACCGAGAATTCGCGCGACGAGAAAAGTGAAGACGCCGCGAAAGTTCGCCGCCAAAAGGGCGACGGTATTGGTCAGCGCTCCGCGCTTCAACTCGGCGCCATGATCCGTGGGCGCGCTCGCCGGCGGCTCGGCGGTGGTCGCGCTCATGGGCGCGTCGCGCCACCACGTGGATGGCTGCCGATGATGAGCCCATCCTGCATTTCGTGGATCCAGTCGCAGAGCTCCGCGATGCGCGGGTTGTGCGTCACGAGCAGTAACGCTTTACCTCCTTCCTTGACGATTTTTTCCAAGAGCTCGAAGGCGCGTTCGGAATTTGCGCTGTCGAGGTTGCCGGTCGGCTCGTCGGCGAGAATGACCCGCGGGTCGTTGGCTAGCGCGCGCGCAATCGCCACTCGTTGCTGTTCCCCGCCGGAAAGATGGCGGCTGGGCCGTGCCCCTTTCCCGCCGAGGCCGACCGCATCGAGCAAGTGCGCCGAGAGTTCCTCCATCTCCCCCTGGCTGAGCCGGCCGAGGCGTCGCATGGGAATCATGATGTTTTCCTGCGCGGTGAAATCCTCGAGGAGGAAGTGGAATTGAAAAATGAAACCCAGAAGCTGGTTGCGTTTCTCAGACAAGAGATCGTCGGATAATCCAGAGACGAGGTCGTGATCGATCGTGAGCGTGCCGGCATCGGGCCGATCGAGCAGGCCGAGGATGTAAAGCAACGTGCTCTTCCCGCAGCCCGACGGCCCGACGATGGCGTGGATGCTGCCGGGTTCGAGATCGAGCGAGACGCCGCGCAAGGCGTGGACGCGGGAATCCTCCTCGCCGAGATAACGTTCGAGGTTGCGGCAGCTCAACCAGATGTCGGGAACCATTTTTTGAAGGGTACGATCGCCCCGGTGCGTTTCAAAAAAATTCAACCCGCGGTTGCCTGTGCGCGCCAGTTGTCGAGCTGACTGGCGGAACGCGAACACCCGATGGTGCACGTTTCGTTACATGATTTGTAGCTATAAAATTGTTCGCGCAAATCGGCCCGCGTGTATTCCAGGAGCGGCTTCGACCAGACGTTGCGGGTTTGCGCGCACCAGTTCACCCGGCCAAATTCATCGATGTAAAGATAACGGCTGCCGGCGCGACATTTGAACGGCGAGACACCATCGCGCACGAGGCGCTTGCGATAGCCGGAGAAATCCATCCAGCTTCTGGGCAGCTTCCTGACGATGCGCTCGTAAACCTGCAGCTCGCGCTCATTCAATCTCAGTTGCCCAAATTTGTCGTGCACGAGCAGGACGCGGGGTGTGAAACCCATCTCGGTCGCGAAGGCCACCACTTCCTCCGCTTCCTCGGGCGGACAGGCACCGATCACGCCGCTGACAGTGACGTTAAATTTGGCGTGATCGCGCAGCCATTCGAGACGTTTGCGTAAATTATCCAGGACCTTCTGCGTGGTCGCGTTGCCTTTCACGCCGTCGATCGAGATCTGCATCTCCTGCAGGCCAGCGTCGTTCAGTTTGTTGATCAGCTCGGGTTGCAAAAAGAAACCGTTCGTGATCATGCCGGTGCGAAAGAAACGAAGCTCACGGCATTTCCGCACGAGTTGTGGGAGATCGGGATGCAGCGTGGGTTCGCCGCCGGTGAGGGAGATTCCAAATGTGCCGAGATTTTTCAGCCGGCGCAGCTGCGCCTCGAGAAGGGCGAAGGGAACCGGCTCGCTCGTCTTATCGAATTCCGTGCAATAGGTACAGGAAAGATTACAGCGGCGCACGATCACCATCTGTGCTAGCAACGGGCTGTATTGCAATCGAAACGACATCTCCGGCACGCAATCTTCCATCTGCGTTTCCAATCTTGGTGAAGCGGCTATTTGGGCTGTCGGCATCGCGGGAAGTATGCGCCCCGGGCGGGATGGCAGGATTATTGGCGTAGCACCGGAAAGGCCTCGAAGCAATTTTCATTGAAGCATGCAGATCGTCATTTCAGCAGAGGCTCCCACCGCACTGATCGAGCTTTGCGGTATCACATTGATCGAGCGGTTGCTCCGCACGCTGCAGCGCGTCGGAGTGCGCGAAGCGATCATTTACTCGAAGACGCCGAGCATGATCGAAGCAGAATTGAGCAAGAAATCGCTGCCGCGGAGTGAGATCGCGGTCCGTGTGGCGCGAAGCGCGGACGCGATTTCCGGGAGTGAATTGCACCTCCTCTTGCCGGGCGATGCTGTTTGGGATGAGCGCTTGCTGCGTTTGCTGCTCAGGCAAACGGAGCCCTGCCGATTGGTCGATAACGGACGCCCGACGGGGGCGGTCGTTTCGCGGGTCGACGCACCTGGCGCGGAAGCGCGTGTCCTCGACATCGCCTCTCAACCTACCTACTCGCTCAACATGCGGCGCGACTTGCGCCCGCTTTGGATACCCGCGCCGACGTCCGTCGCGCAATCCAGGGAAGCCGAACGGCGCATACTCGATGCGGCGCAAAAAGGTTCGCTCGACTTTCCTGCTTACGTGGACGGACCGATCGAAACGTTTCTTGTCGCGCGATTGTGCAAAACTTCGATCACGCCGAATCAACTGACTGCGCTTTGCAACGTGGTCGCGTGGATGGCAGCGGTTCTCTTCGCGACGGGCCACCTCGTTTCGGGAACGGCGCTCGCCCTCGCCGTCGAGGTTCTCGACGGCCTCGATGGAAAGCAGGCGCGTGTGAAAGTGGAGACCTCCGAAGCCGGCAAACTCGAGCATTGGCTCGATACCCTTTACGAATTGGCTTGGGCGGCTGCGCTCGCTTATCATTTCCAGGCGTCGGGCCAATTGCCGGACGCATACAAGTATTTGCTCCTGCTTCTCGCGGCGGAAGGAGTCGATGGATTGGCGAAGCTCAGCATCATCCGGCGCTATGGCCGATTGATCGACGAACTGAGCCCGCTTGATCGCAAAATCCGTCTCCTGGGAGGACGTCGCAATATCTATGTTTGGATTCTGGCGGCAGGACTGCTGCTCGGGTCGCCGGCAAAATCATTCGTCGTCATGGCTTACTGGGAGGCGGTCACAGCCGTGGTCCACGTCGCTCGTGCATTCTGGGCAATCTGGATTCGCCCCTTTGATTTTTCGGCCAGTGCCGAATAGGTCACCCGCTCGATCCACGCAGGGTCACCACCGGCGACAACAATCCCGCCCGGCGCGCCGGCACGTAGCTGGCTATGAAAACGGCGATCATGGCCAGGATCGTTGCCCAAAAATAATGGCGCCAATTCCAGCTGACGAGGAAGTAGTTGGCATAAAGCAGGCCGCGCACTTTGATCGGGATGTGCGACACGCCCCATGTCATGAGGCCGCCCAATCCGCAGCCAATGATCGAGCCCGCTACGGCAATCATCGCGCCCTGCCAGATAAAAATTGCGCTGATGTTGCCGCGGCGGTAACCCATCGAGCGTAGAATCGCGATCTCCTTCAGTTTCGAGAGCACTGTCATGGTGAGGACGTTAAAAATCCCGAACCCGGCCAGGAGAATGATGAGGGAGACGGTGATCGCAGCCGACATTTGCAGCGTGCGGAAAAGCTGTAGATTACCCTCTTCGCGTTCCTGCCAGCTTTCCGCCTGGTGTTGAAAGAGCGTCTCGAAACGCCGGGCCAGCGTCGGCGCCCGTTCCGGGTCGCGCAATTTGTAAACGATCATGGATGCGCTGTACGGTTTAAGGAGGAGCTTCTGCGCGAGTTTGCGGTGACAATAGATCCGGCTCGCATCCGCCGAGCCGATCCCGCTGCGCGCAACCGCGGCCACGGTGAAACGTTGATAATTCCCGCCGGGCGAAAGCAATTGCAGAGTGTCGCCAGCCGCGACCCCGAGCGCCTCAGCCAGGCGCGAACCGACAATGACCGAGACCGGGTTGTTCCGAAAATCATCGAGGTTGCCGTCAAAAATCTGGCTACGCAGATTGGTCGTATCCACGTAGGTGGCCGGATCGATGCCGAACAGGTTAACCGTCGCGGTTTCAAAACCGGCTCGCGCGCTGAGCAAGCCGCGCAGGACCGGAGTGCAGGCCGCCACGTCTGCGAATTGCCGGCTCACGCGCATGATACCTCCGGGATCGTCGATCCCCTCGAGATAACGCCGACGAGATGCAGCCGCCTTTGAAATTCTTGGTGAAACGAGGAGTCCGGCGGCCGGCGGTTGAATGCGCGACGCAAGGACCAGGCCGCCGTTGCTGCCGAGATTTGAATCGATGAAATTCTTCTCGAACCCCGCGGTCTGCGCTTGGGTGCAGACGAAAATGGCGACGCCAAAGACAACGCCGCTCAGGCTGAGGACGAAAGCGCGCTTGCGATGCGCCAGAAAACGCAGCGCGATGTAGAGCGGTGGCGTCACTTCTTTGCCAGTGGCGGAGTCGTGTGGACGATTCGGTGCCGCGCCAGTTGTCCGGGCCGGAACTTGTCCTGATCGGACACAATCACGCGATCGCCTTCTTTGAGGCCGCTGAGTACTTCGGAAAAATCGATCGTGCGATAACCGACCTGCACGGTCTGCGCGTGCACCATATTCGCGTGGAGCACGAGCGCCTGGTCCACGATGAGGCCGCGTGTTGGGACGAGGAGTGCGTCTTCGTGTTTTCCGGTGATGATGTTCATCTCGCCCGTCATGCCGGCGAGAAGATTGTCCGGCGGGTTTTCCAGATCTAGGACGATCGTATAGCGCTGCGTCTCGGGATCGGCGGCGGGTTGGATGGCAGACACTTTCGCGCCGAATTGCCGGGTCGGGAAAGCGTAGACTTGCACGACGGCTTCCATGCCGATTTTCACCTCGCCGACATCTTCCTCGTCCACTTCTCCGCGCACGTAATTCTTGCGTGATGAAACCGTGAACAGCTCGGACCGATCCGCGACGAGCTCGCCATCAATGGTTTTGATTGCGGTGAGCAAGCCATCCATCGGAGAACGGATCTCCGAGTTTTTCATTTGCCCCTCGAGCTTTTTACAGGCGTCCTCGAGCATTGCCAGATTACGGTCGCGTTCGATCCTTTCGCTCTCGAGCAGTCCGCGCAGGCGGTTCACTTCGCTCTTTGCCTTTTCGTAATCAACCGCCGGCACATTGCTGAGCGCCGTCAGTTTATCGAGGCGGTTCAGATTGTCCTCGGCCACTTTGAGCGCCTCCGCTGAAGGAAGGGGAAGCTCCGCTCGTTGCGTGGCGGCCTGGAGATCGGCGCGAGCCTGCTTTAACTGACGGGCTGTGGTTTCATCGGCAATCGTGGCGAGCAATTGGCCTTTCTCCACCGTCTTGCCGATGGCGCCGCGTCCCGCTGACAAAGTTTCCGCCAACTGGATAAACCCGGCATTTTGCGCGCGGACAGGGACGAGAAGAGTGGGCTCGATGCGAACCGTCCCATAGATCGCCGAGATAGCCGTGCCGCGCCGGACGACTGCGATCTCCGCCACCGGCAACGTCAGGAAATAAAAAATGCCGAAGACCAGCAACAATGCGGCTGCGGCGATCCAGATGAGTTTCTTCGAACGCGGGAGCTTCAAGTGCTGCAACTAATGCGAATTTCCCGCGGTGTCCTCGGAAAATTGAAAATAGCGGCCGGTCGCGCGATCCCATTCGGCCCGGGCCACATTCTGTTGATAGGCGGTGGACAAAAGTGCGCTCTTGGTTTCCAAAAAGCTGCTCTCGGCGGTGCGAAATTCCAACTGCGAGGAAAGCCCCTCGGCGAGAGTTTGCTGCACCACGTTCACATTCTGTTCGGCGCTTGCGACCGCCGCGCTCAACGATTTCCAACGCTCATCGATCGCATGAAAATTATTGTAGATGCGTTGCAACTCGAGCGAGACGTTCGATTCGAGTTGCCGCAACGAAATCTCATTCATCTCGCGGACGGCGCGCGCGCGTGCGACCCGGCCACCGACTTTGCCGTTATCCACGACCCGCCACGTGTAGGCAACGCCGGCGGTCGCTTCCGAAGAAATGATATCGTCCGAACTGCGCGCGGACCCGCCATTCGCCTGACGCACGGTAATTGGAATGTAAGTGCCCGAGAGCGTCGCATCGAGCGCAGGGTAGTACGCCGCCTCGATTATTCTCTGATCCTCGTCCGCCGCCCGAATCAGAAGGCGAGCGAGATTCAAGTCTGGCCGGCGCCTCAGCGCCGCGGTGGTCTCGGCCCGCAGATCGTAACCCGCGGCCGCGAACTTCAACGCTCCGTCTGGTCGAACGACGTTTGCCGCTGGTCCAACGTCATCTCCCATGCACATCGCCAGCGTGAGCAGAGCCCCTTGATAACCGCGACGCACTTCCTCGATGCGCGGATTGAGTTCCCGCTCGAGTAATTTCGCGCTCGCCATCGCCCCCCGATCGGCCCGTCCCGCTTGGTAACGCTCTGCCTGGGTGTTGACGTTTTCCGCGAGGCGTTGCCGTTGTGCTTCGCCGAGCTCGCGCAACGAGTTGTTAAAGAGGGCCGTGTAAAAGGCAATTCGCGTGGCATGAAGCTGATCAACAATCGCGACGTTCAATCGCTGCTGTGCGAGCAGGACTTCCACGTCGCCGCGTCGGCGCGAAGCGGGAACGGCGGCGTCAAACAATGGTTGCGTGAAAAAACCGCGCGCGAGTCCGAAAGGCTGTGTGTCCGGCTGATCCGCGCGCTTCCCGCCCTGGACTCCCCCCAGGACTTGCATTCTCATGTCGGGGAGGCCGTTCGACCGCAAAACGAGCCGCCGGCCCGCAGCTTGTTCGACTGCTATTTTCGCCTCCAGGATGGCCGGATTTTTCTCGAGCGTTTTCGCGAGCGCGGCGTCGAGGCTGATCGCATTCGCGTTCACCGCGCCAGAGATAAACAAAGCTGTCGCGACAAGCGCGAGCCTGCAACGCATTGCATTTCCTTTCATCGCTGGGCACCCAAAGTTGACGGCGGCGCGGCCACGTCGAGGACCGGTTTCCCGGGGGAGGGGCGCTCCGCAACTTTCGCCGCGAACCCGAGCGCCTCTGGTTCGCGGGCGGATGCCCGGGCCAGGCGCGCGAGTGCGACGTTGTGAAGATAGAACGCGCCCAATCGCGTGGTCCGCGTTCGCGTCACGTCGGAAGCGGCCTGAAGAATATCAAGCTGTGTTCCCAATCCCGCGCCGAGATTTCCCTTTGCGATCTCGAGGGATTCATCGGCATTCTGCACATTCCGGGTTTCCGATTCGAGGACGCGATCCGCTTGCTGGAGATCGAGGAACGCGCTCCGCACATCCGACGCAACCGAGCGCCGCGCGGCTTCCAACGCATGGAGCGCGGCGTCTCGGCGGGCGTGCGTGGCCTGAAGCCGCCCCCGCGTCGCGAAGCCATCGAAGATATGCCAGGTCGCGTTTAGCCCCACGATGTAGCCGTGGTTGAATTCTGGTCCGACCAAGGGGTCGCGCTCGCTATAGAGTTCGTAGCCGGTAAAAGCTTCCACTCGTGGACGCGTCTCGCTCCGGTCCAGGATCAACTGTTGGTTCTCGATCTCGACATCTATTTCCCGCGCTCTGATTTCCGGTCGGGTGACGTCCGCGTACGCGAGGCATTCATTCAGATCCGGATGGCGCGGATGATATTGCAGCTGTCCGGCGGCCTCGAACCGCGCTGCCGCGGTGGAGCGCGAATCGACGCCGATTAATTCGCTCAATTTCAAATAGGAATTTTGGAGCCGCGTTTGCGCGTCAATCAGCTCGGGCTGTTCGTTCGCGAGCGCGACCTCGGCACGGCTGACATTTAATGCACCCACGATCCCAGCCGATAGTCGTTCTCGTTGCGTCTTGAGTTCCTCCTGGAAGACGCCGACCGATTGCTCCCGCACGCGAATCTTCGCCTGATTCAGCAGCAGCTCGTAAAAGGCGAGCCGCACGTCCATCGCCACTCGATTCACGAGCGCTTGATACTCGAGCGTCCGCTTTTCCTCGTTCAGTCGCGCGATTGCGAGTTGGCTGGAAATCGCGCCGCCCGTGTAAAGATTCTGCACCACGCGTACCGACGCGTCATAATCTTCGGGACGCAGGCGTGATGCTACCTGGCTTTCCCTTTTTCGCAGCAGACCGGTGGAAACGACCGACGGAAGAAAGCCGGCGCGCGCTTCGATGACATTTCCGCGAGCCGCTTCCAACTGCTTGGCAGCGATCGCGATTTCGGCGTTCTGCTTCTTAGCGAGCGCGACCGCGTCCTCGGTCGTGTACGTCGGCGCGCCGTGGTTGACTCTTGCCCACGCCAGCAGAAAAAGGACGATCGAGGCACCGCGGCGCATGCGTCCTATCTGCGTGTCACAACTTCGTTTTTCAATCAAAATCCCCTCGGGTGCGAGTGCATTGTATCAGATGAAGGTGGATCGCACGATCCGCTGCGCTGGTTTCCACGCTGCCCGGGGTTCGCCGCTTCGATTGCATAGACCTCCTTTTGATATATGATGGGCAACTTTGCGCCTTGCTCCTACCGAGGAGCTGCGGCTAACGTTGGGTCTTTTCCTGCAATGAACAAAATCAGAATTGCCATCGTCGGAGTCGGGAACTGCGCGAGTTCACTTCTCCAAGGCATCAACTTTTATCGAGGTTCTTCCGGCAACGGCGCCGATGTCGGGTTGATGCACCGGCAGGTTGGGCCTTATCAGCCGCAGGATATCGAAGTCGTCGCTGCTTTCGACATCGACCGCCGGAAAGTGGGCCTCGACGCAGCGGAGGCAATTTTCGCCCTGCCCAATTGCACCAAAGTCTTTTGCGAAAAAATCAAGCCGACCGGCGCCATCGTCATGATGGGCTGCGTTTTCGATGGTTATGCCGCGCACATGCGGGACTACGATGTGCAGCGCACTTTTCTTCCTCTGGAAAAGGAATCTACGCGCGAACAGATCATCGAGGAACTGCGCAAATCGGGCGCCGAAATCATGGTCAATTATTTACCGGTTGGGTCCGAGGAGGCCACGCGCTTCTATGCCGCCTGCGCGCTCGAAGCCAACCTCGCTTTCGTCAATAATATCCCCGTCTTCATTGCGAGCGATCCCGTCTGGGCAAAACGGTTTGCGGACAAAAATTTGCCGATCGTGGGCGACGACATCAAATCGCAATTGGGTGCCACGGTTTTGCACCGAACCATTGTCGATCTCTTTCGGAAGCGTGGCGTAAAAGTCGAACGCACGTATCAACTCAACACCGGCGGCAACACCGATTTCCTGAACATGCTTAGCCGGAGCCGGCTTGCGTCGAAGAAAACCTCCAAGACCGAAGCGGTGCAGTCGGTCATCGGTGAACGTCTCGCGGATGAAAACATCCACATCGGGCCGAGCGATTACGTGCCCTGGCAGTGCGACAATAAAATTTGTTTCATCCGGGTAGAGGGAAAGGTCTTTGGCGATGTGCCGATGGAACTGGATGTGAAGCTTTCCGTCGAAGACTCACCCAACTCGGCCGGTGTGGCCATTGACGCCATCCGCTGTTGCAAACTTGCGCTTGATCGCGGCAAGGGCGGCGTGCTGTATTCCGCGTCCGCTTATTTTTCGAAACACCCACCCGTCCAAATGACGGATGACGACGCGCATCGGTGTGTGGAAGAATTCATCAGCGGCGCTCGCGATAGCTAATTGGGCCAGACGGCGCCTAATGCCGGAAACGTAGAGGAGCGTCATCCTGAGGCTGGCGAGGCGTGCCGAAGGACCTCGCAGCGGGCAAGAGGCGTTTGCCACCACTGGAGCGTGACCACGCTGCAGTGCGGTTTTGACTCGTTCGCTTCCGCTCGCCTTTCAGGCTGCCCGTCCATGCCGGGATCCATGGGAGATTCTTCCACCATTCTTACGCGCGGAGGGCCTCGTTCTCGCTTCGCCGGTGGATAATGCCGGCGGACAAGGCTTGCCACATCGCCGCACATGCGATTGGTTCACTGTCGATGCGACACATGTGCTTTCCCAGATGCGAATTCTGCTGATCGAAGACGAAAAAAAGACGGTGGCTTTCCTCGCAAAGGGCCTGCGAGAAGCCGGCTTCACTGTGGAGATTGCCAGGGATGGAGAAACAGGGTTGGAACTGGCGCGCGCGACGCGACATGATCTTCTTATCGTCGACGTGATGGTGCCCAAGAAAGACGGCTGGGCCGTCGTGGCGCAACTACGGGGCGAGGGTCTTCATACCCCGATCCTTTTTCTCACTGCCCGTGATAGCGTTAAGGATCGAGTCAAGGGACTTGAACTAGGGGCGGACGATTACCTGGTGAAGCCATTCGCATTCTCCGAGTTGCTCGCACGCGTGCGCTCAGTGTTGCGCCGGTCTCCGGCGCGGGAGGCCGAGCAATTGCGTATCGATGATCTCGAAATCGACCCACGCCGCCATAAAGCGGTTCGTGCCGGCATCGCGCTTAATCTCACGGCCAAGGAGTTCCTTCTCCTAGCTCATCTGGCTCGTTTTGCCGGCGAGGTGGTGTCTCGCACGGAAATCGTGGAGCAGGTATGGGACATTAATTTCGAGACAGACACGAACGTCGTGGACGTGATGGTGCGACGATTACGGGCCAAGGTGGACGATCCCTTTAAGACAAAGCTCATCCATACGGTTCGCGGTGCCGGTTATGTTCTCAAAGCCGGCTGAACCGCAGTCGATCGCTTCGCAACTGGTCATCCTCTTTACGCTGGCTGCGGCGTTCCTGCTCTGCTGCGGGCTGGGAGTGTCATACTGGATATTCGTTCGACACGCCTTCGAGGAAGACAACGCCGTCCTGGCGGACAAGATCTTGGCCCTATGCGCTGACCTAAATAGAGCTGGCGATCCAAAAGCCCTCAATGAGGAGTTAAAGATCCTCCACGGGGGTGAGCGTGCTGCTTACTGGGTCAGGGTTATTGATGCCGGAGGTGTTACGGTGGCAGAGACGCCCGGAATGAATGCCTTGTTGCCAGCAAGCATCTTTCCGAAGACACGAACCCAAAGTTCATCGGTTGTGAGCCCGAAGGACTATCGAACGGACGGCAAGCTGTTTTCTCTGGCCGCGACGCTCGACGAAACAGGCGCTCGGCTTTACACAATCCAGGTGGCGCAAGATCGCTCGGGCGATGAAGAATTCATGAAAGAATTCGGCGCTCTGCTCGTTGTCGTGCTGGCCTTCGGGGTTCTGGCGTCGACGGTGATTGCGCTCACTGTCACCAGGAAAGGTTTGCGGCCGGTAACGGAAATGACTCGCTCCCTGAAGCGCATCGGACCGAAGCGCCTCCACGAACGCATCCCGCCGGAGGGATGGCCGCGTGAACTCCGACCGCTTGCCGTCGCTTTCGATGAGATGCTGGACCGGCTCGAAGATTCGTTTACGCGCCTCTCTCAATTTTCGGCCGATCTTGCCCACGAACTCCGCACACCTATTGCCAATATCCGCGGCGAAGGCGAAGTCGCCTTGACGCGGACCCGCACGCCGGATGAGTACCGGGAAGTAATCGAATCGAGCGTCGGAGAATGCGAAAGGCTCTCCGGGATTGTCGACAACTTGCTCTTCCTCGCCCGTGCGGAAGCGGCTGAAGGACATATCGATCGGATGCTCTTCAACGGACGTGATGCAGTTAAGAAAATCACGGCCTTTTATGAACTAATTGCGGAAGAGCACCACAGCACTATCACTTGTGCCGGCGAAGGTGATATCCATGCCGACCCCATGCTTTTTGGCCGGGCCGTGAGCAATCTCGTGGAAAACGCGCTGCGCTTCACTCCCGCCGGCGGAACAATTCAAATCTCGATCGCGGCCAGCGCCGCGCATTCGCAAATTTCCGTGAAGGATACGGGCTGCGGAATAGCCGCGGAGCATCTTCCGCGTGTGTTCGATCGCTTCTACCGCGCCGATTCATCGCGCAGCGTTCAAGGCTCAGGTTTGGGCCTGGCCCTCGTGAAATCCATCATGGATCTTCATGGCGGATCGGCCGTCGTGGAGAGTGAAGTTGATCGCGGGACGACCGTGACTCTTACGTTTCCGAACGAGTCCGGCTAACCCTGCGGCGCTCCAACAGCGACGGCTCGGGGGAAGCCTCGCCCTCCCATCATCCGCGCTTGCTGCCCTTGCCGCGGTTAGAACCGGATCTTTACGCCGCCGTAGTAATTCCGCCGATACGCTGGCACGATGCCTTCGTCGCGGATCTCGGCATAGAAATCTTTGTCGAACAAGTTATTGATGCCAGCAAAAACTCCGACGCGACCATGGCAGAAGTTTACTTCGGCCGTGAGGTCCCAAACGTTGTAAGCCGGAATGATGCTCTGGAAGGAGTTGTCCGCGTTCGCAAAGTGGTCGTCTACAATCGTGCCGATGAGGCCAACCTTAACTATGTCTTTCCAGCGGTAGATGCCTCCAACTTTGACCTGATAATCGGGAGCATAAGCGGGTGTGTTACCGTTCGCCGGTCCGGCAGTGAACTCGGCGTCCAGCCAGGTAATGTTCCCATAAAGATTCAGCTGACCGTATGGGCTTTCGGTGCCGCCGTTGATCATCGCCAGGATGTCCAGTTCCGCCGCGGCCTCAAACCCGGCGAAACGCGCGTCACCCACGTTTTCAGTGGTAGTGCCAACTTCGCCTACCTGGTCATTAAAGGTGTAATAGAACCCGCCCAGGTCGAAACTCAGATAGGGGAGCGGCTTCCCGCGCAATCCCAACTCAAACTGGAGCGAGTCGCCCTCCTTGAGATCGCCATTCACAGTACCGGTCGCGCTGGTGGGGACCAACTCTCCGTACGTTCTCGGACGATATGCTTGTGCGACAGTGGCGTAGAGTTCGAGTCGCGGCGGTCCCCCGACGGTCATCGTCGGTGCGACGACGTTTTTCGTATCCTTGGCGTCCTTGGGGGTCGTTGCAACATCCTGTTCCCCCTCAATCAAAACGTAGCCCACTCCCAAACTAAACAGCGGCACAAAGGAAAAGTCGGAACTCGAGTGCAGGTCGAGCGGCCTGGTTATGTTGAAAGTCTCGTCCACGCTTTGCTGAAGGAATTCCAAGCGCATCCCGGGCGTGATCGACAAGCGTCCGAAGTGGAACCGGTTCTCGGCGAAGATGGAGCCGTCCGTGGTCTCGCCGGTCGTGAAATTGCGGAGATTGCCGCTGTCGGCACCAGGTGTCGTACCGCGGGAGTCGGCGCGGTCCTGCAGGGCGTGATAGAAATACAGCCCTCCCGTAAACGTGGAGGTGTCGCCGGCAAGACTGTAATCGTGGCGCAAGCGCAATTCCGCGCCTTCGGTCCAATCTTCGCGCAACTGGATGGAGTTTGTGCTGGCATCCGATCCTGGTGCTGGGTTGGGATCAGGCATTATCCCCAGGTCGCCGCCCCGTTGCCGCTTGCTAAAGCGGGAAAGGTATCCGCCGAATGCTTTGATATCCAACTGCGTGTGTTCGGAGAACAGTTTCTGGTATTCGAGCATGGCATAGTAGCGTTTCAGGCGGAAACGGTCGAAAAAGCGAGAGGTCGCGTTGCGATCCACCTCGTAAAGAACGGAGTTCGCTGGATCGACTACACCGGGTTGTTGCCGCCTTAGTCCACCCGGTTCCCCGTGTTCTTCTTCGTAGCCTTCGAGGGTGAGAACGAAGCGGCTATCGCTGGTCACGTCGTAAACCAGCTTCGCGCTTCCAGCATTCAGATCGTAATCACTGTTCGCCTCCCGAAATCCGTCCCGCTGGCGATGATCGAAGTAGGCGTAATAGCCGAATGCACCGATGGTTCCATCAATCGCCGTGTAATCGGTGAACAGCTGATCGCTGCCATACAGGTTCTTGGTGACAAAATGAAACTGCGAATCCCGCTGCGGCATTTTCATGACGAAATTCAGGGCGCCGCCTGGTTGAGGGCCGAACTGCAGCGCCGCGCCCGCGCGGATGAACTCGACCCGCTCGACCGCATCGAGGATCGGAGTGTAATGCGTTTCGGGAAAACCGAACTGCTCGTTCTTGATCGAGATGCCGTCCTCGAGCACTTGCATGAACTCGCTTCGTTGCGAATCCAGACCGCGATAGCCGAAATTAATGATCGGCGACGAAGGTTCCTCGCTAACGAGAATGCCGGGCGTCGTTGCCATCACCTCGCGATAATTGTTGTTCGCGACCGTGGGGAACTCCTCCGGCTTCACGAACGAAGTCTTCTTTCCCGAGTTGATTCGCGTGCCCTCCACTTCGGGCAGCGCTGGGTATTCGACCAGTTCAACGTCGAAACCGCGCACAATTACGCGTTCCGATTCGGCCGTAACCGTTTGGGCCACGGGCGCAAATGTGAGCGCAGAGCCAGAATCCAGGCGAAGTGCGCCATTTTCTGTGACCTGATTCGCCATTTCCGCCGCTCGATCAAATTCGTCCGCGGGGGGGCGCGTCAATCCAGTGGAGCGTTTGCGTACGCCCGAAAGATCGCCGTCGCCGGCGTCGTCGAGATCGTTGTCAACGTCTGACAGAGCCGGGACGATTGTCTCTTCCGCCAGGCTTGTTTGACTGAAGGCAAAGAGTCCAATCGCGAGGAGCGCCGGCACGAGGAGAAGGTTATTTCGTGAAAACATGGGCGCAGAAAAGCACAACCGGCCTAAGCGATGCAAGCCTTTTCTGACAAAATTGTAATCTTCTAGTAATCTCCTTGTAACCATATCCGCAATCCGGCGTTCGGAAAACACGGGCCATTCATGCTCCCGTTTTCCCGGGCGGTTTTCTGTGCGTTCCGGCGATCATGCCTAGTAAAAGCGCAAAAGAGCTGCGAAAAAAAAAGCATCGGATTGCTGAAAATTTGCCTTGCCACACGCATTGCGAATTTGTAATGCGATGGTATGCAACTACGATTTCTGTTCAGAAACAGGCTGATCCCAGCGGCACTATCATTGGGATTTCTCGGCTGCCTGTCCGCCAATCAATCCATCTACGCCCAGACCGCGACGAGCGAACGCCTTGTAGTCACGGGCGAAGAGGTGCCCAGTGCTTATGGCGCGACCCCCGACTTTTCGCGCAGCCGCTTCTCAAATCTAGTTAACGCCTATGTCTTGCCGCCGGGGGCCGTCTACGCAGGATTGATTTACGAGGGCGACGCTCTTCACTTCAATCGCCCCGACCATACCTTTACTCAGGAAGTGGAAATCGGTCTCCCGTGTCGATTTGGCATCGCGTTTGAAAACGGGGTCGAAACATTTCGGGGACACACTCAGGAGCGGACGTTCAGCATTGAAGGCCGCTACGCCCTCGCCGATTGGAATAAGATTCCTCTCAACCCCACGCTCTTCGTGGAGGGCAAATTTGGCATCGGCGATATTCTGCATGACGAAGGCCCGCCGGCGCCGGCGGGCCCCGGCGAAGCGCAAGCATTCCTTGCCCAACACAAACCTCTTCCGGACGCCGTTGAAGTGAGGCTGCTCCTGGCGCAGGATTTTGGTGAGAACGTTGAATGGGCGTTGAACGGCTTTTTCGAACAGGAAGTCGGCGGTGATCGAGGGCGGGAGGCCGGCTTCGCTCAGACTTTCATGTTCCCAATTATTCTGCCGCGTGAACGGCTCAAGGTCGGCGCGGAAATGCAGTTTACCTCATTCACTGACGTGGGAATTCGGGAACATCCTTCATACCGGGTGGTGATTGGACCCACGATCGCGTGGAAGCCATCCAAGAACACGCGGCTGGATATTTCTCCGCTGTTTGGATGCACCCGTGATTCGCCGGCAGCGTCCGTCTTTGTGGTATTCTCGACGTTATTCGGCGGCAGTGAACCTGCGCAAGCAGAAGCACCCGCGTCGACTCGGAAC
>DASVJK010000089.1:0-27488 GCA_036385955.1 Chthoniobacterales bacterium | reverse complement strand
TGGAGGAACGCATTTTTTTCGAAGCCGATGTCCACGAACATCGCCTTCAACCCCATCTCTATGTTCTTAACTTTGCCTTTGTAGACGCTGCCGACAATGTTGCGGGAGCTGTTCCGCTCGACGTTATATTCTTCGAGACGGCCGTTTTCGAGGAGGGCCACACGGCGCTCCAGTTTCTCCACGCTGATTATCAGTTTGTTGCCGGTCTTGGGCGAACCAAGGCCTAAAATACGTTTCACTTTGTCGATCATAAGTCGGAAGAGGATTTGAGATCATGAGCTGAAGCGTGGCGGTTTCGTTCGCGCTAAGTTCCGATCACGAGGTTCATCTGCGGCCCGGCGGGCGACGCACGGGGGGTGGAGTGGGTGCCAGCGGTTTGGGGTGCACACCGAAAAGTCGTTCGAAAAAGTTGAGTTTCCGTGGCGGCGGGGTCGGCGCGGGTGTGGGACGAACCGTGCGCTTCTGGCCGGCAACGCGCCCGTTGGCATCGGCTTCCGGTTCTACATCCGGATCCGCGCCCGCATTCGCCATGTCGGAATTGGTGGATCCATCCAGGTTCTCTTCGTCGCTCGCAGTCAGCTTGGGATTGGAGTCCTTAAAGTCGACGGCTGCAATCATCTGAAACGGGTTTGCTCTGTGCGCTGGGGCGAGCCAGGCCAGTTGCGGGTCGAAGGTCCCCGCGTCCATGGCGAGAACGCGTGAGAGAATGCGAGTGGCAATGGGAGCGGCCACGGAGCCGCCATGCTCTCCGCCCTGCACCATGACCGCGATCGCATACTTCGGCTGGTCATACGGCGCGAAGCAGGCAAACCACGCGATGGTGTCCTTTTTGCCTTCGGTCATCGCCTGCGCGGTCCCGGTCTTGCCCGCGACCTTCACTCCACTAAGTCGCGCCCTGCCACCCGTGCCGCCATCTTCATTCACGACTCTCAAAAGACCGTTCCGCGCCACTTCAATCTGTTCGTGCTTGAAATCGAAACGGAGATCGCGGCGGATTTTGGGCGCGGAGGAAACAACCGGGGCGCCTTTCTCATTCAAGAGCGGCTTGCCATCGGCGTCTGTGACGCTTTGCACCAGCTTCGGGTAATAGGAGACGCCACCGTTCGCGACCGTGGCATATACCATCGCGAGCTGCAGCGGTGTGACCAGATCGTACCCCTGGCCGATGGAAACGTTGGCGGTGTAGGCCGAGGACCAGCGCTCGCGCGGATAATGGATGCGCATCCAGTCCGGGCCAGGCAGCACGCCGGGAGATTCATTCGTGATTTCGATGCCGGAAGTCTTGCCTAAGCCGAGCGACTCGCCCGTTTCATCAATGGCCTCGATCCCGGCGGCGTTGCCGAATTGATAAAAGAACGAGTTACAAGACACCTTGATCGCGTCCGAAAGGCCGAGGGTCCCATGGCTCCCTCCCTTTTCGCCGATCCAGCAATGGAAAAAATGATCGCCATAACTGACACCGCCGCCGCAGTTGAAATGCTGGCCGACCAAACCCCTCCGGAGGCCTGCGAGCGTCGTCACAAGCTTGAAGGTGGAGCCGGGAGGGAATGCACTAACGGCGCGGTTTATCAACGGATTGGCCTCGTCCTTTCGGAGCGTTTCCCAGTCTTTGAGTTTGATGCTCGGGATAAAAGTATTGGGATCGAATGAGGGCACCGATACCATGGCGAGAATGTTTCCGTTATTCGGATCGACCACCACGGCCGCCGCTCGCCCCACCGAGCGCAAAGCCTCTTCAGCGATCATCTGAATGCGCGCGTCGATAGTCAGATTAACGTTCGCTCCCGCCTTCGGCGCCTCCTCCCGGAGGACCCCATCGATCTGTCCCTTCGCGTTCCGGCGCATGTAACGCACGCCCGGCTGGCCCTTCAGGTATTCATCCATCGACTTCTCGACGTTGGATTTTCCTTCCACGTCCGGCTGATAGAAGGTGAATTTTTTCGCCTCCTCCTTATTGGTGTCATCCGGCGCACCGACGTAGCCGAGCATGTGCGAGGCGAGCGCGCCGAACACGTACGACCGGACCGGTTTTATTGTGATATCCACACCGGGCAAGCCGACATCGTGTTCGGAAAACTTCGCCATCGTCTGGAAATCGATGTCCTTGATGTAGGAATACGGAACTTCAGTATTCGTCCGGAAATGCCGTTGCAGCTGGCCGGCATTATAATTCCGGGCCAGATCGAGATCGTCGAGCCGCGGAACCACGCCCGTATTCACGATCTTCACAATGTCGGGCTCCTTCAGATCTTTCGGCATGCCGTTGATCGTGCTGCGGTATTCGGTCATCGGCGGCGGACCCACACGCTCGCGGTAGCCCTTCACCATCTCCGGCAGATAAAAATCGACTGCGTAGCTGGCTCGATTTTGCACCAGCGTGACTCCGTTGCGATCGCGAATCTCACCGCGCACCGATGGAATGCGCACGGTTGCTTCCGAGCTTCCGCGGATCCTCGCGGTATAGTCGGAGCCGCGCGCGACCTGTACCCACCAGAGACGCATCGAAAGGGCCGCGAGTCCCACGAGCATGCAAAGCCCGAGGAATTGAATGCGCAAACGGGGGCTGATGCGGCGCCGGTTCATTCGTAGCCGTCCGGTTCCGGAAGATAAGGATTGGCTGTGAGCCGCCCGAGCGAATGCAGGATCCAGAAAGCCAGCGGCGCCATCAGCATTGCGATCACGCCCGGCCCGCCGATTTGCCACCAAGCCTCGCGGGTGAAGACAAGCGAGCCGCGCCGGAAAGCAATCATGAGATATTGGGAGAGAAGAATCACGGACGTGCACAGCCCGCTCATTATGCAGTGCACTTCCCAGCGTCCCCGGATAAATAAAGGCCTCAGGCCATGCATAATGGCCGCAAGCACGGCGTAGAGGAGTATTGACCATCCGACCGATATTTCAACTCGCGCCCCGAGCGCCTGCACCGTCACCACATCCAGGAGAAACCCGGCGAAGCCCGCCAGCGCCAGCACGAGCGGAAAAGGCAGCGCCATGGCGCCGTAGAAAACGATCAGCGGCACGATGTAGATGCGCGCGTTGTACATCCAGTCGAGCGGCGGAATAAAAAATTCCACGATCTGCGCCAGGAACGCCAGCACCAGCAGAATAACGAAGAAGATCATTTGTTTCCCGTCACCACAAATACGTCTTCGAGATGCGACAAATCCACCGCGGGCGCAATCCGTGCCTGGCCATCAAGCTCGCGCGCGCGAAAACTCTGCACCGTCCCGATCAGAAGGCCCGGGGGGAAAACTCCGCCTACTCCCGAGGTATACGTCTTCCTCCCCGGTTCCAGGTTGGCTTGCTTGGGAAGAAAATTCAGATCGAGCACCGGCGTGACCGAACCGCTCACGCGTTCGCCTGAGACGATGCCCGGTTCCTTGCTCCCTTCCACCGTGGCCGCGACGCGGCAGTTTTCATCTGAGAGCAAAAGGACGATCGAGATGTTGTCGCCGACCGTTGTCGTCTTCCCGACGAGCCCTTCGTCGGTCACCACCGCCATGTCGCCTTCGATGTGGTCGCTTTTTCCGCGATTGATCGTCACCGTCCGCCACCAAGTCGATGAATCGCGCGCCACGATTTCAGCGGGCACGAGCCGGAAGACCGAGCGTTCGCGATAAGCGAGCGCGCGCCGCAAACGATTCACTTCGTGCTCCACGTCGCGCAGCGCCTGATTCGTCGCCTTGAGCGATCGATTTTCGACCTTGAGTGAAGCATTATCACGTTCCACTTCGTCCAGTGTCTTCAAGCCCGTGCTGACCGAGGTGATTGATTTCTGGAGACCGGACCCGGTCCTGAGGAACGGCGAGATCAGCGAATAAAACCCGGCTTGGAGTTTGCGCGTGCTCTCCGCGCCGAAGCTCAAAAAATAAGCCAGGATCGCCGCGAAGATGCCCAGCGCGATAATGCTCGAGCGGTTCATCGCGATTGCGGATTGCGGATTGCGGATTGCGGAAAGACTGAAAAATTGCTCAAGGGCATTTCACAGTCCTTTCCGCAATCCGGTTTCCGCAATCCGGAATAGTTACCGCCAATTGCGATCGGATGAAGCCACCTGACGCAAGAATTTAAGTTCATAGAGGCATTTGCCCGTTCCTTCCGCCACGGCGCTCAGCGGATCTTCGGCAACATGGACAGGCAAACCGGTCTCTTCGCTCAAAAGTTTGTCGAACCCGCGCAACAACGCGCCGCCGCCTGCCAGCACCAATCCGCGATCCACCAGATCCGCGGACAATTCCGGTGGACAACGCTCGAGCGTGATCCGCACCGAATCGACGATCGTCGAGATTGGTTCGAGCAACGCTTCGCGCACTTCCTGCGAAGTGATCATGAGCGTCTTTGGCAATCCCGCGACGAGGTCGCGGCCCTTTACTTCCACGCTCGTCTCCTTTTCACTCGGGTAGGCAGAGCCAATCTTGATCTTGATCTCCTCCGCGGTACGCTCGCCGATCATCAAATTGTAGGCACGCTTCATGTACTGGACGATCGCTTCATCCAGCTCGTCGCCCGCCACGCGCACACTGCGGCTGAAGACAATTCCAGAAAGTGAAATAAGTGCCACCTCCGTCGTGCCACCGCCGATATCGATGATCATGTTACCGGCCGGATCCTGCACCGGCAGGCCAACGCCGATTGCCGCCGCCATTGGTTCTTCGATCAAATAAACTTCTCGCGCGCCGGCGTGCGTGGCTGATTCGCGCACCGCGCGCTTTTCCACTTCAGTAATTCCCGACGGCACCGCGATCACGACCCGCGGTCTCACGCGCACCCGCCGCCCATGCACCTTCGTGATGAAATGCCGGAGCATCGCTTCCGTGATTTCGAAATCCGCGATCACGCCATCTTTTAGCGGACGCACCGCGACGATGTTCGAGGGCGTGCGGCCGAGCATCCGCTTTGCTTCGTCACCCACCGCCAGCACTTTATTTGTGCCAGCCTGCACTGCGACGACCGACGGTTCGCGCAGCACGATGCCTTGATCTTTCACGTACACGAGCGTGTTCGCCGTGCCGAGATCGATGCCGATATCGCTGGATAACCAACCGAAGAGTCCGTTGAACATGAAATTTAGCCTTTAGATTGGTCGCTGAAACGCACTATCCAGTCTGTCGGAAGCGCGTCCTGACTTCGATCTTCACAGCACCATACGTGCGAGCGCGATAACGACCGGCTGAAACCGGTAGTATCTAGAAACGGACTCTCTCCGCGTCAAGGGAAAGCTGCCGCTCAACGTCCAACGTCCAACGCCCAACGACAGAGGCTTTCTCTGAAACTCGTCGCCCAAAACGAACCGCGAGCCGCTTTTCACCGCCGTAATAACTAGAACACGCCGCGTTTTCCTCTCTTCAATTGAACGTTGGACGTTGGACGTTGGACGTTGGACGTTTCCCCTTTCTTCTTCTCTCGATCATGCCCTCGCCAACAATCCTCGTCGCTCCTTCCATTCTCGCCGCCGATTTTTCCAATCTCGCCGAAGAGATCCATCGCGCCGAAGCATCCGGCGCGGATTGGTTTCATCTCGACATCATGGACGGCCACTTCGTCGATAACATTTCTTTCGGGTCCGCTGTTGTCGCGACCGTGCGAAAACACACGAAGCTTCCGCTCGACGTCCATCTCATGATCGAACACGCCGATCATTACGTGCCGCGATTCCTCGAAGCGGGCGCGAATTCCATCACAGTCCATGTCGAACCGGAAGCGAAACATGATGTTGCGCAAACGTTGGGCGCAATTCGCGCGGCGGGATGCGGCGCCGGCTTGTCGTTGAATCCGGCGACGCCGTTTGAAACAGTCGAACCGTACCTTGCGAAGATCGATGTCTTACTAGTGATGACCGTTCATCCTGGTTTCGGCGGTCAGGCGTTTCGACCCGAGATGATGGAGAAAGTAAGACACGCGAAAGAGTGGCGGGATGCTCACCAATCGACGCTACGCATTGAAGTCGACGGCGGAATCAACGCCGGGACCGCGAAATTGTCGGTTGATAACGGCGCGAATGTTTTGGTCGCCGGCACATCGATTTTCCGCGCCGGAGATTATCGGCAGGCGATCGATAGCTTACGCGGGTCGCGGTGATCCTGACCTGTCATCCCGAGCCGCCCAGACGGCGAGGGACCTCACAAATGGAATGAAGGCCTTCTTCGTCTATATGGTGACCAATCGCAGTTGAGTCGTCTTGTACACGGGCGTGACGAATGATCTCGAGCGTCGCGTTTGCGAGCACAAGCACGGAACAGTTAAGGGGTTCACCAAGCAGTACAAACTGGACCGCCTCGTTTTCTACGAAAACTATGGTGATGTTCGCAATGCCATCACACGCGAAAAGGAGATCACGGGTTGGCGGCGAGAGAAGAAAAATGCGTTGGTGCGGACGTTGAATCCGCTGTGGAAAGATTTGGGGCAAGAGCTCTTCAACCACGGTAGGTGAGGTCCCTCGCCGTCTGCGCGGCTCGGGATGACAAGCAGCAGCCACCACACCTAACGAACTCCGCGTGCGCTACCCCAACATCACCGGCGCTTCGCCGATCAAGGCGGGGGCTTTTTGCACCTCCGTCTCCGCCATCACTTCGTCAGTCTGCGTGACGCGCACCACTTCTTCGATGGTCGTCTTGCCTTGCCCGACGCGACGCCAGCCGTCCTGACGCAACGTCTCCATTCCTTCCGCGATCGCGCATAGCTTCAGTTCGCCGCCGTCGCGCTTTTGCATGATCAATTTTTTCAACGGCTCGGTCACCACGCAGATTTCGTAGATCGCGAGCCGCCCCAGATAACCGGTTTGCCGGCAATGATCGCACCCGGCGCCCTTTTGGAATCGCGTGCCCAACTCGGCCGGAATACCAATCTCCGCCAGATATTCGGGCGGGTAATCAACCGGTTCCAGGCAATGCGGACAACTCGTTCGCACGAGGCGTTGCGCGATAAACGCCTTCACGACTGACGCGAGCAGGAACGGCTCCACGTCCATATCGAGCAAGCGCGTGATTCCCCCGACCGCGTCATTCGTGTGCAGCGTACTGAAGACAAGGTGTCCCGTCATCGCCGCGCGAATCGAAATGTCCGCGGTTTCGATATCGCGAATTTCACCGACCATTACGACGTTTGGGTCCTGCCGCAAAATATGGCGCAGACCTTTGGCGAACGTGAGATCGATCTCCGGTTTCACATCGATCTGCGAGACACCCGGCAGCCGGTATTCCACCGGCTCTTCGATCGTGATGATCCGGCGTTCGACGGAATTGATGCTGCTGAGAAAACAATAAAGCGAAGTAGATTTTCCGCAGCCGGTTGGCCCGGTCAGCAAAATAATTCCGTTCGGCTGCGCGAGCAGATGACGAATGATCTTGGATTGCTTCTCGCTCAAATCGAGCCGCTCAAAACCGAAATGCTGTTCGGTGCGGCTGAGCAAACGCAAGCTGATCGATTCGCCGTTCACGGTCGGAATCGTCGAGACGCGCACGTCGATGTTCTGGTCGTGCGCTTGCAGATTGATGCGGCCATCCTGCGGCAGACGCCGCTCGGCGATGTCCATGTGCGCCATCACTTTCAAGCGCGAGATGATGGCCGATTGCAGCAGGCGCAGCTGTGGCGGCACGGCCACTTCGTGCAGGATTCCGTCGATGCGGTAACGAATGCGCAGATCGTTCTCGAGCGGCTCGACGTGAATATCGGTCGCGCGCTCCAGGATCGCCTCGCGAATGATCTGGTTCACGAATTTCACCACCGACGCATCCGGGTCGTCCGCGTTCAAGTCGGTGCTCATCTCGACGTCCTGCGAACTTTCGAACGAGCGATTCGCCTTTAGGATTTCATCGAACGTTTCTGCGCCGACGCCGTAGACTGTTTTCATCGCGCGCAAGATTTGCGCGCGCGGCACGAGGACCCATTCGGCCGGGCACTTCAGAAGTTGCGAAGCGAGCTGCCGTCCGACCGAGTTGAACAAATCGTAGGTCGCGAGCACGACCGTCTTGTCCTTCATCTCGATTGGCAAAATGTGATGTTGGAAAACGAACCGGCTTGGCAGCAGCGACAAGACCGCGCGTTCGATCTTCTTTTTGTCGATGGAAACGACCGGCACCTGGAAATAATTTCCGATCGCTTCCAGGAAGCGCTGTTCATCCACTTTGCCGGAATCGAGCACCTGATTGGTCCACGATCCGCCATTCAAGTTCGAGGCGAGTTCCCTCGCTTCGTCGTGGGACGGCACGCCGCTGGCGAGGAGTAGATCGATCAAAGATTGGCTAACGGCGGCATTCACGCGCGCACCTTACTCGTGACCGGTGGAATTGTCATCCGCGGACGCGTTTTTCCACGGAGCGCTCCCCCAGATTACTTCATTCCCGGCAGATCGGGCGCCGGAAGATCGTGTTGTTTCCCATCGCCCGGCCTTGGACAATCGGGACAATCGTCCTGGTCGAGCTCTGGTCCAAAATGTGTCCTGTCATCGCTCTTCTGCCGAAGACGATAGGCATCGAGTTTCGTCAGAGCGACTTCCGGGCGCATCAGGACAATGAGCTCGGTGCGATTTTTAATCGTGGTCGTATTTCTAAAAATAGCGCCAATCATTGGGATTCGACTGAGAAGCGGGATACCGGTCTTGCTTGTCCGCTTGTTGTCAGTAATCAATCCGCCCAGGACAATCGTCGAACCGTTCGCCGCCGACACAGTCGTTTTGATATATCGTGTCGCGATATTCGGAATCAAATTTCCATCGATATTCGTGGAATCCGCTACGCTGTCGAGTTTTTGCAGGATATCGAGCGTGACTTCTTTCTCGGAGTTAATCAGCGGCACGACTTCGAGCTGGAGCGCCACTTTCTTAAACTGGATGCTCGATTGCGTGCCAAAATTGTTGACAGGCGTGCCGCTTACGACTGGCTGGAATGACGACAGCGTACTGACCGGAACTGGGATTTCCGTTCCGGAGGCGATAATCGCCTTCTTGTTGTTGGTCGTAAACACCATCGGTCGCGAGATGACTCTGAACTTCCCCGTCGAATCGAGCGCATGCACAATCGAGGAGAGACCAAAACCTGTATTGAGGAAAAGACTGGTGCCGCCGTTTGTTGCGACTCCGGCAGCGAGGTTGGCCAGGCTGGTCAAAGTCGCCGCATCGATAGGTTTTATCCCGATGCCGTTACTCGTGATGCTCGCGATACCCGTCTGACCGCGAGTACCGTCGGGAGTGTGTTTGAATTTCTGAAACCAATCAACGCCGAAATCTTCCTCATTATTCAGCGTGAGCTCGCCGATCACAGTACTTAGCGCGACTTGCGGTGCCTTCACGTCCATCTCGTCCAGAATCTTCCCGACCTTCACGACAACCTCGCGGTTGCCCAGGACGATGATCGCGTTCGCGCGTTGATCCGCGATGATCTTCGCGTTGCCGATCGTCACTGCTTTTGGCGTCGTATCAACCGCCGTGGTGGAAAGTTCCTCTGAGAAACCTTGGCTGCTATTGTTGCTGGAGCCGGAATCGAACCCGCTCGTATTGCCCGTGGAAGTGGACCGTGGCCGCGGCTGTTGCTGTTGCGGGTTCGCGTTCGGGTTCGCACCCTCCGGACCGGCTTGCCCGCTGGTTCCTGGCTCCGTCAAGGCTTGCACCAGCACCGGCAAGATTTCGGCGGCGGAGATATAGCGCAGGGGACGCGTAACCGGTTTGCCGAACTCAACGTTCGCATCGAACTCCGCGATCAGCTTGCGAATGAACCGCATGTTAACCGGGCGCGTGATGATATGAATCCGGTTTGTCCGCACGTCAGCGGCTATCTTGATCTTGCCGACGACAATGGAGTCCTCGGAAAGTGCAGCGAGCGCCCCGATATCCAGTTCCTCCTTCGACTGCTGCGCCGACACAATGGGTGCAATCGGACGCACGCCTTTAACCCCTGGTATCCCCGGCACGCCCGGAGTAGTGGGCTGATTTCCTTTGTCGAAAACCTCTTTCAGCATTTCGACGACCTTGGTCGCATCGGCGCGCTCCAGTTTGATGAATTCGCTCACCACTTCCGCCGGCGGGATGTCTACCTGGTCGATGATGTGCACGAGGGCGCGAATCACGCTGGAATTTTCGGTGACGAGAATGCTCGATGACTTGGGCAACGCAAGAAACGAAGTGAAAGTCTGGGGCGGTGAAAGATATTGGCCGAGCACCTGCTGGAGCTCGAGCGGATCGGCGTAGCGAAGCTTGAACAGGAAGCTGATGACGTGGTCGCCGCTCGGGATGTCGGCGTCGTCGGATATAATCGGCACACCGGCGCCGCGCGGATTTCTCCCGGTTCCGATCACTTTTACGACATCGCCCTCGGCCGGCACGAGCGAGTACCCGTTCATAAGCAAATTCATCTCGATGATCTTGATCGCATCCTCGCGCGGGAGCGGTTTGGCCAGGAAGATGTTGACCTTCCCCTGAACGAAATTGTCCATGACCAGCTTCTTGCCGGTGAGCTGTTCATAGAGGTGGAGCACATCGGCGACGTCGCTGTTTGGATATTGCAACGTCACCATCCGGTCCTGCGCGATTGGAGTGGTCGCAGGTGGGGGTGGGGGCGGGACAGGCTCTTCAGACACAGGCGCAGCCTGGGGGTTGTTTGGAAGTGTCGGCGGGGCGGCAGCCTTGGTTTGGCCGAAACCGGAATTGATCGCTGCGAGAAACAGCGCCGCGATGCAGAAAAGCCGTAGCACGGGTTTTATGTAATAGGTCGGGGATGCGCGGTCAACCTCGTTCCCCTTGGGAGAGATGGATTTTTCGGGGGCGCTTCCCGTGAGTTTGAACAACATTCGATGTCGCCATCGCGTTCCCGTACGCTTAAAAGGCAGAGAACGTCCATCCGGCGGCTGCCGGACCAACATCCAACCTCCAATTGAAGAGCATGATTCCAAGCCCGTTCCTCGAGAGAATGATCGTAACAGCGCTGTTCGCCGGTCTTACCAGCGGAGCCTTGTCTGCGGCCACGGAGATCCAACAGCGTAGTTCCAAGGACGATGCGGAAATTCGCGCGGTGATGTCGGCGCAAGCCGCTGCCTGGAACCGCGGCGATATCGATGGGTTCATGAGCGGCTACGCCCGATCGGATGCAACCGAATTCATTTCGGGCGACAAACTCACCCGCGGTTGGCAAACGGTGCGCGATCGCTATAAGAAAAAGTACGACAGCCGCGAGAAGATGGGCACGCTCACTTTCTCGGAGCTGAAAATCACGCGCCTAAGCAGTGACGCCGCACTTGTGATCGGACGCTGGAGGCTGGTCCGCAAAAGTGACAAACCTCACGGGCGTTTCACGCTCCTCTTCCGCCGCACACCCGACGGCTGGCGCATCGCGCACGATCATACTTCGTAAGAATTCGCGCCGTCCACCATGCGCGTCATTCGGCGGTCATAGACCGCCGCTACAGGGCCGACACTGACTCAATGCGGCGATTCAACGGCTGCCTTGCTGTAGCGGCGGTCTATGACCGCCGAAAGAAGCGGTGATCCTCCAAATCGCACCGTAGAATCCGGGGATCAGTCACGATGCTCCAGTGGGTGCACTTGTCCGCTGAACGGCCAGTCCCGCCAGGCTTTTGCCAATCCCGCGCGGACTGGATTGTCACGAACGTATTCCCATTTCTGAGCGTAGGAATCGCCACTGCGCAGCACGTGATCGAAGAAGCCTTTCTGCCAGTGCGGCGCGGGGACATTCAGATTTCGCAACGTTTCGACAAAGAATTCTTCAACGATTTCACCCATGTGGTCAGTGTCGTATCCGGATCCAGGGCCACAAAAAGGTGAATGTGCTCCGGCATCAAAACATAGGCTCCGATGAACGCACCGCGATCCTCGCCGAGCTTGGCGAATTCCAGGAAGGCGCGATGAATCTCGGGGACCGCAAAAATCGAACGGCGATTCGATGCGTTTGCTGTGATAAACTAATCGGCGCCAGAACGAAAACTCTTTCGAGCCGGCGTAATCTTGCTTTGCGCACCCTGTCGCCAACGTTTTGTTCGGCGGTCATAGACCGCCGCTACAGGGAGGGTTCGCGCAACCTCTCCAGCAACTTCCCGTGGATCCCGTCAAAGCCACCGTTGCTAAAAATCGCGACAATATCCTGCGCTTTCAGGAGCGGCACGAGTCGGTCTATAATATGAGCCACATCCGGCTCGTAAAAAGCCGGCCGGCCCGACGCCACGATCGCTTCCACGACCGCTTCGGGATTCAGCCGCTCCCCTTCCGGGATTTGCTCGAGGCGCGCTACTTGTGAAATAAAAACGCCGTCCGCCAGTTTCAGCGCATCGGGAAGCTCCTGCTGAAAAACCGCGCGTCGCGTCGTGTTCGAGCGCGGCTCGAAGACGGCCCACAAACGACAACCCGGATAGCGGTGCCGCAACGCTCGCAGCGTTTCGCGGATCGCGGTCGGATGATGTCCGAAATCGTCGATCACTTTCACCCCGCGCGCTTCCCCCCGCACTTCCTGCCGCCGCGCGATCCCCTGAAAACGCGCCAGCGCTTTCCGGATCTTCGCCACCGAAACGCCGTAGAAGCGTGAAGCTGAAATTGCCATCGCCGCATTGCGCACGTTGAATTCCCCGATCAGCGGCACCTCGAATTCGTCGTTACCAAGGGTGAAGCGCGAGCCATCGGAAGAACAAGCGACATCGCGAATTTGCTGCGCGCAATTGGGTGAAAAACCGATTTCCAAAATTTGGGCGAGGCAGTCGCGTGCGACTTCCACGCAATTTGGATCATCGCCGTTCAAGAGCACCATTCCATTTTGCGGCACGATGTTGAGCAGCCGCCGGAAACTGAGTTTGATCTCCTCGAGGTCGCGAAAGATATCCGCGTGATCGAACTCGATATTGTTCACGATCAACAATTCCGGCAGGTAATGAACGAACTTCGAGCGCTTATCGAAGAAGGCGGAGTCGTATTCGTCCCCTTCGATCACAAAATATTTTGAATCGTTGAAACGCGCGCCCTGCCCGAGATTTTTCGGGATGCCGCCGATAACGTAGCTCGGATCGAGTTTCGCGGCCGTCATGATCCAGGCGAGCAAGGCGGTCGTGGTGGTCTTTCCGTGCGTGCCGGTGACGACGAGATTATGCCGGCCGCGCAGGAAAAATTGCTTCAGCACTTCCGGCAGCGAGGCGTAGTAAAGCTTCCGGTTCAAGACGGCTTCCACCTCGGGGTTGCCGCGGACGATGACGTTTCCGATGACGATGATCTCGGCGTCGGCCGGAATATTTTCGGGTCGATACCCTTGATGGAGCGCGATTCCCTTGCTCTCGAGAAAGGTCGACATCGGCGGATAAGTGTTTTCGTCCGAGCCGGTGACCGTAAAACCGCGCTCGCGCAAAGCCGCGGCGACCGATCCCATCGCGGTGCCGCAGATGCCGAGGAAATGGAAATTACGCGGTGCGTCTATCACGCGGATTCCTTTACGATGCGAGTGAACGTTTGGCTACTGAAAGGCGTTCGCTGATCGCTCTCTCGAGTGATGGGCAAACACTCCTGCTTCCGATCCTGATCATGCTCAGACGAACCCGGAGCGATGACGATCACGCATAAGCAGGAGAAGGGAAGACAACCGTCAGCGCGAAAACTAATTCGCTTGTCATCCCGAGCCGCGCAGCCTCCTGCGCGCCAAAGCGTTTGGGCGGCGGCGCGACGCCTGTCCGAGACCGGCGCTGCAAGTCATCCGTGCTCCTAGTGCGCCCACCAGCCGCGGACGAACTGCGTGGCATTCAAGCCGTAAAACAGAATGCAGAGAAACGCCACGCTGTAATGCGCCCATGCCCGCCGCCGCCATTGCCCCAGGAGCATGAACAAGGGAAAGAGTGTGAGCAGATACCGCGGAGAAGACAACGTGAAGCTGTCGCAGAAAATCAGCACCCAGCTCACCGCCAGATAAATGGTGTAGCATGGCCGAAGGCGAAACGCCGCCACGACAAGGCCGATGGTGCTGATCGCAAAGGCTACGAGCAGCGAGCCATGTTGCATGACGCGCTCGATCGGTGTGTCGCGCATGATGTCCTCCCAGCTCCATTGCAACGCAAGAAACGGCGAAGACAAAGATCGATACCAATGTTCCCGCTGAAACTGCAAAAATTTCAGAGGGTCTCCGAAGTAGTGATAATTCAAATAAAGATAGGCGAGGAACCCGAGCGGGATCAGGCACAGGAGCGCGCAGTCCCAGCGGATCTGGCGCCAGCTGAAATTCTTCTGTTGGAAGTATTCGAACGCGAGCGGCAGCATGATGGCCAGGCCGGAAATGCGACTGCCCGTCGCCAGCATTCCCAGCAGGGCACAAGGGAGCCAGCGCCCCTGCCTTGCGTAGTAAAAGGCGCCAATCGTCAAGACGAGAAAAAGACTTTCCGAATAGGCGATGTGAAGAAAATACGCCGTAGGGAAGATGGAGAAATAAAAGACCGCGGCCCGGGCTGCTCGCCGGCCGAATTCCTTTTCGGTCAACAAGAAGCAATAACAGAACGCGCCCGCGCAACAGATATTCGAAACGACGACAGCGGCCACCTGCCAGTCGGGGATAAGAAAGTGAGCGAGATAAATGGCGTGGGGATAGAGCGGCAGGAAAACGATCATGAACCGCTGTTCCCCCGCGGCATCACCGGCATAGCCAGATTGCGCCACGTCCAGGTAATGAATCGAATCCCATCGATTCCATATCCCCAGCCAGCCTTCCGGGGGCATCGCGTTCTCGATGACGAGATAGGCGCAGAAACCGAATGCGAACGTTATGGCTGTGGAGCAAAGCGCGACCGCGATTGGATACTGGAGAACTCGAAGCCGGCGCCAACGCCGGCCGGGCAAAGAATCGGCGCTGGATTGCGCCGCCGGCGCAACGTTTCCTTCGATGGCGGTGGAGGCTTGAGTGTTACGCATGAAAGCGGACTTTCCCTACGCAAACTGCGACGGCGTTCCGGAAGAAATCCGGCGCCAGCGCTTTATCTTCCCGCGCGCCAATCATGCGAATTCCCTTTACGCCGCCAGCAACGGTTTGGCTACTGAAACGCGGCCTTTCCAAGGAGGGGCGGTTTCCAAACCGCCCACCGCGGCCGGACGGACATGCGTTTTGCAAGCCACTTCTCCTTGAGAAAAAATCATGATCTGCGCTTTGCCCTCAACGGCGCAGACCTTTCCGACCAGCTGCCAGACACGCGCAGTTTTCAAAATTGGCTTTAAAGGGCGTGGGAAAAAGGTTAGCGATCTTGTGGGCATCGCTTCTTAAGGCGGTTTCCAGAGTAGTAATGAATTCCAAAAAAGTACTAGTCATCATGCCGGCTTACAACGCCGGCAAGACGTTGGAAAAAACTTATCGCGAGATCCCGTTGGACTGCGTCCACGCATGCATCGTCGTCGACGACGTTTCGGCCGATGCGACCGTTGAGATCGCGCGCGAGCTTGGGCTGCGCGTTTTTCTCCACCAAGAAAATCAGGGATATGGCGGAAACCAGAAGACCTGTTACGTCGAGGCGCTTAAGACCGGAGCTGAGATCATCGTCATGCTTCATCCGGACTATCAATATGATCCGAAAAAAATCCCGGAGCTCGTCACGCCGATCGCAGAAGGACGCGCGGACGTTGTCCTTGGCTCGCGCATGGCTTACGCGGTGGCCGGTGGAATGCCGCTTTACAAAAGAATCGCGAACCGCTTTCTGACCTGGTGTGAGAACAGAGTCTTCGGGCTAAAGCTCTCGGAGTATCACACCGGGTTTCGCGCCTTTAGTCGCACGGCTTTGGAAACGTTTCCCTTCCTCCTCAACTCGAACGATTTTATTTTCGATCAGGAAATCATCGCCCAGGCCGTCTGGTTCAACGCGCGGATCGACGAAATCTCCGTGCCCCATCGCTATTTCGCCGAAGCGAGCACGATCAATCTCGGAAGATCAATCCACTATGGCCTAGGCGTGCTGCGACTCCTCGCCGTCTTCATCCTGAATAGGATCGGTCTGCTGAAATCGCGGATATTTCGCCCCTTGCATCATGCTTACAACGAGATATCCGTCCGCGAACCAAGTACACCATGATTTCGAAACCACGACCGGAGACACCCTTTGAAGTCGATATCCCCGTTGCACTTTCGCAAAAGTTGGGGTCCGCTCTAAAACTGGCCCACCCATGAGCCGGCCGGCGGCTGCGTTTACTTTTTCTATTGCTTGGCGCAGGTAGTGGAAATGTCGCCACCGTGCCGGTGATGACTAGCCTGTGCCGGCCGCGCAGGAAAAACTGCTTCAGCACTTCTGGAAGCGAGGTGTAGTAAAACTTCCGGTTCAAGACGGCCTCCACCTCGGGGTTGCCGCGGACGACCGCGTTTCCGATGACGATGATCTCGGCGTCGGCCGGAATATTTTCGGGGCAATAAACCTTGATGGAGCGCGATCCCCTTGCTCTCGAGAAAGGTCGACATCGGCGGATAGATGTTTTCGTCCGAGCCGGTGACCGTGAAGCCGCGCTCGCGCAAAGCCGCCGCGACCGATCCCATGGCGGTGCCGCAGATGCCGAGGAAATGGAAATTACGCGGTGCGCCGATCACGCGGATTCTTTACGCCGCGAGCGGCGCTTTGGCTACTGAAACGCCCGGCACCCAGCCGGCACTTTCCGTTTCCAGCCTGCGCCGGCGATGTGCGCGCTGAGATATCTGCCGTGATGGATCTCCTTATGCAGGGCGACTCACCTATATTTCGCTCTAGAGGAATTTGATTCTCGCCGCGGCGAATCTCAGCATGCGGAGGAGGATAAATCCGTGTTTCCACCGCTCGATATTGGTCGAGCCGTAGGTGCGTTCGCGATAATGAATTGGCACTTCCACGATGCGCAAGGCCATGCGGGTCGCGCCGAAAATCAAATCGAAATCACCGAATGGGTCGAACTCACCAAAGTATTTCCGATGCGCTGCCAGCTTCAGGTAATTCTCCCGGGTCAAGACTTTCGTGCCGCAAAGTGTGTCCTTAAAACGCTGGCCAAGAACGAAGGAGAACATCACGGCAAAGAATTTGTTCCCCATCAGATTAAAAAATCGCATCGCCTGCTTCTCCATCGGATAGACAAGCCGGCTGCCGTTAATGAACTCACCCTTTTGCGCCACCAACGCTTCGTAGAAACGCGGCAATTCTTCTGGCGGCACCGTCAGATCCGCATCCAGGATCATCAAGATTTCCTTCTTCGCCAGCGAGAAGCCTTTTCGAACGGCGTCGCCCTTTCCTTTCCCCTCCTGCCGATCGATTTGAATGTTATGAGTCGCCTGATATTTCCTCTTCAGCTCGCAGATTGTCTCCCAAGTGTTGTCCGTCGAGTTGCCTTCGATGAAGATGAGCTCATCATCCGGCCCCATCGCAGGGGTGCGAAGGATGGCAGCCTCGATGTTTCCGGCTTCGTTACGCGCGGGCACAATCACGGAGACTGACGGCCGCTTGCTTCCATCCGGCACCGAAAGGCCGAGCGGTCGGGCCACGGCGATATTGAGCAGGTTAAGAAGACGGAGGCCAGGCAGCGGCGCCAGGAACCGGTTCGCAAGATAGCTGATCAGGGGAATGTAGATCGGGATGAGGAATTTACTCTCCTGCCGCACCAATTCGTAATTCGCCAGGAGCAGGAGATTTCGCACATCCTCATTAGCGATCCAGTTTTCCTCCGGTGTTTTCCGGCGCACGCCGAGCGCCGTGGCGAGGCGCAGCCAGGGTTTCCAGAGTGTGCTGTAGAACATGATGATGACCCGCGTCGAGGGCAGGAGAGCCAGACGGATGGTTCCCAGAAAGTCCTGGATGTCTGCTTCATAATGAATGTTCCCGTTCAGCAACACATAGTCGGCACGAAAATTCGTCAACGCTTCAAGGTTGAGTCGAGGCTGACCCATTTCCCGAGATGGGCTTTGAAGAACGAGCAGCGTGTGGCCTTGGAAATCAAGTGACTCAGCTGTTTCTTTGGCGCTAATCTCGGCGACTCGGTCACCGGGGCGGACATAGAGATCGAGATATGCCCGCAGCTTGCGATAGAGGTATTTCCGCATGGGAACAGGATGGGCGGGTTGTAGCTTGAAACTGCGTTCAACCACGCATCGGGAACTTAGACATGTTCATCTTCTCGATTCGTTCGCTGACTCACCGCCAGTGGTGTGGAACCATGAATTTCAGTGGCCCGCGACTAGTCATTCTCATGCCAGCATCACTATTTCAATTCCACACTGGACGATGACGAGAGTCAGGACGTCGAACGCGATCTTCTCCGATTTGCGCACGATTGTCCGGTCCAGGAAAAGAAAGGCGGCCCAGAAAAAGAAGAACAGGCACGGCAGGATGAGGCGTGGCGTCCAAAATCCGTCACGACAGCCCCAAATAACGAATGGAATCGGGAGAAACATGAGCAAAAAATAGGCAGCTCCCAAAAGAGCCGCGACATCTTCCCGCTCGAGTTTACCCCTGAAAAGATTCCTGACCGCTCCGAAGAATATCACGGGAGTGCCTATTAGAGCCAGGACGGTCCAGAGAGTTCCCAATGACATGGATGCCACGTTCAGCGGAGTATTCCCTGGTCGGCGCGTCTTGTAGGCCGCGTTAAGACGAATGTCCAGATCGGGAGGCATGGACAAATCCTGAAACAGATTCTGCGTATCTGTAAACGTGCTCATGTGCGACAACGCCAGATAGCTGTGTTGGTGCGCCACGCGGTAGCCCATATGGTAATTGTTCCCGTCCGATGGCTCGCGCTTGAACATCTCGGGAGCCTTGAAAAGTTCAAGGTCCGCAACCTTCACCGAAAAAAGGTCCTTGTAATTCATATCAGGCTCCATCCCCTTTTGGAGCCAAATCCTCTCGGTCGCGAAGCCCTTCGCACGGGCGCTCCTCCAAGAACTATAAAGTAATAGAGCTGAAGGTAGGACCAAACTGAGAGCGCAGATCGCAATGAAGCGTCTCAAGGGCCACCTACGCTTCCACCACAGGAATGCAAAGATAACGAAGGCCGCGGGAAGCAGGGCCATAAAACTGTATTTGCTCCAAATTCCCAGAGCCAGGGCCAACCCGAGAAATGCCGCGTTTTTCGGAGTGGAAGTTTTCTCAGACAAGAATTTGTCGAAAAGAAAAAGCACCAGCACAAATACCGGAATTACCATCCAATCTGTTCCAACGGAAAGGGCGTGGATCATTCGGACCGGCAGGAAAGTCAGAAGAAGAACAAGGGCCAAATGAAGGACGGGTGACCGAAAACGGCGCTCCGAGTAGAGAAAAAACCACCAGAGAGCTAGGGTATTAACGGCTGCCTGGATGATCGAAAGAGTGATGGGAAACCCATTGTTCCTTCCAATCAGCCGGAAAAGTCCGTTGCTGATCAGACAAAAAAGGGGGGGATCCATCGCGGAGAAATCAAAAACTCTCGTGGAGTCGAGGATCCGCGCCATATGTGTGTCGGAATCGGGGCCGACATAGCCACCTCGAAGGGCCGCAAAGACAGAGACAAGAAACGAAATACCCAAGGCCCAAGCCCAAAGAACCCTGGGTCGTGAGAGCCCGTCCAGCGGAGTCGACCATCCTTGCGTCGATTCGTGTGCCATGGAAAGCGATGTTTCGCCAGCTACTCGACGATCTCGATCGTTGCCCGCTGCCACCCACTGGCGGCTGAGCTGGCAAGAACGCGGCGGATAACGAACTCAAGGAATTGTTTCACGATGCCGTAGGTATCCGAAATATGAGGTTTATCATCTCTAGCTGAGTCGAGCCGTGTATATCATGTCGGGGGAGTGTGTCACGTGAATTCCCATACCCGGCAAGCGACGCGTTTGACGCTTGGAGACTCAGGCCCTCGAATGAAACTTGAGAGGCCGGGCCGGGCCGGCCTCGAGGCGTAAGCTGCCGAACATGGCTTCGAGTCGACCACAGTGCATTCCCAACCCCCGGAAAAATGCCCTCACCAATCAAGTGCGCCCGGCGCCAGGCACGCCAATGCGGCCCTTTCTTATCTCACGGCCGCCCACGTAGGGTCTTGCAAGAACCATTCGTAGGTCCGCGCAATCCCTTCCCGTAGGGAAATCGTTTGGCGCCACCCCAGATCGGACAATTTCGAAACATCGAGAAGTTTGCGCTGCGTTCCGTCGGGTTTACTTGTGTCCCAAGCCAGATTGCCTTCGAACCCAACTACGTCACAGATCAATTCCGCCAACTCGAGGATGGATATGTCTTCACCGCAGCCGACGTTGATTATTTCGGCGCTCTCATATTTCTCCAAGAGGAAAACGAAGACTTCCGCCGCGTCATCCGCGTGGAGGAATTCCCGCCGTGGCTTGCCTGAACCCCAGACAAGAATCTCGCGCTCTCGTTTCTTTTTTGCTTCGTGCGTCTTGCGCAAGAGTGCGGGCAAGACATGCGACGAAAGCAAATCGAAGTTATCGTTAGGCCCATAAAGGTTCGTGGGCATGGCCGAAATGAAGTTCGCTCCATACTCCCGGGCATACGCCTGGCAAAGCTTTATCCCGGCGATCTTCGCGATTGCATAAGCTTCGTTCGTAGGTTCGAGCGGCCCTGTCAGAAGCGCCGTCTCCTGAACCGGTTGCGGTGCCTCCTTCGGATAAATGCAGGAACTGCCCAAAAACAAGAGCTTTCGCACGTTGCCTTGGTGCGCGGCCCGGATGACGTTATTCTGTATTTGAATGTTCTCGAGCAGGAACTCGACCGGCAGATCATTATTCGCCTTGATGCCCCCAACACGTGCCGCCGCGAAGATCACAATGTCTGGCTTCTCCTCCGCGAAAAAGCGATTGACTCCAGCCTCATCCATCAAGTCCAGCTGAGAGCGATCTCGCTTCAATAGGTGCTGGAATCCATCCCGTTCCAGCTTGCGAATCAATGCGCTCCCGACAAGACCTCGATGACCGGCGACGAATATTTTGTCAGACTTCTGCACAAGCGACTGGATAACTATTGTTTATCATTTTCTTCTTTGCCCCACAATCGCCAATTCGAGCGCGCTCTCCCTTCGGTCTCTGCGGACTTGCTCCTCCGCCTCACGAAAAGACTGGGCTACTCTCTGAATGCATTCGGGCGATTGACATACCGCCAGGTTGCCAATTTGGATAAAACTCTGTGCGTTTCCATATGATAACTTCTAAAGCGACTTGTAAACGTGATAGACGCCGGTGCGCGTGATCGTCTCACAATCCTGGCAGCTCTCGGCAGAGCTGATAACAACCGTTCCGGGCGGCGCGCCCGCTCCAGGTTCCAGATGGACAAACTGCGAGGTGGGCCTTCCCTCCACCGTTGCATACCACAAAGCGTGGATGTAGGCCGGACCCCATTTTCCGTCCTCCAGATAGATCGGCCTGGAGGGTTGTTTGGTCGCCGCGTCGTAAGCGTCCTTGTAATCAACGTCAAAATAAGACGTGCGATTTGGTCCATCACGGCGAAAGACAATCTGAAACCGGCAGGCTTCCATGGCGGTGAGCGCCAACAAAGAATACAGAATTAACAAGCGAGCAGCGCGCGGCAAAGGACTCTCTGAAATTCCAGGCGCGAAGAGTGGCTCCCCATCCTCGTGGGAGAGCGATGGCGCCAGATTCGATTTGTGTGTATCTCGAGCCAGCATCCATTCGAGGGCCGGCACCGTCAGGAGCACGAGAAATACCGGATATGCCATGAGACGCATCTCATGGAACGGCCAGACCGAGATCGCACCCGGCAAAATCGCGATAGCGATCCCGTAGAGGATGAATCGCCACCACCGGTCGCGCCGGCGGCGGGCAATGACGATTACGAGACCGATGATGGCGAGGATAAAGGTCACGAAAAAGAAAGCGCCTCCCGAACCCGGCACATGATGGCGCGGAAGAATGTCTCCCGTCATAAGCAAGCTGTTTAAACTCAGATCTTCCAGATAGCGTTTGATGAAGTGAGACAAGACCTCGCTCAAGGGTACGCCCGGCTTGAGGTACGAGACCTCGTTGAATCGTTTCGTCAGGACGCCAGGATTGCGCGAATTGAACACAAACATCGGGACTAACGTGACGCCGTACAAAAGCCCCGCCTTGATAACGCTAATAAGACGTTGCCTTGTGGTCGCAAAGAACAGGAGACCGAGCGCCAAAAGCGGTCCCAGGAGCCGTCCGCTTGTATAGCAATAGGTCACCAGCGCGAGGGTCGCGCCAAGCATGGCAGCCCCGAGCCAGTTCCAACTTTCCTTTCTCTGCACGTGGTAGACCGTCAATAGGAACGGCGCCAACGCCATTGGCACAAATTGCGGCTCCAGGAGCAAACCTCTTCCGTCAAAGAACCACGGCGTCAGAAGTGCCGTGGCAGCGACGATGATACCGATCGTCCGCCGGCCAGAAATTCGCCTGGCCAAAACACCAAGGAGTAAACATGCGGCAAAGACCCAGAAGGCGCTAAACATCCGCGCCAGCAGGATGCTCGGCGGGAAAAAACGAAACACGGCGGCAAGCATATAGATCTGCGTGGGGTCGGCGATTTGGGTGAAGCCACCGGTGTAGTATTGAAAGAAGAGCGGAAAGCGGGGCCCAAATTCACCAGCTCCGGTGTTGGAAACCAGGTAGGCATTGTAAGCCGCCGCCGATTCATCCAGATAGAAACCGGGCGGATTATGTCCAAGCCCGGACGTGTAGAGGGCAAAAAGTAATGCCAGGCCAGCTATCCAGAACAAGGCACGCAATCGACCTTTCACAGTGTCCCCAAAAGGATTAGTAATCTGCGTCTCGAGTCCGTCTCGGCATTCTGGTTGACCATGCCAGCGGCAGCTGGTGATCGCCGGGCTTCACTAACTCGCCGATTTGCCAGTCTTCGCTCTCACGCCTGCTATCATTCATCCGCTGGCGGCTTGCTGGCAGGCTCGACTGATTCCGTTATCAGATACCTTGGCCGGCCTTTAACTTCCTCGTAAATGCGGGTGAGGTATTCACCTATGATGCCGAGGCTTATCATCAGAAGGCTTCCGGTGAGCAGTTCCAGGAGAATTACCGTCGCGAAACCGCTCACCGCCTGTCCGGCCAGTTTCTGGTAGAGCGTCTCGGCGCCTAGAAGCAGTGAGAAGGCGAAGAAGAGCGCGCCGGCGAATGTGACCAATTGCAAAGGGAAGGAAGAGAAAGCCGTTATGCCAATGAGCGCCAGCTTCAAACGTTTCAAGTAAGACCAGGTAGACTGACCGCCAGAGCGTGGCACCACCTCGAAAGGAATTTGCACGGTAGTAAAACCCATCCAGGCGGTCATCCCGCGAAAGAACACATTGCGTTCACCCATTTTGAGCCAGGCGTTGACAGCCTTCCGATTCATTAGCTTGAAATCCGAAGCGCCCTTCAAATCGAAGCCGGATAGCTTATTCAGGATGATATAAAAAAGCAAAGCGCTGAGTTTGCCGGATAGCGATTCATTTCCCCGCTTGCGCTTGATCGCCTCCACAATGTCGGCTCCGGAGCTTTGCCACATCTGCACCATGTTCGGCAAAAGCGAGGGTGGGTGTTGGCCATCGGCGTCCATCAGGATGACGGCGTCGCCCCGCGCGCGCTCCAAACCCGCGCAGATGGCGGCCTCTTTGCCAAAGTTTCGGCTCAGGCGAAAGGCGCGGATCGATGGAAACGCCTTCGCTCCAGCCGTAATGACGCTCCAGCTGTCATCGTTGGAACCGTCATCAACGAGCACGACCTCATAAGGCAGATTGCACTGCTCCATGGAAGCGCGCACTGCCTGGAGCACGACAAGCAAATGACTACCCTCCCGAAAGACGGGGATAACGAGAGAAAGAGCAACGTGGTCATTTTGAGTGTTACTCATTGGGAACCCTCCCATAAGCGGCCACGCACGTAGCCGGCACCCATACCTTCAAGTGGCCAAGGAACGAAGGCAGCGGGAGGCCGAACTTACTCCCTATCAAACTAAACGGAAAGGCATGCGGGTAAGGAATCCTCCGGATATCGTCCAGACCAGCTTGCTGCAGCAGCAAGCCAAGCGTGTTAAAGTCGTAGTAAATCACATGTTCAGGAACCTTGAACGAAGGCCAGCGCGTGCCCAGGACCTTCCGCAAGGCGCCACCGATGTCGGGAGTAGCGAGAACAATGTGTCCACCAGCCTTTGTGTGGCTGACTAGTCGCTTGACGAAACGTAGTGGATCGTAAATGTGTTCGATCACTTGTGTCGCCAGGACGCAATCGAACTTCGCTCCCGACGGAAGCTGTTCGACACCTCCCACGAACACTTCGGCCTCTGTCGTGCGCGCGATCGCGGCCGCCTCAGATGAAAAATCCGTGCCTGTCCGACTGGAAAAAAAGGGGCGGGCCAGGTCGAGCAAGTAGCCATAGCCGCATCCTACCTCCAGGAGGTCGCCGCCGGTCAACTTACGTTTGACGAGATTCCGCAGAAACCGTTGGAAAGTAGCTCGCAAGGCTGACTCCTGGGCACGGTAACTCGTGTCGCCATAACCCGACTCTCCACCGGCGTAATAGGACGATTCGCGATATATGGCTTGCATCGCGCTCTCGATCAACCGCGGGTAAAGGTAGTAGCCCCCGCAAGCCGCACACCGCACCACGCCATAAGGCGCGGACAAACGAAAGGGAAACTCGCGCCGGTCGCTCTGACAGAGCGGACACGCGGGATACTCCAGGTCGGTTGGTGCGTGCGCGACCGATTCGGTTGTCGATTCGTGGGCCATTGCAGCGATGTTCGCCTTGCCGAAGCTACCCGAATTATGTGGTTTGTCACCTCTGGCTGCATCGAGCCCTTCAAATCATGCCGGGTGAGTGAAATCACGTGAATTCGTGTCCTCGGCCAGCGACGGCGTCTCCGGTCAGAGCGTCTTATAAACGTGATAGACCCCGGTGCGCAGGATGGTTTCACAATGCTGACACTGTTCCTCAGAGCTGATGACGACCACGCCCGCCGGAGGTTTCACTCCCTGTTTAAGATGGACAAACTGCGACCTGGGTCTTTTCTCGACCGTTGCATACCACAGGGCGTGGATGTAGCCGGGACCCCATTTTCCATCTTCCAGGTAGATGGGCCTGGCGGGTTGTTTGACCGCTGTGTCGTAAGCTTCCTTATATTGAACATCAAACTCAAACAAACGCTTCGGCCCATCACGACGAAACACGATCTGAAACTGGTAAGCTTGTATCATGGTGAAGACCAACAACAAGCTTAGGACGCCAAAACGAACAGAGCGCGGCGGAAGGTTCTCGCCTACGAAGAGCCTAAAGCGTTCCCAGGAAGGTTTTGTAACCTCCCCGGATAGGACCGGAACCTGCTCCCATTTGCGCTTTGCCAGGAACCATTCGAGGGCTGGAACCGTCAAAACAAGCAGAAATACCGGATACCCGATTAAGTGTAGTTCATGAAAAGGCTCAACTCCAATTGCACCCGGCACAACCGACACGGCGAGGCCATAGAGAATGTAACGCCACCAGGGATCGCGCCGAAGGCAGGCAAGGACGACAAAGAGGCCTATTACTGCGAGGATATAGGTCCCGACAAAGATAGCGCCGCCCGAACCCGGCACGTGATGGCGTCCGTGATAGTCTCCTGACAGAAGCAAAACCGTCAGGCTCTGATCTTCCAAATACCGCTTAAAGAACTGAGAAGCGAGGTCGCTCAATGGTATCCCCGGTCTGATGTATGAAACCTCCCACAATCGTTTTGTTAAATTTCCGGGATGGCGCCAATTGAAGACCACGATTGGAACCAAAGTGATCCCATATAACAGTCCTATTTTGACAACGCTAATTAATCGCTGCCACGAGGTCGCGATCAGCAATAGTCCAATCGCGAGGAGGCGCGCTAGAACCCGTGCGACCTGATAACAATAGGTCATCAACGTCAGGGGCACGATGAGCATGACGACAATACGCCAATCCCATTTTTCCTTTTCTCGCGCGCGGTAAAGCACAAGCAGAAAGAGCACTACTGTAAACGGAACAAAGTGGGGCTCAAGTAACAGGCGGCTTACTTCAAAAAACCATGGCATCACTAAAGCCGTGGCGGCAACAATAATGGCAATTGTTCGTCTGCCGGAAACCCGCCAGGCCAAAAGACCAAGAAGCAAACATGCGGTAAATATCCAAAACGCGGCAAAGATCCGCGCCAAGAGGATGCTAGGCGGCAAAAAGCGAAACAGGATGGCGAGCAGATACACCTGAGTTGGGCTGACGTACTGCGACCAACCATCGGCGAAAAACTGGAAATAAATCGGGAAGCGTGGGCCGAATTCACCAGCTCCGGTGTGAGCCACCAGGTAGGCATTGTAAGCCAGGGCCGATTCATCCACGTAAAAGCCGGGAGGGTTGCGTGAGAGTCCGGTGGTGTAGAGCCAAAAGAGACAGCAAAGGCCGGCAAACACCAACACGATACAAAAACGATAAGACGAACGGTTTTTCATCAGTCGAAGTCGAGCCAAGCTTTAGTTTCCCCGAGATTTGGAGGACAGTGTGACCTCAGTGCAGCATCGCATCAAGGAATATTGAGTGTCGTCTGGACAGGCCGCTCCGACGCGCGGAAATAGTTCATAGGGAAAATGATTATTTTCAAGCCCAATTGACGAGGAAGGATCCTGTCGGCGAGATCTCCTACTGAAAAATGTTTTCACGGTGCGGAGGCCTCCCATTTCGACCGATTTGAATTGACGACCTCGCCGGATGCTACGAGGAAGATCAAGGCAGGCGAAGCATGAATGTTGCAAAGCTTTTTGCGCACCGACTCCGAAGACATCGCAATCGGCCAATCCTTTACGATTTCGGAAGTCCAAATGCCGACGGACGAGTCGCGAATCGAAGTGGCCACAGTGCCAGAGGTCTGCTTGGAATAGCCTTTGTTAAAGACGCAAGACGACCCTGGTAATGATGACAGCTAGGTATCCTCCTTGCTGCCAACAGGACCCACAGCAAAGATGAAGCCAGTCTATTCATTCATTATCCCGGTCTTCAACGAACAAGAAACACTCGCGGAAACCTACCGCCGCCTGGCAGGAATCCTAGATGGCTTGGACGCCACAGGCGAGATTATTTTTGCGGACGACGGCAGTTGCGATCGTTCGCTGGAAATAATGCGCGATTTACGTAAGCGTGATCCACGCGTGCGCTATGTTAGTCTGGCACGCAATTTCGGTCATCAAATTGCGGTCACCGCAGGACTGCGTTTTGCACAAGGAGACGCGATTGTGGTCCTCGACGCTGACCTGCAAGACCCGCCCGAGTTGATTCCGGCGATGGTCGACAAATGGCGCGCAGGATATCACGTCGTCTATGCCCAGCGCACCGCGCGGCAGCGTGAAGGCCCAGCGAAAAGGCTTTTCGCCTACCTCTTTTACCGCGTCCTGCGGTTGCTCACGGACGTGGACATCCCGTCGGACACCGGAGATTTCTGTTTGATGGACCGCAAGGTTGTGGACGTTCTGAACGCGCTGCCGGAGCGGGGCCGCTATCTACGAGGGTTGCGGGCATGGATTGGATTTCGCCAGACTGCCGTGCCGTTCGAGCGTGAACCGCGCTTTGCCGGTGAAGTCAAGTATACCTTTC
>DASVJK010000088.1:0-8914 GCA_036385955.1 Chthoniobacterales bacterium | reverse complement strand
CATCTCGAACATGCTGACCTGGCTCTTGCCGTTGAAGACGGGCTTGAGCGAATCGTCCGCATTGATCATGGTCCGTTTTTTCTTATCCTGGCAACCGTTCTTCTTGATGTAGTCCCAGAGCTTCTTGGTGAGCTCGGAACGAGGGAGCGGTTTGGAGCCAACGATCGCGGAAAGTTTTTCGTCGGGCTGCACCGGTCTCATGAAGGCGGCGTTCGGTTTACGTTTTGAAGGAGTCTTTTTGGGTTTCGGCATAGAGGCTGATTAATCGTTCGCTCGTGGGAGGGCAATACTAATTTTAGCGAATCGAAAAGATTTTGTCGGTCAATTTGAGCGCCGGACGGCCACCGCGGCCACGTCGTCGGGAGCCGACTTCCCCCCATCGTTCATCGCGGCCTGCTCCACCACGCGGGTTAGCAACGCTTGCGCGTTCGCTGGGATCGGCTGCAACATTTCGCCGAGCCGCCCCGATGAAAGCCGTGGATTTTCGTCACGTCCCGAGCCGTAAAGCCCGTCGGTATAAAGAAAAAATGCTTCGCCGGGTTCGAGGTCGATGTTCGTTTCGAGAAACTCGGATCGCTCGAGCAGCCCGAGCGGTGGCGCTGACGAGAGGATCGCTTCAGTTCGCCCACCATTTCGGGCCACGAGCAAGGGCGGATGCCCCGCGCCCACCACACTCGCGCGGCCCGTCGTCGGGTCGAGCGCAACACACATAGCCGTCATGAACGAACGGGCCCCAAAAATACTTCGGAAATCGTTGTTCACCGCCTCCATGATTTCCGCCGGCTCGTTGTGTTCCACACTGCCATGGTGAAACAGGAGCTTTGCCAGCGTCGTGAGCAGCGCGGCGGAAGCCCCGTGTCCGGTAGCGTCCGCGATCCAAAATAATGTTCTGCCGTCGGCCATGCGCAGCCAGCCATAAATATCACCGCCGACCTGAATCACAGGCCTATAGCACGCGGCAATGTCCCATCCCGGCAACACAGGGGGCTTTTGCGGAATGAGAGATTGCTGTGTCAATCGGGCCGCTGCGAGATCGCGCTCCAAATTCCGTCGCCATGCTTCCAGTTCGTCGTTTTGTTGCTGCAATTGGCTCCGCATCGAGCGGAGTCGCAGCTGCGTTTCGATGCGTGCGCGCAACACGGCTTGATTGATCGGCTTGGTGACAAAATCGTCCGCTCCTGCTTCCAGGCACAGAACCTCACTCTCCTCGCCGCCGTGTCCCGTCAGCATGATCGTGGGGATTTGGGCGATCGACGCGTCGCCATCCTTGCGCAACTGTTTCAAGACCTCACCTCCGTCCATTCCCGGCATGTCGAAGTCCAGAAGCAGAAGCGATGGTGTGGCGACGTGCAATGACTTCAACGCTTCGATTCCGTCCGAGGCCTGTATGCAGGCAAAACCCGCGCTGGAAAGTATCCGCACAAGCAGCTTGCGGCTCGTTGTGTCGTCATCAGCTACCAAAATTAGCTCGGTCGGCTTCTTGCCCATGTTTCTTCTGTGATTCGGAAACCGTCGGCTGCGAAACTGTATTTTTTCGTCTTGTGAAAAAAGGCGGCTAGGTCAACAAGATTGATGTATCCGGACCCGACCTTGATGCGATCCGGGTAATTAGCGATTGTCAGCCAGCGAACAATGAATTACAACGGATAGACTCTCGTCGAACCCAACTTATGAAACTTTCGCTCTCGCTTGCCCTTGTCGGTGCCATGGTCTTTCTCTCAGCCTGCGAGGACGAACCGCCGGTTCGCTCGACGCGGCGTCATCCCTCAAGGTACCCGTCGCCGCCGCCGCAGAGCGAATACCCGCCGCAACCACAGCCGTATCAGAACGGCCCGACCCCGCCGCCGAATGTGAATGTAGAAGCGCCGACACAGCCTGCGGCCACCGCGCCGGCGAAACAAACCAAAGGCGACATCCCTTACGGCATTCCCGTTCCGAACAAGCCTGGCTTTGTCACCAGCCCGTACGCGCCCAATCAAGGCTACGTGGACGTCCGCGGGTTTCCTCCTGGAACCGAAGTCAAAGACCCGTACACGAACAAAATCTTTCTCGTCCCCTGACGGGCGTCGGTTCTACGGCGTGCTGGGAATGCTCGCCGTGCTTGTGGGCGTACGGTTTGCGGCGGCACTGGACAAGCCCGCCGAATGTCCCGATGCTGACCGTCGCGCGCGGCCGTTCTGGCGACAGCGCGATGACTTGATCCGAACCGAACAATAGAGCCGTATGGAATTTCGCGTTAAACGGGCACCCCGCATCGAGGCGGAAATGACGGTGCCGGGCGACAAGAGCATCTCTCACCGTGCCGCCATTATTGCCGCGCTTTCGAACGGTGTTTGCGTCCTGCGCGGGTTCCTCCCGAGCGACGATTGCATGAGGACGGTGCAGGCACTCCGTGTTCTTGGGATCAAGATCGAACACCCGGAGCCGGATATGCTCGTCGTGCACGGAAAGAAACGGCTGCTCACCGCGCCTTCCGGCGAAATTGACTGCGGAAACTCCGCGACCACCATGCGTTTGCTCGCCGGATTACTCGCCGGCCAGAGTTTCGACAGCCGCCTGGTGGGAGGCGCGACCCTCTCCGCCCGTCCGATGGATCGCGTCATCGTCCCGCTTCGCAAGATGGGCGCGAACATCGTCGCCGAGGGGCCGAACGAAACCGCGCCCGTGAAAATCCACGGTGTAAAGCTCAAGGGGGGCCGGCACGATTTGCCCGTAGCGAGTGCGCAGGTAAAAAGCGCGCTGCTCCTGGCTGGCCTTTTCGCGAAAGGGAAAACGACGGTGCATGAGCCGGCTGTGAGCCGAAATCACACCGAACTGATGCTGAATTATTTTCTGGTCCGCACCGTCCACGAAGAGGATGGCAGCACGAGCATTTTCGGCGATCAAGTGCCCGAATCACGCGACTTCCTGATCCCCGGCGATATTTCTTCGGCCGCGTTTTGGCTCGTCGCGGCGGGAGCGCAACCGGGTGGCCATTTGCTCGTGCGCCGCACTGGATTGAACGACACACGCACTGCGTTACTTGGCGTCCTCATTCGCATGGGAGCGCAAGTGCGCGAAGCGATCGAGGACGTCGATCAAGTCGAGCCGCGTGGAACGGTGGAAGTGACGGGTGCGCCGCTTAAGGGCACAGTCATTCAAGGCAAGGAGATCCCTCAGCTCATCGATGAATTGCCCATTCTCGCCGTCGCGGGAGCGCTGGCGAGTGGCACGACCATCATTCGTCATGCCCAGGAGCTGCGAGTGAAAGAGACGGATCGCATCGCTGCCATCGCGCACAATTTGCGCGCGATGGGCGTGCAAGTCGTTGAACTGGATGATGGGCTCGAGATTCATGGACGGGCGGAGCTTCGAGGGGCGCGCGTTGCGAGCTTCGGCGATCATCGCATCGCGATGGCTTTCGCCGTCGCCGGAATGTTTGCGGACGGCGAGACAATCGTCCAGGACGTTGAGTGTGTCCGTGAATCGTATCCAGGATTTGAAAAGGCGCTCGATGAATTCGTTTCTTCAAAACGAACGCGCCTGACGACTCCGGTCATCAGCTCACTCACACCCTCCAAGACAGCCGAAGAATGAAAGCGTGCAAGCAGATCGCTTGCGTCGCGAAGGTGGGAAGATTCCCGGCAATTCTGCGGAAGCAGCGGCACCTATTTTCGCTGTGAATGTCCCGGCTGCTCACCGTGTCGTTGCGATCGATGGCCCTGCCGCGTCCGGCAAAAGCAGCGTCGCGCGCGAGCTCGCTAAAAAGATCGGTTTCGATTACGTAAATTCCGGCGCCATGTATCGCGCCGTGACCTGGCATGTATTGCAGAACGCAATCTCTCCTGGTGACGGTGACGCCATTGCGCACCTGCTCGAGACTTCTCGCATCGATTGCGATCTCGGTGACGACGGGTCCCGGATCTTGATTGATGGTGTCGATCCCGCCGAACATCTCCGTGACGATCGCGTGAACGACGAAGTCTCCCTCGTCAGCAGCGTCCTGCGGGTCCGCGAAATTCTCGTCGCAAAAATGCGCGCCTACGCGAGTGATCGCGACGTTGTGATGGAAGGGCGCGACATCGGCTCCGTCGTTTTTCCCGAGACGCCCTACAAGTTTTACATCGACGCTTCGCCGGAAGTCCGCCTGCGCCGACGCATCGCGCAAGGTCAGCGCGATCAGATAGCTGCCCGCGACCACGCGGATTCCGCACGCCGCGCTTCCCCGCTTGTCATCGCGGAAGACGCGCACGTCATCGATAGTTCCAACCTCACCATCGAAGGCGTGGTCGGCGAAATCATCGGTCGATTGAAAGGGATGATCGACAATTAACGAGTTAACGAATGAGCGAATTAACGATTGCCGATCATCATTCGCTAATTCATTGAATCGCCAATTCGCTAACTGATTTTGAATCCTTACTACTGGTTTTGCTACCATTTGATTAAATTGGTGGGCCGGGTCTTCTTCCGGCTTCGCGTCGTGCATCGCGAACGCATGATCAATCACGGGCCCGTGATTCTGGCGTCGAACCACGAGAGTTATCTCGACCCACCGCTCGTCGGCAGCGTCGCCGATCGCGCGATTTTTTTTCTCGCGCGCAAAACGCTTATGGCCGGACCTTTCTTCGGCTGGCTTCTGCCGAAACTGAATGTCATTCCCGTTGATCAAGAGGGGAACGATCGCAGCGCTCTGAAAGCGCTGATTCGGATCCTGAGAGCCGGAGAGGGGACCCTTGTTTTTCCAGAGGGAGAACGCACGCTCGACGGCCGCTTGCGACCCCCGCTGCCCGGGTTGGGGTTCGTGATTGCAAAAACGCTCGCGCCCGTCGTGCCGATGCGGATTTTCGGCGGTCGCGAAGCTTGGCCGCGCGGGAGTGGACGAGTTCGTTTTTGTCCCATTACCGTCGTCGTCGGCGAACCCATCTATTTTACCGCCGCCGATCTCCAGCCGCCCGGGAAGGATCTTTACCTGCGGCTAAGCCAACGTGTCATGGACGCGATCGCGGCGCTTTCCCTCGATTGATCGCCTTGCGCGAAATTCCGGAGCAGCGGACGGTGCCCGGAGTGGAACCTTCAAACGGGGCAGAAAATGCGGCGGATCTATCACGCGCCCCGCGCACCGGTGTGCGATTGATGATCGTTATTCTGATCGGGCTGGCATTGGTCGCGGTTTACGCGAACTTCCAGAAAGGCCGACGCGATAAGATTGAACAGGTGACAATCACACCGGTCTCAACTGCCACGCCGGCGGCTGCGTCGCCGGGGCGTTGATTGATTCGATGATCATGAAGGCGCCACCGTTCAGGTATGTGGATCGGTGTCGGAACAATGTCGGATCGCCAAGGTGTGTGCGTAGGCCAGCGTATCGATCGCGTCCACGCCCTTGTCTCGCCGAATGGCTTTGATCCGTGGAAAGCGCAGAGCCAGGCCACTGGAATGCCGAGTGCTCGGTTGGATTGAATCAAACGCGATTTCCAGAACGACGTCGGGCTTCACTTCGCGATACCGGCCGCGAATTGCGATCGTCTGTTTCTTAAAATGCTCGGTCAGCTCGGCGATCTCGGCATCGGTCAAACCGCTGTAGGCCTTTCCGATTGTCGACAGTTGACCGGTCGTCTCGTTGCGCACCGCGAACGTGTAGTCGCTCAAGACATGATTGCGCTTGCCGTGACCGAGCTCTGCCGCCACCACCACGACATCGAGCGTCGCCAGCTCTTTCTTTAGTTTGAACCAGAACATCCCGCGCCGGCCCGGCGAATAGAAGCTTTCGGGGTCTTTCACCATGAGTCCTTCATTCAACCGGCGGCGCGATAGCTGGAATGCCCCTTCGATTTCCGCCGCTGAATGAGCGGGATAAATTTCCGCAATCTGAAACTGCAGCGGGAGTTTCAGGTCCCGCAAAAATTCGCGGCGCTCACGTAACGATTTTCTCAGGAGAGACTGCCCATTTTTCCAAAGCAAATCGAACGCGACAAAAGCGACTGGCACGTCAGCTGAGGCGGTTGCAAACAAGTCGGCTCCTTCACTTTTCCGCCCCAGCCGTTTTTGGAGATCAAAAAACGTCAGCTTCCTGCCGTGTTCGAACGCCATGATCTCACCATCGAGGATTAATTCGTCCTCGAACTTTCGTGCCTGCTCGGCGAGCTCTTTGAACTGATCCGTCACGCGACGCAGATCTCGCGAAAATATTTCCACCCGCCCGGCGCCTCGGTGAAGTTGGGCGCGAATGCCATCAAACTTGTCTTCCACGTAAACTGTCGCAGCCGGAGCCATGGTTGTACCATCGCTAGATTCAGGTGCGAAGCGCGCCCAGATCGCCTCTGCCGTCGACTCCGGACTTGCGAGCATGCATTTGATCGGCCGGAACATGGAAAGCTCTGCGCGTTGCAACACGCCTTTCAATGCGAGCAGCGCTGTTTCTCCGATGTCTCCGAGAAGCATGTTCGCTTCTTTCACGTCATCCAGCGGAGCATCGAAAGCTGACGCGATGGCTTCTTCCACGAGACCCTCGCGCAAACCGATCCGTAGATCGCCCGTCAAGATCTTGACCAGATACTGACCCTCGCGCGCCGAGATTTTTGCGAGGCGGGATTGGAGAAGTTCGGCCTTGGTCAGCGGACCTCGGGATTTATGCAGCGATTCGAAGAATTCTCGTGATTGGCTGAGCGTGAATGGCTCGGGAACAGTCCGGTCTTCGAGAGTTTCCAACGCAGTCTTGCCGGCGTCTCCGCTGGAGCTAGCCATGCGCCGAAATTCCGCTTCGCTCAGCTTGGTGGCGCCGGTCAGGGCACGTTGAATCACCGACCAGCCGACCTGCAGCGTGCGCAGATCACTTTGCGGAAACGGTTTGCCGGTGAAGTAGACGGACGCAATGCCCAATTGGGCCGGGTCCAGGGTCCGGAAATATTCCGCGAGCAGACGAGTCTTTTCGAGCTTGGCGGGTGTTGCGGCGATTGCCTCACCCATTTTCGCGAAATCACAAAACTCCGAAGCGACTTCCAACGATGGTTCCTTCGACACGGCAGGGGTGGTCGCGCGGAAAGGGCTGAGTGTCAATTCGAGTTGATTCTGTTCGCTCAATGCCCAGGCATCTACTCCGCGGTCTCGCAAATCCCGTGCGAACTCCGCGGCGAGTCCATGCAGCGTCAGCACCCGCTGCGGTTGGACGAGTTCGACATAGCGCAGGAGATCTGTGTAGTCGGCATGATCGGAGAGAGGAAAGGCAGCGTCGACTTGATAGCGATAGACTGCGTTCGGATCGACGGCCCAACCGCTGATCATGGCGACGCGTTTGTCCCGAATCCTTTCCAGCATGCGCGAACGATTCGCGCTCGGCGGACAGATCAGCACCTTGCCGGCGACTTCATCCTCCTTGTACCGTTCGTATTCGCAAAACGATTGCCCTAATTGTTCGTAGATCCGCGTCATCTGATGGACGGACCCATGCAGCATCGGCTTGAGTCCGGCGCCGGTGAGCGAGCAAAGAATTTCCTGCGCCTTGCCTAACGAGTATCCGAGCAGAATTGGAACAGCCCCGGCATCGAGTGCATCCCGGCAAAAGGCCACGATCTGCCCGATGACTTCATCGGTGGGCGGTAACCGATAGCGCGGCAAACCGTAGGTCGTCTCCATGATTAGCGTCTCGGCGTGCCGCCACTCCGTTGGTTCGGCGGAACGACCTGGCCGCAATTTGAAATCTCCGGTGTAAAGAAGGGAGCCGTTATTCGTCTCAAGAAAAAACTGCGCCGAGCCGAAGATGTGACCCGCGGGCAATAGCACCAGGTCCAGACCGTGTATTGTCGTTCGTTCGCCGAAAGCGACCACGTGTTCATTGCGCTTCCCGGGTAAACGCGCCTGCATCAACCGTGCTGTTCGTTCGGAGACTATGATCTCGTCATGCGGCGCGATGTGATCGCTGTGGGCGTGGGAGACAAACGCGAATGGCTTTCGATTCCAGGGATCGAGCCAAAGGTCTTCGTGCGGCAGATAAATGCCGCGGTCGTAACGAACTTCGATCACGGAAAATTTTACGCGCGGAACTGGACGGGCGAAACAGGGATTCGAGTGCACTCAGCTCGCGGTTGCATTGACAGTGCGTTACGATTCCCTTTCCATGACGCCGATGAAGTTTGCGACGATTTTTCTTTTGGCAGCGGTCTCGGCCGGCAACGCCCCGGCTGCGGACGCGCCAAAGCTATTGTCGAAGGTGGACCCACTACCACTCGCCTTGAGTAATGACTTTCAGTTCCGGAAAACAAAGCTCTTCTTGCTGAGCGAAACCCCGCCTAAAGCGCGGAAATCAATTTCGTCCTCTGCGCAAACCTCTGCGCAAACCTCGGGCATTGCCGAGGCATCGATGAATTTCGAGCGCACTTATCGAATGTACGGCGCCATTACAGCCGCCGATCAACGTCAGAGGTTTGGCAATTATTTCGACTTCTTCTGGCGCGCAAAACGGCCGGCAAATGTAACGGTGCGACTGGAGTACAGGCAGGACAAGCTTCGCTCCTTCGTCCAAGCCCGAGAAGTTTCCTACCCAAACGCGAAGGGCAATCACAAAACCGAGTTTGCTGTGATCGGCGATGATTATCTCAATGATGGGCGTGTGATCTCGTGGCGTTGTTTGCTGATCGAGAATGGCCGCATCGTGGCCGAAAACCGTTCCTACTTATGGGAATGAGGCGGCCTGGCCGGAGGTAGTGGACCAGACATCGTTAATTCGGGCAGCCTAAGTTCCATTAGCCCAAATATTTCCGCACGGGTCAGGAAACCTATCGCAGGGAAGCAGTTGGTTTGACACCAGGGAGTGCGATCTTATATTTTCTCACGCAGTGCAGTCGTCAATTCAAGTCGGAGTAAACGGCGATGCCGTTTGGGTGAAAGTTGAGGGCAAGGGCAGCTTCCTCAATAGCGGCAACCTAAAAGAATTCAC
>DASVJK010000087.1:0-30120 GCA_036385955.1 Chthoniobacterales bacterium | reverse complement strand
CTCGCTCGACTCCGCGGCGTTAATCGAGCATTAAGGTGAAGCTTCATGCGCTGGGATTGGGTCGTTGTTTGTTTGCACGACTCCAGCTTCTCAATTCCCAGTCGCATGAACAACCTATTGAAACCTCACACGTATGGACGGTCTTTCTTCGAGGCGTCCGACCTCCTTTTTACGACGCTGAGACTTTCGACGGACGCCCCGGAGATGCGTCCCTACCTGAAGGAACGGTCTTTCTTCGATCCGATAGCCTCGAAATAGCACTCCTCGAGTTTCCGCGTCTGCGCCGTTTGCTCGAACTCTTGCCGAACCGAATCCGCGCCATTCCGCGCAATCCTAGTTAGCTGGTCCGGATGCGCGACCGCATCCAGCAAGGCGCTGGCGAGCGCATCGTGATCGCTTTCCTTCACAAGAATTCCGCTCTTGCCGTGCTCGATCGCTTCTGGAATTCCGCCGTGCTCGGTCGCAAATACCGGGAGTCCGCTCGCCATCGCTTCCAGCATCGAATTCGGAACGCCTTCCTGATTTCCGTCGGCGCCCCGCTCGCTCGGGTGAAGAAAAATGTGCGAACGATAGAAGAGTTCGCGCAATTGAGCCTGCGAGATGAAGCCAGGGAGTGAAACCTTGTCGCCGATGCCGAATTCGCGCGCTCGTGCTTCCAACTCGACTCGAAGCAGTCCTTCGCCGGCAATTGTAAAGGTGGATTGCGGATAACGCGCCGCGAATTCTGCGAAAGCCAGGAGGCTGGTCTTCAAGCCTTTCTTCTCAATCAAACGGCACGCTTGCACAAATTTCCACGCGCCATCACTCGGCCACGCGCGTTCTCGAAATGGGATCTCATCGACTGGTATGCCGGTCCGCTGGATCCGGATTTTTTCCGGCGAACAACCTATTTCGATGAGAGCGCGCCCCAGCGATTCCGACCGCACCAGGACAAGCCGCACCGCTTCGAGCATCTGTTTCGTGGCTGCGCGATAAGCCGGCTTTTCGAGGTCGACCATTACATCCGCGCCGTGAAATGAAACGACGGACGGTTTTCCCCAAGCGCAAATCAACGGCAGGAGATGGACTGCAATATGCCCGAAATAGATGTGGAGAAGCTTCGCCCGCGCATTCTCAAGAACGCCGACGAGCCTGTTTACTTCACGCCTGGAAATTTGCCAGGGCGCCGAGCGGATTTGCTTGAACCAAAATCTTCTCGCGAAATGCAGCGCCGGCTTGCCGACTACCGTAATTCTGTCGAACGGATAGCGCTCAGCCTCCTCTCGCTTTTGCGCGATCACGACCGGCGAAAGGCGCGTGAGCGAAGTGATCTGCCGATAGATGTGAAGCATCTCCGGCTTTAAGAATGTCGCGCAATAGCAGGCGACCACCGGCCGTTCCGCCGCCGGCGAGGAACGGTCAGTTGCTTCCGTCAAAATCGGAACTCAAAAAATTTAATGCCTCTCCACTTGTAGGGATTATAGAGATCAGTTAAATCAAGGCTCACCGCCTCCTGGGAGGTGCCGTATTTGCGCGGCGCTCTGGGATTGAGCATTTGGAGCGGGTTGCCGCCGCGAACAGCGCGCGGGATCACGCCGTCCACGTCTCTCTTGGAAATGGGCGGCGCAGGCCGATCGCGCTGTTTCTTCGGCGTCACCGGTGCGACAAAGGTGTTGGTTTCCGCGACAACCGGGGTAACGGCGGCAGCGATCAGCAAGGCGGCGATCAGGTAGGTCTTCATGGTGTTGCGGCGGACGTGGGTGTGCTTCGAATTGAGATGAGCTACCATTGAAAAGCAGATTTCCGTCGTCCGCTCAATGATAGAATCGCTAAATCGCCAAATGGTTTCATGAATTCTTGCCGGCCCGGGCACCTGAGCGCACAATCATAGGGCGATGGACTATCTTGAAAAGGCTAGACGCGTTCTCGACGTGGAAATTTTTGAGCTCCAGCGGCTGCGCGAGCGCCTGGACGACAATTTTTCCAAGGCAGTCGAACTGATTAAAGCGTCCGTCGAGGCGCGCGGAAAAGTCGTTCTGCTCGGCGTGGGGAAATCGGGTCATATCGGGAACAAAATCGCCTCCACCCTCACGAGCACCGGCTCGCCCGCGGTTGTGCTTGATTCCCTGAACGCATTGCACGGCGACCTCGGCATGGTGGCCGACGGCGACGTTGTCCTCGCCTTGAGCGCCAGTGGCGAGACCGAGGAAATGCTGCGGATCCTGCCGGCCATCGCGCGGTTTCAAGTCAAGATCATCGCTGTTTGCGGCGATGCGAACTCGAGCCTGGCCCAAAATTCCCACGTTTTTCTCGATGTAAATATCGAGCAGGAAGCGTGTCCGCTGAATCTCGCGCCGACTTCCAGTACCACCGTTATGCTCGCGCTGGGAGATGCGCTCGCGATGGTCTTGCTCGAGGCGCGCGGTTTTCAAAAGGAGGATTTCGCGCGCTTCCATCCCGCCGGGATGATTGGGCGCAGCCTGCTCTTGCGGGTGCATCAGATCATGCGGCCGCGGAGCGCGCTTGCTATCGTCGCGCCAGACGCGCCCATTCGCTCGGTCCTGAAAGCGATGACGGAAGTCCGCGCCGGCGCTGCGGTTGTCTCCGATGAAAACGGACAACTGCTCGGCATTTTCACTCACGGCGATTTCGTGCGGCACTTCCAGTCCGATACAAAAATCGCCGAACGTCTCGTAGGCGATCTTATGACGCTCAATCCTGTCACAGTCCATCAGGACAAGCTCGCGGTCGAAGTTCTGAATCTTCTCGAACGGCATCAGATCGACGATCTGGTCGTAGTCGACGATAACCAGTCGCCGATCGGGATCGTCGACTCGCAGGATCTGACGAAGCTCAAGTTGCTTTGATCCCTTGAGCGTTGTAAACAGTTGCCCGCTTCAACAATTCAACTATTCACGTTCAACGATTTCTAATGGCCGCAGCGAACGATCTCCGCAAAGGAATGGCGATAAAATACAATGGCAACACCGCCATTGTGGAGGATGTGCAGCACCGCACGCCGGGAAATCTGCGCGCGTTCGTCCAAGCGATCATCCGCTACATCGGCACCGGGAAGAGCGCGGACGTGCGCTTCGGTTCGACCGATAAGATCGAGCTCGTGGACATAAACCGGAGCACGCTCGAGTTCAGCTACAAGGACCACAGCGGATACCACTTCATGGATCCGAGCACGTACGAGACGGTCACGCTGAACGAGGATTTGCTCAAGGACGCGAAGGAGTATCTCGTCGAGAACCTGCCCGTCGAAGTTCTCTCGACCGGAGGACGTGCCGTCCAGGTCGAGCTGCCCTCTTCGGTGCAGCTCAAGGTCGTGGAAGCCCCGGAAGGCCTCCGCGGTGATACGGCGTCGAATGTGACGAAGCCCGCAATTCTTGAGACCGGCAAGACGGTGAACGTCCCGTTGTTCATCCAGGAAGGCGAGAAGGTCAAGATCGATACGCGCACGGGCGCGTATATGGGACGCGCGTAGCAAAACTCAAACAGGTAGGGACGCCTCTCCGAGGCGTCCGTATCTGATAATCAGCGCTGATTTCTTCTCTTCATCTGCGTCAATTCGCGTAATCTGCGGATAACTTTGGCCGCGAAACGAAGAACGACATTGCACCATGGAGGCAGGCGTGCGCGCCGCGGAAAGGTGGCGTCATACGCAGCTCCAACAGCGCGGCGGCGTTTTCCCGCGGAACCGTGGATGATCCCCACTCGCTGGGTGAAATTCGTCATCGCGATTTTTCTGCTGCCGCTTTGCGCAGTGCTAAGCCAGACGTTTTTCACCGTCTTCGCCCGCGCGACTGTTACGCAACGGCTTTGGGCCGGCGAAGAATTCTGGTTCTTTTCGTTAGGCGCTGTCTTGTGGTTGATCGCGTTCTTTGGTTTGCCGCGCCCGATGCTCATTTATGTTTTCGGACACGAACTGACCCACGCCTTTTGGGCGCTGCTCATGGGAGGACGCGTCAGCCGGTTCCGCGTCGGACGCGAGGGAGGTCATATCGTCACCGACCGGAACAATTTCTGGATCGCGCTCGCGCCCTATTTTTTTCCGCTCTACAGCATCATTGTCATCGGCGCGTACGGGACCCTCAGCCTGTTTTTCAACGTGCAACCGTACGGCCGGCTTCTCTACGGCCTGATCGGCGCAACCTGGGCGTTTCACTTCACATTTACTTGCTGGATGATCCCGAAGAAACAGACGGATCTCACCGACCACGGCACGTTTTTTTCCCTGGTTGTGATTTACATGATGAACCTGCTGCTCCTGAGCGTCATGCTCGTTTTAGCATCTTCTCGGATCACGTTCGCTGACCTCGGTTCGGACCTGCTGGCGAATGTCGGCCATTTTGCTCGTTGGGTGACGACGCTTGTCCGCTGATTGAGGCTCGTATGGTCGGGAGGGCGAAACTCCCGCTGAGTCGGGGTCGGCAACACTCACCCCGAGCGAACGGCGGCTCGACGGAAGCCTCGCCCTCCCGACTTCGGCCGTCGTAGACCGCCGCTACAGGACGTTGCTGTAAGCGGCGAAGGGCAACGACGCCATGGCCTCGGATACTCTTATTCCTGCGCCGTCCGCGCGGAGGTCGCGGCCTGTGAACATTTCTTTCGCGCCTGTGTGGGAGAGTGACTCCGGCAAGGCCACAATCGTATCTTTCCATTTTTCCCCGATCGGCGGAAACCCCACGCGCGAAGAAAGTCGCGGGACGACGACCGCGAGCCATTCGCCTTCATGCTCTCGAACAAACGCGGCACAGCAATCGGCGAAAGTCCCACTGGCGGTGAGCGGCAAATACTTTCCCTGTTGGAAGAGCGTGGCGTGATCCCGGCGAAAACGCAGCAGCCGTTGCGTGAGGAATAATTTGATCCGGCCATCCGGCCAGTTTTGCAGCAACTCTTCAGGCGTAGCGCCGGTCAACGAGTCGAGCATTTCGCCGCGCCGCTTGTAGTCGACAGGCCGCCGGTTGTCCGGATCCACCAAGCTGAAATCCCAGATCTCGTTCCCTTGATAAATATCCGGCACACCCGGAACGGTCAGTTTCAAAGCTATTTGGGCGAGCGAATTGATCGCACCAAGCCGTGCGATTTCTTCCGCGACGGGAAGGAAGCTTGGAGGGAACTTATTTTTCGCTGAGGGATCGAGGACCCTGGCCACAAACTCATTCATGGCCGCGTCCCACTGCTCGTTAGGCTGGATCCAGCTCGTGTTCATCTTCGCCTCTTTCAGCGCCTTCGCCATATAGGCTTGAATGCGGCCGATGTATTCCGGACCGACCGTCTTTTCGGCCTGACCGGCGGCGTCCATGGGCCACGTGCCGAGCAGCGTCTGGTAGAAGAGATACTCCTCGTTCGCATCAGGCGCGGCGGCGTCATCGAGAATTCGCTTCCAGCGCCGGTTGATCACGCGCCAGCGCTGCAGCGTGCTTCGCCATAGTTGCGGCACTTCCGAAATCGCCACCATCCGCGCACGGACATCTTCGCTCCGCTTCGTATCGTGCGTGGAAGTGGCCAGCAACGTTGCGGGCCAATCCCGCTGACGTTCCAAATTGCGTTGATGAAACTCGTCGACGGTGAAGCCGAAATGCTGCGGCTCGCCTCCCACTTCATTCAGCGCAGCCAGCCGGTTGTAAATATAGAACGCCGTGTCCTCCAGCCCCTTCGCCATGATCGGGCCAGTGCTCTGCTGGAATTTCAAAACGAAATGGGCGTGGGCCTCCCGCGCTTCGTCGTCGAGGTTTTCGGGAAATCGAAAGAGCAAAATGTCGCGCAAGAAATTAAAGACCGATTCCTCGAGCGCCGGATTTCGGCGCTTCGCCGCGATCACCGCGCGTTCGATGATGGCGCGATCTTCCTCGCTCACCGGCTGTCCGGGAGTGATGTAGGTGCGGTAGACCGGGAAGCACGCGATCGTCTCGCGCACCGCGCGCGCGAGCGCCTCCAGCGTGAAATCGCGAAACCAGCGGTTTTCCTCCGAAAGCCGGTCGAGCATGTCCCCCAAGACATTGATGTCGTTCGCGAGCGCCAGCCGCATGACCAGGCGTTTCTTCGCGTAAACCAGATGCCCGAAGTGCATCGAATGACCAATAAAGCGCTGGAACGTTTTCGTGATGGCCTGCTCCGAAAACGCATCAACCAAAAGTCCCGCGACCAGCTTGCCGAATTCGTAACCGGTGGTGCCGTGGACCGGCCAATCTTTCCGCAGCGTTTCGTTGCCCGATAAAATTTTTTCAACCAGAAGGTAAATTGCGCGCCCATCTTCCGGGAGACGAATGCCCAGCGCCGCCGCGCAACGGCGCTGCAGTTTTTCAAAATACTCCTTCGGCAAGTAGAGTCCGTCAGGGTGGTCCACCCGTACGCCCGTGACTGCGCCCGCGCCGATAAGATCGAGCAGCAACCGATGCGTCGCATCGAAGACCTCGGGCAGTTCCATCCGGATCGCGGCGAGATCGTTCACGTCGAAGAAACGCCGGTAGTTGATCTCCTCCGCGGCAACGCGCCAGAAGGCGAGACGATACGATTGATCGTTGAGCAGAAGATCGAGCGCATCGAAACTTCTCGGTTGACCCGGGGTGCCGTTGATTTGCGTCACGGCTTGCGCGACGGCGGCCTGCACTTGCGGCGCTTCCTGGCAGCGCCGCTCGAGCCGGCGCTTGATGATCTCTTTCTCGCGCGTGCGTTCCGCGATGCGTTCAGTATCGGTCTCCGCGCGGAGCGGGAGGTATTCCAATGCGGTAATGATGCTCTGGAATTCCGCGTAAAAGTCTTCGCTCTTGAAGGGAGCCAGTTTTTCGAGCGCGAGCTCGAGGATGTGCCGATAGGTGCCGGGCGCGATCGGGAATTCGTGATCGTAATAGCGCAGACAAAAGGCGCCCGCGTCGAAGCGCACCTGCAATTCGCCGCGCTCCAGCACGCGTCCGTATTGATCGCCCAGGATCGGGAGCAAGACCTTGTCCTGAAGATCGGATTTAAGCGGCTTCCATTGGATGTCGAAATACGGCGCGTAGAGGGAACTGGGGCCGTTTTCGAGAACGTCCATCCACCATTGATTGAGCGGTTCGCCGATCCCCATGTGGTTCGGGACGAAATCGACGATCTGCCCCATGCCGTGCGCATGCAGGTCGGCAACCCAGGCGTCGTACTCCTGGCGCGACCCGATCGCGGCGTTCAGCTTGTTGTGATCAGTGATGTCGTAACCGTGGAGGCTTTCCGCACGCGCCTGGAAATAGGGCGACGCATAGCAATCGCTGATGCCGAGCGCATTCAGATACGGCACAATTTCACGCGCCTGCGCAAAGGTGAACTGCCGGTTAAATTGCAACCGGTAGGTCGAGGTGGGAATGCGCTGATGTTTCATTGCGAAGCCATTGTCATTCCGAGCGGAGCGCAGCGGAGTCGAGGAATCGTTCGCTGTTCTGCTTCGTCGCGCAGATCGGACAGCGAGAGATTCCTCGACTGCGCTCGGAATGACAAGGGCTACATCTTCTCCGGCACGGCAATGCCTAGAAGATCCAAGCCGCGATGAAGAATACGCGCCGTCAGCTCGCAGAGAGCAAGACGCGAGCTTCGCGCCGGCTCCTCCGATTTCAGAACAGGGCAGGCTTCGTAAAACGCGTGGAAGCTGTTGGCCAGCTCGAAGAGATAATTCGCCAGAACGTTGGGCCGAAAATCGTTCAAAACAGTCGGGGCGATTTCGCCAAACTGACAGAGCGTTGTCGCGAGCTTCTTTTCTTCGGCTGCGACCAGCACGAGTTCCCTCGCAGGAACAAACTCTTCGCCCGCTTTCCGGAAGATCGACCGGATGCGAACGTAAGCGTTTTGCAAATATGGCGCCGTGTTGCCTTGGAACGACAGCATCCGGTCCCAGGAAAAAATGTAATCCGTCATTCGGTATTGGGAGAGATCCGCGTATTTGACCGCGCCGATGCCGATCGTCTTCGCAACGTCCGCACGCTCTGCCTCCGGCAACTCCGGATTTTTCTCGTCCACGATCTTACGCGCACGGACGATCGCTTCCTCGAGCACGTCGCGCAGCGCAACGTTTTCGCCAGACCGCGTCTTCATCAGCTTGCGGTCGTCACCGAGAATGCTCCCATGTGTGATGTGCCGAAAATCGGCGCGGTAACCTTCACGCCGTGCGATCTCGAAGATTTGCCGGAAATGCAATTGCTGCGGCGCCCCCGTCACGATCCAGATGGTATCGGCTTTGAGATCGTTGATGCGGTAGTCGACGGTCGCGATGTCGGTCGTCGCGTAGTTGTAGCCCCCGTCGCTCTTTCGGATAATGCACGGCTTGTCCGCAAGCTCGGGAATCTCCCGGAAGAAAACGCAAACCGCGCCTTCGCTAATCTCCGCGAGACCCGATTTCAGCAAACGCTCGACGACGCCGGGCAACCGATCGTTGTAAAAACTTTCGCCGCGTTGGATGTCGTAGTGGATGTCTAGGATCTTGTAGGCGGCCTCGAATTCACGCAGGGAAAGCGCGACGCATTCCTTCCAGATGGCGAAGTTTTCCGCGTCGCCCGCCTGCAATTTTACCAACTCCTCCCGGCACGCCTCGCGCACGGCGGGATCCGCCGTGGCGCGGTCGTTTGCTCCTTTGTAAATGCGAACCAGCTCGGCAATCGGATCACGCTCCAGCGCCGCGCGCTCGAGCAAATTCTTCCAGCCGTAAATCACCATCCCGAATTGAGTGCCCCAATCACCGATATGATTGTCGCGGACGACGTCGTGGCCGAGAAATGACGCAATCCGCGCGAGCGCGTCGCCGAGCACGGTGCTGCGAATGTGTCCGACGTGCATCGGCTTCGCCACGTTCGGCGAACCGAAATCGATCACGATGCGTTTGGGTGCCGCGGCCTTCTCGACGCCGAGCCGTTCGTCGCGCAGCAACTCCGCGGTCTTGGCCGCGATGGTCGCCGCGCGAAGCGTCAGGTTGATAAACCCGGCGCCGGCGAGCGCCGGTGGATCACACCATTCGCCAACCGCGAGATGGTCGGCAATTTGCTGCGCCAGCGCGCGCGGATTCTGACCCAGCTGCTTGGCGAGAACGAGTGCGGCGTTGGTTTGATAATCGCCGAAACGCGGATCGGTCGCCGGCGTGACCGCACCAGCTTGCGGCAAGTCAGCCGCCGTCAGCGCTTCCGCCAGCTTCTGCGTGAGAAGCGCCTGGAAGGTTTCCATCCGCCGTTATTTTTGTGAACGGTCGCGAAAGATTCCGAGAATCTCGTCGGCCGACAAAGCGGTGGCGAGGCTTTCGCGAATGCTTCGGTCGTTCAAAAACTTTGCGATCGAAGCGAGAGTACGCAGGTGCGTTTGAAATTGATTTTTCGGCACGATGAACAGCACGACGAATTTCACCGGCGCGTTATCGAGCGCGTCGAACTCAATCCCTTGCGCAGAGCGGCCAAAGGAAGCAACTACCTCCTCGATCCGATCGGAGGAAGCGTGCGGAATCGCGATGCCGAAACCGATGCCGGTGCTCATCGTTTCCTCGCGCTGTTTCAATGACGCCAGAATACTTTCGCGGTCATCGGTCTTGATTTTGCCGAGGCCGACGAGGAGATCGATCAGCTCGACGATAGCCGACCAACGCTCCGTGGCCTTCATCTCGGGGATGATTTGGTCGGCAGAAAGTAAACTGGCCAGGGACATGCGCGATTCCCGATTGGGAGCGAAAGCTTATCTTGAGTGCTTGGGATGACAAGCGTGATTTGGCATCGAGGAAAGCCGCTGATTTCGCATCACGGAGAAAGGTGAATCCGGCTGGGCCTCGCACTTGCTTCTCTTGTGTAAAGAGTCCGATAACCTACGGCTGACAACTTACCATGAACCATCTCGTGATTACTTTCCAATGGCGATGCGCGCGCATATGGCTGCTCGGCGCCGTCGCCGCGCCAATCGTACTTGCAGTGGCCGCGAGGGCAGAGCCCGCCATGTGGGTGATCCGGGACAAGGATTCGACCATTTATCTAATCGGCACCCTGCACCTGCTCCGGCATGAGACGGAATGGAATGCGGCCAAGGTGAAGAAGGCCGTGACCGAAAGCAGCGAGCTCTGGCTGGAGGTGGCCGATGTTGATGATCAAGCGAGCATCGCACCGCTAATCGCGCAGTACGGCATTGATCGGGAAAAACCCCTCTCGAGCAAGCTGAACGCCACACAGAAGGAAAAGTTGGCCAAGCTCGCGGCCATTTACAGTGTTCCTCTGGCGAGCCTCGAACCGATGAAGCCGTGGATGGCCGCTCTGATGTTCGCCGTCCTGCCGCTGCAAAAAGCCGGCTACGATCCGAACGCCGGGATTGACCGGCTCCTCAAGGCACAGGCGGAAAAGGAGGGCGACAAAATCTACGGATTCGAAACTGCTGAGGAGCAGGTTCGATTTTTCGCCGAACTGCCTGAGTCCGAACAGATCGCTTTCCTCGAAGAAACACTCGGCGACGCAGAGAAGGGAATGGCTCAGCTCGAAAAGCTGGCCAAGGCGTGGATTGATGGCGATACGGAGACAATTGGCAACATGCTCGTGAACGAGTTTAAGAAGGAAGCACCGGCGGTGTACGAAAAATTTCTAGTTCAGCGCAATATCGCCTGGAGCGAAAAAATCGCCGAGATTCTGAAAGGCGCGGGCGTCCAACAAATTGCGGTCGGCGCCGCTCACCTGGCCGGCCCCGACAGTCTTCAGGTGCAACTCGCGAAGCGCGGGATAAAAGTGGAACGTTATTGAAGTTCCGCTTCGCGTGCTAAATGGAGCCGGGCGGCCGTCAGCCCGTATAGCGCGGAAGCCACCTAATCGCGCACCTTATAGTTAAGGTGACGGGAAAGGAGCCAGCGCACGCCAAACATGTCGATCGTCGCGCGAATGGCGCGATTGCCCAGACCGTATTTGCTCTGACCAAATTTCCGCGGCCGATGATTCACGGGAATCTCGATCAGCCGATACCCCGCGCCTTTCACCAGCGCGGGAATAAACCGATGCATCCCTTTGAACGGAAGCAGCACGCCGATGCATTCGCGACGCATCGCTTTCAGGGTGCATCCCGTATCGCGCACGCCGTCCTTCGTGAATCTGCTGCGGACAAAATTGGCGACGCGACTCGTGACCCGCTTAACAAACGTGTCTTTCCGTTGCGCGCGATAGCCGCACACCAGATCGACGCCGCGTTCGATCTCCGCGAGCAACCTGGGAATATCGGCGGGATCGTTCTGCAAGTCGCCATCGATGAGCACCGCCGTCCCTCCGCGCGCACTGCGCAAACCGGCATAGAGCGCTGCGCTCTGTCCGGCGTTTTTTTCGAATCGCAGCACCCGGATTCCCGGCCCAAGTGCGATCCGCTCCACGGTGTGATCGCTGGATCCATCGTCGACGAAGATGATTTCATAATCGACCCCGGTCAGCGCAGCGGCGAGCTCGGATTGCAGAATCGGAACATTCTCTTCCTCGTTAAATAACGGCACGACGATCGAAACCGCCGGCGAGTCAGCTCCGTCGTTCATAGCGGCAAAGTCCGATAATTCCGGCAAAGAAAAATTTCCCATTCGCGCACTTTGGCACCGAAACGGCGGACCTCGATGGTGGCAACTTTTTCCGTGGACTGAAACGCAGCGCGAATATTGTGGGGAAGATCGTCTGTCCGCGAGCTCTGGACATAAAGGGCACTGCGCCCCTCGAACGGATTGATCCCGCTTTCCTCCGTGTAAACTTCGCCGTCCGGTTGCGGGACATTCGGCGGCGATTCGACAAATTCATCGTAGCGCGGCCAGAAGGAAAATTGGTTCAAAATGTCCTGCGATTCGACGATGTATGCAGGCGGATGCCCAGGACCTTCCAGGCGCTTGTCGCGCAGATAAAATGATAACTCCGAAGCACGATCGCGCTGATCGGCGATCAGGAAAAGCCGCTCTCCCAGTTGCGGCTCGAGCTCGGCGCGTAATTTTTCCACGGCGCTCGATACCGATTTCCAGCCCCGCACTCGATCCGCGGGATCGCGTCGAGGAATCCGCACGCCCATGCTCCGCAGGATATCGGTATCGAGCGCGAGGAGGCTCATGCCGAGTCCGACCAGGACAGCCACGGCGAGAAACCGTCTCAATCCCCCGCTCGCGGTCAGGCGCTCGTGCCAATAAGCGGCCGCCAGCACGCCCAAGCTGACGAACGCGAGCACGTCCCAGTTCGGCGCCGCCTGCTTGTTGACCGACACGAGGAGATAAAACGCGAAGACCGGCAGTCCGAACCAAACAAGATACAGCACCTTGAATTGCTGGCGCGCGCGGTGCCAATTCGCAATGACAGCCCAGGCGAGCCCCAGAAAAAGGAACGGTGAGAAAAAGAAAAAATGTGCGGCGAGAAATCCGAGCACCTGGCGCGGATGAAAGCCGACTGAGTGATCCAGGCTTCCCCGCGAACGCAAATGCGCCAGGGTGATCCAGGTGTGTTGCGCGTTCCAGATGATCGGCGGCAGCGTGCAGAGCGCGAATGCGGCGAGGAGAAAATAGAGACCGGGCCGCTTGAATTCCCGGCGCAATCGCGGGACGAGCGCGAGCACGAGCACGATTGAGACGAGTTCCAAGGCGTTCGTGTATTTGCAAAGAAACCCCATCCCGACGAGCAGGCCGGTCACCGGCCAGAGCCAGGAAACATTCGGACTGCGCTCGAGGGCCAGCCAGAATGTGTACATGGCCGCCGTCCAAAAGAAAATCGAGAGCGGATCGATCGTCATGAGGAGATTGCCGGCGTTAAAAATCGGAACCGCGTTGAGCGCGAGCACGGCCCAGAACCCCGCCGTCGCGTTGAAAAGGCGGCGCGTGAAATAGTAAAGAAGCAAGCTGGTGCCCGCGCCGAGGAACGGACTCCAGAAGCGGACTCCGAATTCGGTCGCGCCGAAAATCGCGGTGCTGGCCCGGATCGCGAAGGCGATTCCAGGCCCTTTGCTGAAGTAAGACGGCGCCAGACGCTCCGACCACATCCAGTAATGCGCCTCATCGAACGTGAGGTCGGTCGTGCCGAGAAGCGTCAGGCGTATTGCGGTCAGGCCGAGGACGAAGAACCAAACCGCTCTCGTGTTACTCATGAGGTCACGTCGCCGAGCAAACTTGGATGACGCGCGAAGAGCCGTGGCGCCCACCGCGGCGCGCATCGTCTCCAGAGAAATTCCATCAGAGCGACCATGAGCAGCGCCTGGCCCAGCGCCATGAACGCGGTCGCGATCACATCGCTCGGCCAGTGGGCGCCCAGGTAGATTCGCGAATAGCCGATCGCCGCCGCGACGAAAAAATAAAGCCAGCCCCGTCGGCGGAAAAAGAGCGTGCAAATCGTGGCGATGATCACGTTGTCCGTCACGTGCCCTGAGGGAAACGAGGGCCCGGATTTGGTTTGATCGGTCTGATCGGAAAAGCGAATGGTGGGCTTCTTGAAGAGCGTCATGAATTCGGGACGCGTTCGCTCCAGCTGAACCATCCGCACAGTTTGAACCTGCTTTGGTCGCCGGCGATCGATCGCGCTCTTCAAAGTACGGACGAAAAATTGTTCGGATATGATCAGGGTCACAAGCAGGCAAAAAACAAACGCCCGGCCCTTGAATCCCATGAAAACCAGCGCATAAACCACCAGCGCAATGAGCACCGGCTTCCAGATTTCGACATTGCTGATCGCGGCCATGAACAAGTCGAGCGCGGGATTCGTCCATCGTTCGTTAATGAGATGAAAAATGACCTGATCCATGGCGCGGTCGCCGGCGCAAAACCGGCTGGCAACGATACGGAGCTACTTGGACTGAAACAAGGGCAGAAGCACACCGGCGCCGAGCATTGGAGATCGATTTGCGCGCTGGCCTTCATCGCCTTGAGCGCTCTCGGAGCGAGCGCGCCGTTGCCGTCGGCCAAAGAGATCCTTGCCTCGGTTCGCCTTCAGCAGGCGCAGCAGCAAATCGATCTGCAGGGGCAACTGCGTGAGAACGAGAAAGTGATTCCATTCCGTCTCACGCAGACGGGACCGGTGATTCGTTACACGTTCTCGAATCCCGACGAAGCGCTGCAACTGCGCCTGGGTGAAAACGATTCGCGTCTCGAGGAAGTGACCCGCGGCGGCGTGGAGAAAATCACACCCGCGCAGTTCGATCACAAAGTGCGCGGCACCGGTGTCAGCTACGAGGATCTCGCGCTGAAATTTCTTTACTGGGCGAACGCCCGCGTGACCGGGGAAGATTCCATTCGCACGCGCAATTGCTGGAAGCTGGAATTGAAGGCGCCGTCGCGGCAGTCGCAATACTCGAATGTGTTTCTCTGGGTGGACAAAAGCGGTGGCGCGCTCATGCGGATGGAGGGCTACGATTGGAAGGGCCAGCTCGCCAAACGCTTCGAGGTCGTCTCCGCGCAGAAGATCGAGGGCCGCTGGTTTTTGAAACAAATGCGGATCGAAGAGATCCAGCCCGGCACTGGGAAAGTGCAGGCGCGGACTTATCTCGAGATCAAGAAGTAGATAATGTGGGAGGGGCCTTTGGGCCCCGACTCCCCGCGACGTTGGGACTGGCGCGTTTTTGCTGGATGGAGTAAAAACGTTACCTCATGAATCGGACCCATCTCTCGATCCCCGCGGCGCTGCTTGCATTTGCTCTCCAAGCGACCGCGCAAAATACACCTCCGGTCGTGACGAATCAGATCGCGGATTTCACCGAATACGCCGGTGCTGCCCAGCGCTCGATTGATCTCACGACTGCGTTTGCCGATTCGGATGTGAGCGCGGCCGTCCGCCTGACTACCGTGCTCGGAACGATTGATGTCGCCCTTTTCGGCCAGCAGAAACCAATCACCGTCGCAAATTTCCTGAATTACCTGGACCAGGGAAGGTACTTCAAAATCGATCCGACCAACGGCCAACTGGCTTCAACCTTCATCCATCGATCCATTCCCGGATTCATCATCCAGGGCGGCGGTTACCTCGGCACCGTGGATCCCGCCCATCCCGCAAATGCCCAACCCACCGCGGTCCTTTCATTTCCCGCGATCCAAAACGAGCCTGGGATTTCAAACAAGCGCGGGACGATCGCGATGGCGAAACAATCCGGTGATCCTAACAGCGCTACGAGCCAGTGCTTTATCAATCTCGCGGACAACGGCGGCCCGCCCAACAATCTCGACACTCAAAACGGCGGCTTCACTGTTTTCGGCCGGATCGTGAACAACGGCATGACGGTCGCCGATGCGATCGCGGCGTTGCCCCGCTTCAATGCCGGCGCGCCGTTCGACTCGATTCCGCTCCGCAATTACACGAGCCCCAATCCGGTAATGGTGTCGAACCTCGTCTCGGTTCCCACTTTCTCTCACATTTCGCCCCTGGCCTTTTCCGTGATGAGTAATAATCCCGCGATCGCAGACGCGACCGTAAGCGGCACAAAATTGCTCGTCGCCGGCCACCAGGTCGGCACCGCCACATTTACCGTGACCGCGACTGACTTCGACGGCGCATCTGTTTCGCAGAACTTCACCGTCAATGTCGTCGCCGCTCCGGGCCGTCTGGTCCAACTCTCCACGCGGATGCAGGTCGGCACCGGGGACAATGCGCTCATCGGCGGATTCATCATGCGCGGTCCTTCGCCCAAACGGCTCATGATTCGCGGGATCGGGCCGTCGACGGGATTGAATGGCTCGCTCGCTGATCCGGTTTTGGAATTGCACGACAGCAGCGGCGCCGTCATCGCCAGCAACAATAACTGGGGCGACGCGGCCAACAAACAGGACATCATCGACACCGGTATCGCGCCAGTTTCGACTAATGAGTCGGCAATCCTCACGACACTTCCCTCCGATCCCAATTACGTTGCCTATACGGCGATCGTGAGGGGCGCGAACAACACCACCGGAATTGGCCTGGTCGAAGTTTACGACCTCGACAGCGGACCAGGCTCAACCTTGCTGAACATTGCGACTCGAGGCCGCGTCGATATCGATCCGAACGCGTTGATCGGTGGTTTTATCCTCGGAGGCACGGAATCGAAACGGGTGCTGGTTCGGGCGATCGGACCTTCGTTGGCGGCCTCGAATGTTCCGAATCCTCTGGCTGATCCGATACTCGAGCTGCACGATGGCAATGGGGCGTTGCTTGATTCAAACGACGACTGGGGTTTGAGCCCGGACCAAGCTGAAATTCAGGCGAGCGGCGCCGCTCCGACGAACCCTAAAGAATCGGCCGTGCTCAAAATTCTTCCAGCCGGTCCTTTCACCGCCATCGTGCGCGGCGTGAACAACACGACGGGCGTCGGCTCCGTGGAAATTTATCAACTGCCGTAGGTAGATCGGACGTCCTGCAGTTGTCGTCCCGAGGCGCGCAGACGCCGAGGGACCTCACAAGCGTCCGAAACAGCCATGACGTTAAAGCACGCGCGTGCCAACGGGAACGCGAATGTTACCAAAACCGCTCGACCGGGTGCGAGGTCCATCGCCGTCTGCGCGGCTCGGGATGACCCCTATGCGACGCGCTCAGGCTCTTCCTGCGCGCCTTGGACGATCTGCGCGAAACTGCGCGGATCGAGGCTCGCGCCGCCGACGAGCGCGCCGTCGATGTCTAGTTGCGTCATGAGCGTGCGGGCGTTGTCCGGCTTCACACTGCCGCCGTACTGAATCCGAATCTTATCGGCCGCGGCCTTGTCGGAAATTTCTCCGAGCGTACGGCGGATGAACGCGTGCGCTTCCTGCGCCTGTTCCGCAGTCGCGGTCTTGCCGGTTCCGATCGCCCAAACCGGTTCGTAGGCAATCACCGTCTCGTGCAATTCTTTCGCGCCCAACCCAGCGAGACTGCCTCTGAGTTGCGTTCCTAATACTTTCTCAACGTCACCCCGTTCGCGTTGCTCGAGTGTTTCGCCCACACAGACAATGGGGCGCAACATGGCTTCATGCGCGGCGCGCACTTTGCGGTTCACGATTTCATCCGTCTCTCCGAAAAGCGTCCGCCGCTCACTGTGCCCGAGCACAACGTAACGGACGAACAGATCGCGCAGCATTGCCGGACTGATCTCGCCCGTGAACGCCCCGGAGCGCTCCCAATGCATATTCTGCGCGCCGACCTTGATGTGTTGCGCCTGGCCGAGCGCGCTGTTTACCGCTGCGATCGCGGTGAATGGCGGAACGATCACGACTTCCACCTCGGTGGATTCGCCGATCTCCAGGAGGAAGGTGGTGACGAAGTCGGTCGCCTCACTTTGGGTCATGTTCATCTTCCAATTCGCGGCGATGATTTTCTTACGCATAGTTGGAATGGCGGCGGTTCAGAACTGAAAATAAATAAACGGCGTGTAGCGAGGCGGAATAAATAAGAGCACCACTGCCGCGGCGCAACCGTATCCGGCGGCAAAAAGCGGTGCAGGCACGCGGCGCCACCATTCCGAAAATCTGCCAAGCGAGTTCAGCCAATGCACGACGGCGAGTGCGGCCACGATCCAGAGCATCCAGGCGCCGATATCCTCGGTGCCTGGGCTTCGAAAAAGAACGAAGCTTTGCAAAGCCGGAAACGCGTGATGCAAATCGACCGCCCGGAAAAATATCCACGCGACGCATACCCAATAAATTGTCAGCGGCCAGGCGAGCCAGCGCATGATGGACTGCGCCTGTGGCCGGTGCTCGGTCCGCCGTGTCCATTCTCGATGGACGATCAGCGCGAATCGATGGCGACGCAGAGGAAATTGTTAGAGAGCTGTTTCGTCAAGGTGCCGCCCAGGCAATTCTTAACGGTATCTACGAACGGTCACTCAGCGTCGCGATGCCGGGAAGCTCTTTCCCCTCGATTAATTCAAGCGATGCGCCGCCGCCCGTCGAAATGAAAGTCATCTTGTCGGCGAGTCCCGCTTGTTTCACCGCCGTGACGGAATCGCCGCCGCCGATGATTGTCGTCGCCTTGGAACGCGCGAGTGCTTCCGCTATAGCGATTGTGCCGGCGGCGAAGGCGGGGATTTCGAAAATCCCGACCGGGCCGTTCCAGAGAATCGTTTTCGCCCCCGCGATTTCGTCTTCGAAAAGACTGATCGTGGCGTGACCAATATCGACCGCCTGCCAACCGTCACTGATTCCGTGCGCAGATGAGACCCGGCTCGTGTTCCGGGCGGTGGCGCCGGGTTCGATCTTCTGCGCTTCGAGCGCATCCACCGGCAGCAAAAAGCGCACGCCTTTTTCCTTCGCTAACTCGAGGATCTCGCGCGCGAGATCGATTTTATCAGCCTCGACCCGGCTGCTCCCGATGGGAACACCCTGCGCTTTCCAAAATGTGTTCGCCATCGCGCCGCCGATCAAAATGGAATCTGCCTTTTCCACAAGCGCTTTGATGACGCCAATCTTGTCCGACACCTTCGAACCGCCGAGGATGACAACGAACGGCTTCGCCGGTTTGGCCAGCTCGTGGGAAAGATATTGGATCTCCTTTTCCATCAAGAAGCCCATGGCGGACTGTTTCACGAATTCGGTAATGCCGGCCGTGCTGGCGTGCGCACGATGCGCGGCCCCGAAGGCATCGTTCACATAGAGGTCGCCGAGCTTGGAGAGGGCCTCGGCAAAGGTGGGATCGTTCGCTTCTTCTCCGGGATGGAAACGGACGTTCTCGAGCAACGTCACGTCCCCCTCCTGCATGTGGGCGATGATCTCTTCCGGGATCTTGCCGATCGTGTCGTGACTGAAATTGACCGGGTGATTGAGCAGCGTGTGCAGGTAATCGCCGACTGCCCGCAGCGAATATTTCTCGACCGGTTTTCCTTTCGGCCGGCCGAAGTGCGCCATCAGGATTGTCTTCGCGCCGTGTTCGCGGAGATAACTGATTGTCGGAAGGCTTTCGCGAATGCGAGTGTCGTCGGTTATTACAGTGCGACCGTCGCGTTCTTCTGTCGGGACGTTGAAATCGACCCGAACGAGCACGCGTTTCCCGCGAACGTCAAGATCACGCAGGGAAAGTTTGCTCATTGTGAGAAGCGTTTCCTGCCTGTCATTCCGAACGCAGTGAGGAACCTCTCACAAGGTCACCAGTGTTCCATAGATTGAGCGCACCCTTCGTCAGAGGCTTGTTCCGGCAAGCACGTTCGAGATGTATTGCGAGGTCCCTCGCCGTCTGCGCGACTCGGGATGACAACGCTGTGCAGTACGCCATCTGACACCTGACTTCTTGAGCACCTATTTCCCGAGCAATTCCAGCATTTGCACGCAGCGGTTGCTGTAGCCCCATTCGTTGTCGTACCAGCCGACGATCTTCACGAATTTACCGCCGTGCGTCATCGTCAGTTTGCTGTCGAAGATGCAGGAGTGCGGGTTGCCCACGATGTCGATCGAGACGAGCGGCTCATCACTGTACTCGAGAATGTTCTTATAACGCTTGCTCGTCGCGGCCTCTTTAAAGGCGGTGTTGATCGAATCGACGGTCGCATCCTTTTCGAGGATCGCGGTGAAATCGGTCACTGAACCATCGGGCGTCGGGACGCGAAATGCGCCGCCGTTCAGCTTGCCGTTCAAAGCGGGAATCACTTCGCCGATCGCCTTCGCCGCGCCCGTGCTCGATGGGATGATGCTGACCGCCGCCGATCGCGCCCGCCGCAAGTCTTCATGGGGCGTATCGAGAATGCGCTGATCATTCGTATAGCTGTGAATCGTGCTCATAAAGCCGTTCACGATTCCAAAATTGTCGTGCAATACCTTCGCCATCGAAGCAAGACAGTTCGTGGTGCAGCTGGCGTTTGAGATGATGAAATGCTTCCCGGCATCGTACGTTTCGTCGTTCACACCGAGGCAAAGGGTCACGTCCGGCTTCTTGGCCGGGGCGCTGATGAGAACGCGTTTCGCGCCGCCCTTGGTTAAATGCAGTTCGGCTTTATCGCGGCTGGTGAAAAAGCCGGTCGATTCCAGAACGACATCCACCCCGAGATCTTTCCATGGCAAATTGCCCGGGTCGCGTTCCTTCAGAACTTTGATCTTGTGGCCGCGCACGATGATATTTTCGGGGTCGTGGCTTACTTCCCCATCAAACTTTCCGTGGACCGAATCCCACTTCAGCAGGTGCGCGAGAGTGAGGGTGTCGGTGAGATCGTTGATGGCCACGATGCGTTTGACGTCGCTTTGCTCCATCGCGCGCAGGACATTGCGTCCGATGCGGCCGAAACCGTTAATACCGTAATTTGCCATAAGAAAAGTTGAGAGCCGAATGGTTGAGAGTTGAGAGGCGCCGCCGGTGTGGAAGCGGGTAAGTTACTAATTGCGACGAATCTGGAACGCAACTGCGAAACGTCGGAGCTGCGGCAGCCGCCGCCCTGTGGGCGGCGTCCGGCGGCGACGCGCTCACACACGCTTCGCACAGCGAAGCGGCTACAGCTCCTCCAGAAGCGAAGGCGATTCATTTGAACGGAGAGGCCGTCGAAAAGTTTCCGTGAAGATCGTTTCGTACATCAGGCAATGCGGGCTCGCGGCAGTTGTTGGGCTCTCCTCTCTTCAATCCGCGCAGGCCACGAGTCGCGATGTTTCCAAGGTAATCACCATCCTGGCGCTCGGGGATAGTTTGACCGCGGGCTACGGCCTGTCTCGCAAGGAAGCGTATCCGGCATTGATCGCCGAAAAGATGCGGACCGTGAATTATCAATTCGAGGTGATCAACGCTGGATGGAGTGGCGATACGACCGCGGGTGGACTTCGGCGTCTGGCAGCCCTTCTTCACACCAGGAAGATCGATATCCTGATCATCGAGCTGGGCATCAACGACGCCTTTCGCGGAGTGCCGATCGAACAAATGCGGGCGAATCTGCAGGCGATCATCGATCAAACGCGGGCCCGGCCCGCGGGCGTCTCAATCATCATCGCCGGGATGCAACTGCCGCTCTCTTCGAGCGACGATTACGTTCGCTCGTTTGGAGAGATGTTCGGTGTTTTGGCGGAGAAAAATCGGGCCGCGCTGATCCCGTATTTGCTCGAGGGCGTCGGCGGTGAGCCGGAACTGAACCAGCCGGACAAGGTCCACCCGAACGCCGCGGGCCAGCGCGTCCTGGCGGAAAACGTTTGGCGCGTGCTGGAACCGATCTTGGCCAAGATCTCGCGAACACCCGCACGACGATCAACGCCAAAGCCGTCATCCTGAGCCGCGCAGACGGCGAAGGACCTCACCCATGCCGTTCAAGTCACACAAAAAAGATCTGCCGTAATCCGAAGTGGACGCCCAATGTCACGCGGAAGCGCTCGAGCTATTGTGAGGTCCCTCGCCGTCTGCGCGGCTCGGGATGACCAACCTTCCCGGCCCCGGCGGTTCAGCTAATCGCCGGCTGTTGTTGCGTCAGACAGTGAAACGCGCCTAGACCCCAGATTAATTCCGTGCAATTGATCGGCACGATCTTGCGTGCGGGAAAAACTTTTTGGAGCGTCGTTTCGGCAAGAGTGTCGTTCGGGTCGGCGAATGTCGGGAGAAGGATGTTTTCGTTGGCAATGTAGAAGTTGGCGTAACTAGCAGGCAGCCGCAGGTCTTCGCGCACGATCCTGGCAGGCATCGGCAACGTAATTATCTCGAGCGGTGCGCCATCCCATTTCATGGCTCGCAACCGCGCGAGATTTTCCTGAAGCGGTTTGAAATTCGTGTCGTCCCGATTCTCCTCCACGACCGTGACAACGGTGCGCTCGCTGACAAATCGCGCCAAATCATCGACGTGACCGTCTGTGTCATCACCCTCGATGCCATCTCCGAGCCAGAGAATTTGTGTGACGCCAAGATAATCGCGCAACCGCTGCTCAATCTCGGCGCGTCCCAGAGTGGGATTCCGATTTGGATTCAGCAGACAAGATTCCGAAGTGAGCAGCGCGCCTGCACCGTTCACATCGATCGAACCACCCTCCAGAATCACGTGCGGATAAAATACCGGCGCACCCAAAATCTCGCCTATCCGAGTCGGAACGACTTCGTCGAAATCACATGGGGGATATTTGCCGCCCCACGCGTTGTAGTCCCAATCGACAATGGCCAGCCGCGGCGCTTCGTCGCGCGTCAAGAAAATCGGACCGTGATCGCGGCACCATGGTTCGTTTGTCGGAATGCGATAAAAGGTGAGCCGGTCGAGCGGCAAGCCGGCCAGCACTTCCAGCGCTTCGGCTTCGTGCGCGCCGTTGCAGACATTAATGCAAACCGGCTCGGAGGTGAGCAGCGCTTCCACCATTTGGCGAAGCGTCGGCAAGACGCGATCGAAAGCATCGGGAAAGCTGATCCCTTCACGCCGCGGCCACGAAAGCCAGGTCGCTGTGTGCGGTTCCCATTCCGCCGGCATGCGATAGCCGCGTGCGGCCGGCGTCGTTTTCGGTGATAGCGTTTCGTCCATTGGTGTTGCTTGACCCCAGAGTCGCGCAGCCGTTTGTGCCTGCAATCGTGATTTAGTGACGCTCGCATCGCTTCGTCCAATTGTTTGCGCTGTTCGTGGCGATTGCGGCGACAACGATTCGACCGCGCTGTGGATCGTGCAGCGTCCCGATGGATCGAGCTACCGTCCGGTCGCGAAAGGTCCCGGCGAGCACGCGGTCACTGTCTAATGTACAGCCTTCAGGCTGATGCGATGGACCTAGAGGCGTTTCGCAGACCGAGCAGGAGCACGATCACGAGCATGCAGGAAAGCGGATTTACACGGCTGCCAGGCGTGACCGTGACTGCTGTGACGCCAGCAGGGGCGGAAACGCCACTGCGGCAGGCGAAGTCGTGCTTCCGATGAAATGGGCCGCCATTTTTTGCAACGAGCGCCATCGATCCCATTCAAGCGGCGGTGCGCCGACGATGTGCCGGAGGAGACTCCGCCATTCCATGAGTGCGCGCTCGATATCGCCGTGGCGGAGCGATTCGTTCGTCATTCGGTAACGAGTCGAGGGATTGGCGGCCAGTTCGCGGATGACTTCCGACGCGCCCGAGCCGTAGTGGACGGGTACTCCCATCTCCAGATAGCCGGGATGATCGCCGCGGCCGTAAATCCGCTGGCAAAGGATCCCAAGCCGGCCACCGAGCGGAGCGTCTTCACCAGCGAAACGAGGGCCCGCGCGGATATTCGCCAGATCGAAAATGAGTTCGTCGATCGGATACGTTTCGTCTTCGAGCGCAGCAGCGATGGCCAGACCTTCGCCGGCTTGGAAGAAAGAGAAAACAATGCCGCGCCGACTCGGCGTTCCATTTTCAGCAACGAGACCAAGTTGTCGCCAGGCGTAGGCGGGCGAATTCGTGATGACTGTTGTAAGATCGTGCTGCAATTGGGCGCAAGCGCGGCAGACCATCGGGATCGCATCGCGCTCGGGCGGTTCGAGCAGCGCGCAACCGCGCGAATCAACGACTGCGGACATTCGCAACGCGGAAAAATCAATGCGCGCGTAGATCGTTTCGTTGCGGGTTACGATCCCGGCGATTTCACCGCCGGTGACTTCGGGGATCAAGGGAATGACGTACTCGTCGAAGCGCGCTTTCGACAGGTGCTGTATCGGCGGTCTATGACCGCCGGATTCGCCGGAACTAGAAACGGTTCGGCGGTCACAGACCGCCGCTACAGAAGAGAGTTTCTTTCTCAGCCATTTAACCGGCATGATTCCGTCATCCGTCACAACGGTCGCGAGCGGGATTTCGCGACCGTAAATTCCTTTGTCGCGCAGTTTGCAGAGATTACCGAAGCCGCGACCGTCGAGCATGCGCGGCAGAGTCAGCGCAGGCACCCAAACGTCATTTTCGCGAACGCGCAATTGGCCTAACGAGACGTCTTGCGGCAGCGGCGGCTTCGCCTCCCATTCGTTCGCCGAGTTGAGCATTTCGATGGTAGGTCGCCGGACGAAGCGGGCCCGTTCGGCGTCGATCCAAAGGCCACATGGTTTTTCCCCCGTGCAAAGTGAATGCTCGGCACCGATCGGCACACGTTGCGTGCTGAAAAGAGACCGACTCAATTCGACCGCGGCGGCAAAGGGCGGTTCGCCGCGATCAGCTGCGCCACGCATGACACTGATAAGGCTCGGCCAATCCACTTGCGTTGCGCGTTTCAGTTGACGCGCGCGGGCATCGCCAAGACGCGGAATTTCCGGCAGCATCAGAACATAACCGATTTCATCCAGCCCGCGGCGGCCGGCGCGGCCGAACATTTGCAAGAGCTCGTCGGGCTGGACATGCCGCTCGAAATTTCCAGCCATGTAACGCGTGTCGGTGATGAGAACCGAGCGCATGGAGAAATTGATGCCGGCGGCGAGGCCCATCGTCGCGACGACGACGTTCAGCTGGCCGGCCTTCGCGAGAGGCTCGATCAAGCCAGCGCGGACGGCGTAGCTCAGTCCGCTGTGATGATAAGCCACGCGGTTGCGCAAAAGCTTCGACAACCGCTTGCCAGCGAGCGCTTCCTGTTCCGGCGAAAGCGACAACACATCGCGCAGCGAGATCGCTGAGGAGATGGCTTGCGCCATCTCCTCGCTGGCGTTGCGGCGTGGCGCGAAAACCAGCACGGGCGCCAGGTCCGCGCGAAGCGCTTTCCCGATCATGCGGGGCCAGAAACTTTTCGTCTGCACGAATTGCGATTCCGGCAGCACACGCAGATCTATTTCCTCGAGAGGAACGGGCCGCTCGTTGTGCGAGATCAGCACCGGGTCGCGGTCGATGCGCTGAAACCACGCGACGACGTCCTGCGGATTTTGCACGCTGCCGCTGAGGAGCAGGAGTTGCGTTTCAGACGGCGCTAGAGCGAGCGCCAACTCATAATGCACGCCCCGAACCGGATCGGCGATCATTTGATATTCGTCGACAACCAGGAGCCGCGGACCGTCTCGCCGCAGGAAGCGGGCGCGCTGCGTTTCCAATGTCGCCACCAGAACCTTCGCACCGAGATTCAGCGCGAGATCGCCCGTCGCGATGCCCACATCCCAACCGCGCGCGCGCCATTCCGCGAGCTTGTCATTCGCGAGCGCGCGCGTCGGGACGGTAAAAATCGCCTGCCCTTTGAGAGATGGGTAGAGCAGCTCGAAGATGAAGGTCTTGCCCGAACCGGTCGGCGCCTGAACGACAACGTCCTTCCCATCGCGGAGCGCGCGGACCGCTTCCTGTTGCCAGAGATCAGGAACGACGAGATTTATTTCGAGTCCTTGAGGCATTGGGCAAAGTTGATGGGATCGTCTCTCGCTTCAACCGAACAAGGTACTTCTCGCACGTAAAATAATCGTGCCTTCCAAAGCCGTCCCGCTATCTTCGGCGCTAATGAAGAAAAAGGCGGGCCGGAAAGCGCGAGCTGCGGTTCCGGCATCCGCGACCCGCCGTGCACGCATTGCCCGGACAACGTCACCGGCACGCCGCCGCCACAGGCCGTTGGGCAAACAAGGAAGCGATCCTGCCGCCACGATGATGGCGGCTGAGAAATCTGGCATGCCCGTCCTCATTTTCATGCCGAAAGGCCGGGAGAAGGCCCTCGCCACGAAGGCGCTGACGCGGGCGGGCGTTCGCACCGAAATCTGCGAGCAGCCCGATCAGCTCGACAAGCATGTCAGCGATGAGACGGGTGCCGTGCTGCTCGCCGAAGAAGCGCTCATCGGCGCGCAGCTTTCGCAGTTCCTAATGACCCTGCGCGCGCAACCACCTTGGTCCGATCTGCCGCTGCTCGTTCTGACAAGTGGGAACGAGGCGGATCATGCGCACCATCACATTCTGGATTTATTCGGCCCGAACGCGAATGTGACGTTCGTCGCGCGCCCCCTGCGCGATCTCACGCTGGTCAGCGCGGTCCAGGCGGCATTGCGCGCTCGCCGCCACCAGTTTGCAGTGCGCGATTTGATCGAAGAACGCGAGACCGTTCTCGCCAGCATCAGCGACGCCTTCTCCGCGCTGGATCGCAAGTGGCGTTACACGCACGCGAACGAGAAGGTCGCGGCCTTTGCCGGACTGCCGGCAAACAAAATGATCGGACGCGTGATTTGGGATATTTTTCCCGATGCCGTGGGCACTGAATTTTACGATCGCTGCCAGCACGTTATGAGGACAGGCGAGCCAAGCCACGGCGAGTTCTTCCATGCTCCGTGGGACCGCTGGCTGGACGTTCGAATTTATCCGACGAAAGAGGGGATCATTATTTTCCGGGGCGACATTACGGAACGAAAAAAGCAGGAGGAGTTGTCACAGGAGCGCGAGGCGAAACTAAAAGAGAGCCAGGACCGCCTTCGCCTCGCCACCGAAGCGACCGACATTGGAACCTTTGATTTTTTTCCAAAGACTGGGGAGCTACAATTATCCGATCGCAGCAAGGAATTGTTCGGGGTTCCGCCGGAAGCGAAAATGACTTACGAGACTTATCTCGTGGGCGTGCATCCGGACGATCGCCACATTGTGCACGAAACGATCCAGCGGGTGCGCCAGCCTGGAGGCACCGGCCGCTTCGATATCGAATACCGCACGATTGGAATACAGGACGGCAATGAACGGTGGGTAGCCCAGCGCGGCCGCGCCGTTCTCGACCCGTCCGGCGAAGTGACGCGATTCATCGGGACGATGCTCGACATCACCGACTCAAAGAATGCCGAAATTCTCTTGCAGCGCGCAAAGAACGAGGCAGAAGAGGCCAACCAGGCGAAGGACCAATTTCTCGCCATGCTCTCGCACGAGCTGCGCACACCGCTTACTCCCGTGCTGATGACGATCGCGTCGCTGCGCCGTGGTCCGAATCTCACCGATGATCTCCGCCGCGATCTGGAGGTGCTGCAGCGCAACGTCGAGCTCGAGGCGCTGCTCATCGACGATCTCCTCGATCTCACCCGGATCGCTCATGGCAAACTCGAATTGCACAGCGACGCTGTGGACGTCCACAGCACGATCGATCGCGCCCTCAGTATTTCCGCGGGCGATCTCTACGGAAAAAACATCACCGTGACGCGGCGCTTCGAAGCGCGGGAACATCATTGCTGGGCCGATCCCGCGCGCTTGCAACAGGTGTTTTGGAATCTGGTCAAGAACGCCGCGAAATTCACGCCGGAGGGAGGCCGCCTTGATCTGTCCACGAAGAACAACGACGCCCATCAGATCGTGATCGAGATCACCGACAACGGCATTGGGATCGATCCGGACTTGATGCCACGAATCTTCGACGCTTTCGAGCAGGGCGGGCGCATCGTCACAAGCAAGTATGGCGGGCTCGGGCTTGGACTCGCGGTTTCGAAGTGCGTGGTCGATCTCCATCACGGCACCATCAGCGCACGGAGCGCTGGTCCCGGACAAGGCACCACGTTTGTCGTGACACTGAACGCGATGGAAACCTCGTTGCTGGAGGGTCCGGTCCTATTCTTGGAAAGCGAACCGGCCGCGGGCCAACGCCTCCAGATTCTCCTCGTCGAAGATCACAAGGACACCGCACGTGTTCTGGGCCGGATTTTGCAAAACGCCGGCTTCGACGTGAGTCATGCCGACAACCTCGTCAAGGCGCGTGAGCTTGCGAATAGCCGGCGCTTCGACCTTGTCATCAGCGACGTCGGTTTGCCGGACGGGAGCGGGCTCGATTTGATGCGAGGCCTGCACGAGACGCAAGGTTTGACCGGCATCGCGTTGAGCGGCTTCGGGACGGACGACGACGTGGCAGCGAGCGCTGCCGCTGGGTTCGCGGAGCATTTGACCAAGCCGGTGGATTGGGAACGGCTCCGGAGTGCAATCGAACGTTTGACACCTCGGAAAAAACCAGCCGCCCGCAATGCAGCGTAGGTGGATCGAGCGCTCCACGCTCGATGGCAAGAGTGCCGGCGACGCCGGGATTATTAAACATCGCGCGACGGAGCGCGCGATCCACCAACTGCACCTCTGCGCGGCTCAGTCATCAGCGATTGCTGCCTAACAACATCTGCTTGAACGAGCCACGCGCATCCGCGTGCACATTGGTCGCGGCCACCTGCGGCGGCGTGTGATAGCCATGGCACGTGCTGCATTCAGACACGACCTTCCCCTTCGGACTGTGGCACGTCACACAATCCGCCTTGGCCGGCATAAGCACATCCGATGTCTCGCGACTGACCAGCGCTCGATGACACTTATTGCAATCCAACCTTTCTTGCGTGATCGGATCCATTTGATGTTTCGCGTGGTTGAAGCGCGCCTGCGGCATCCATCGATCGACCAGAACCGGCTTCGTGATTGCCGGGGCCGCGTTCACAACCGGTTTTACGTCATGACAGAAAGCGCAGCCCGCAAAGTTCGCGCGAACCTGAGCCGCCATTTGCCGCTGCGGTTTGTAAGGATCGGTCGCGAAAAACACCGCGCGCTCCAATTCTTCGCCGGTGCGAAATTGCTCCCGTAGTTGCCTGATTTGTTGCGCCACGAAGTTTTGGATGTCGCTGTCGCGTGTCTTCCCTTGTTTTAGCCGCGCGTAGTCTCCGTATTGCGCTGGCAAGGTGCGCAAAAAAATCCGCACCAGATTCACGTCACCATGGGGGATGTGGAGCTGCGGATTGTTCTTGTCGAAGAGCAACGCATGGCAGGCCTGGCAGTTCGCCGCGAAGCTGATCCGCTGATAGAAACGGCCCTCGGGATCCGGCTTGTGACAGTAATTGCAATCGAGCTTCCGGTCCTTCGCCACCGGCGGGATGTCCATCGCGAAATGGCGTTGATGATTGAAGCGGAGCACATCGGGATCGCGCGCCTTCTCGCGCACAAGCTGAAACTCCGGATGATCGCCGGCGAAAGAAGAAAGGACCTGTGTGTAACCGCGCGGCGGCCGTGGCATTTCGAAGACGACCTGTTGGGCCGGATGCGGTCGCAGATGAAACGCGGCCGGCGGAAGCTGCGTCCCTTTTTGCGCGGACGCTTCCATGATTCCGCGGTCGTTGTGACAGGCAGCGCAATGCAAATCAGCGACCTGTTTCATCCGTCCCGGTCCGAGGTGTTCCTGATGGCATATGGAGCAGGAACGATCTTCGACCACGTTCGGTTCGTGCAGCGTGTGCTGCTTATGGCATTGTTCGCATTTGCGATCGATGGACGTGAAATTGATTCCGCGATGGAACCGGTCGTTCACCACGCTCCTAAACTTTACCAGCGTGAGGCGATCGCCAAGCGTCGCGGACTTGTCGTGACACTTCCCGCAATTCTGTGCGAACGCCGCGTGACTGCTAGAAATTTTTCCCGAGCTGAAAAATTCTTCGTTCCCGCGTTTCTGAAAAAGGATGATGCTCGCGATGCCTCCGGCAATGGCGAGGAGGTTGGCGCACCAGCGCGCCACGCGCCAAGGATGCTTCCTCTTGTAATAACCGAGATTGCCTTTGTAGCGCTCGGCGATCTGTTTTTGGGTGCGTCCGGGCATGGCCATGATCCGCGCTTAGTAATAAAAGAGGGTCACGTAAGCGTGCCAGACCGTGAGCATCAGCAGCAAAAACGAAAACGGCACATGAATGAAAAGCCAGGCGTAGAGCCAATGATGGAGACGCGTCTGTAAATCGAGCATGCGCCGCTCGTCGCACCAGCCCTGGATTTCCTCGACCCGACTGCGGTAGGTTTCCGCCACGCGCAGTTTAACGAATCGGAACGTGTCGTCCGAGAAACGCGCATTGCCCAAATGGTATCTCTCGCCGCGTCGCGCCTGGAGGTAGGGGAGAATCTGGCGATCGATGAATTCGACCAGCGCTACCTCTGATTCTGAGTCGGGCGGGGGCGCAGGTTTCGCCGGCGCGCCCGCGGGTTTTGCAGGAGCCGCAGGCTTTGCGGCGGCCGGAGCGGTTGGTTTCGGGTCCGCTGGCTCGGCGGGTTTTGGCGCAGGCGTCGGCGAAGTCGTTGCCGATTTTTCCAGAGCAGCAGCCACCGGCACACTGGCTGAGACAGCCGGTGGATCCGGCGCAGGTTCGTCGCCCGCCGGGACCGATGCGCGTGGAACTGACGCGCCCGGCGGTTCGCTTTGCACTCGCGCCGTCGGAGTGCCGATCGTTTCGGCAGGTTTCGCCGGTACTGATGATGCCGCGGCATTTGCAGCGGAACGAATCGCCGGTTCGGGAGCGACCTCTACGGTTTTTGCCACTGATTTCGCGCGAGCGACCGGAGTGCTTAGCTCGCCTTTCGTCGAAGCCATCACCGCGGAACCCGCCGTCACTGCCTTGGCGGGACTCGGTGCTGGCGCGCCCGTATCGGGCTTCTTCGGCGGGGCGGGCTTGAACGAGTCGCGCATTTTCTCCGCAGCCACGCAAAGCTG
>DASVJK010000086.1:0-6496 GCA_036385955.1 Chthoniobacterales bacterium | reverse complement strand
CAATTTCGAAGGATCGGCCAAGAATGAGATCGATGATGTTGCTGATGGTCCTCAATGATCAGTCAATCTGGCTCTGCCCGCGCGAGGAGCAAGACTTCTCGTTTCTCTAGTTCCACTTTGTATTGGACCCGATTCCTGCCTCGGGCTGCGGCTCCGGCTGTATGGAATGTGACGCGCCACATGTGATGCGGGGAAAACAAATTGGGCACCGGAACCGATGGCTCGCGGCGCCCAATCGTTTTGTTCCCCCCCAGAACAAGCCTTTGCATAGGGATCGCGACGGCGCAAGCCAAGCAGAATCGCCCAGATCCCAACCGCGGAGGGCACGGATAAAGAAAAGCCATCCGTGTAAATCCGTGTTCATCTGTGGCTACTGAATCGCCAGCCATCTGACCGGAAATTCTGCGAGGCCTTAGACAGCAATGGTTGTTGGCAGTTCGGACCGCTTGGCCTGCAACCGCAACTGTCCGCAAGCGGCCTCGATGTCGTGGCCCTTTTCGCGGCGCAGTGTTGCCACGGTCCCATGTTCGCGGAGGATGGATAGGAACCGTTCCTGCCGCGCGCGCGATGGGCGCGACCATTCGAGGCCTTCCACCGTGTTGTATGGAATCAGATTCACTTTGGCGCCCAACCTTCGCGCGTGACCCGCGAGCAAGTGCGCCTGCTCTTCGGCATCGTTGACTCCCGCGATCAGAATGTATTCGAAGTAGATGCGTTGCTTTTTGCGGCTCTTGTAATAATCGCAGGCGCTGAGCAAACTCGTTAGGTCATACTTGCGGTTCACCGGCATGATCTTGTTTCGCACCAGGTCGGTCGCGCCGTGGAGCGAGATCGCGAGCCGGCTTTGCAATGGTTCGTCGGCCAGCTTTCTAATTTGCGGCGCGAGTCCGCAGGTCGAAACCGTGATGTGGCGCGCGCCAATCTCGAGACCCCAGGGCGCGTTGATGATTCGGATGGCGCGGACAACGTTATCGAGGTTCGCCAGCGGCTCGCCCATGCCCATGAAGACGACGTTGTCGATCCTTTCGCCGCTCGCCTTTTCCACCGCGAGCAGTTGTTGCACGATCTCGCCGGCATCGAGATTGCGAGAAAATCCATCGAGGCCGCTCGCGCAAAACTTGCAGCCATAAGCGCAGCCGACCTGCGTGGAGACGCAAATGGTGCGTCGATCCGAGGTCGCGCCGTAGAGTGAAGGCGAGGCGGGAATGAACACGGACTCGATCAGGGCTCCGTCCCGTAAGCGGAAGAGGAATTTTCGCGTGGTATCTTCCGAGCCGAGAACCCGGACTGTTTCGACGCCGCCGAAAGCAAACTCCTCCGCGAGGCGATTGCGGAGATCTTGCGGAAGATCGGTCATCTCTTCGAACGAGTTGACTCGCTTCTCGTAGATCCAGTCCGCGATTTGTTTCGCGCGGTAGGGGCGTTGGTTCTGCGTGGCCAGATAAGCCGCGAACTCTTCGAGAAGAAGAGACTGGATCGATGGTTTGCCCGCGTTTTCCACGACGGAAGTTACGTCAGACGGACAACTCATTCAAAGCGTCAACGCATGCTTGTCATCCCGAGGCTGGCGAAGCGCGCCGAGGAACCTCCCACTTGCAAATTGCGTCACACAATTCTCGGGAGGTTACTCCTCCGACTGCGAGGTCCCTCGTTGTCTGCGCGACTCGGGATGACAAGTAAGATTGACCTTGCTCCCGTGTCTCCACGCGCCAGTTTGCCGCGATGGTGATCGCCTCGCGCCAGAAAGACCGCACTTCGCTCGCGATTGGCTGGGAGGCAGCCAGGGCGAACGCCGTCCCGGCCTTCATCCTGCAAGGCGCGATGTTGGTGATCCTGATTTCGTATTACTTGAGTCCCGCGTGCGCGGATTTTCTCAATCGCCTGGCGCATTACAAAGAAGAGCACGGCCTCGTCTTCGTCGTTATCGCCGCGATTCTTGCTGGCGCGATCGTGCCCGAGCTGTTCGTAATCGTCTTTTTCCAGCGAGGCCGCCCGCGCGCTCAAAACCTTCGCAACCTTGCCTTCACCATTCCGACGTGGGCCGTCGACGGAATCCTCGTTGACCTGATGTATCGCTGGAACGCAGTCTGGTTTGGCGATGTGGTGACCATCCCCGTTGTTACCGCGAAAATTCTCGTCGACCAGCTCGGCTACAATCCTTTCTTCGCGGCGCCGAGCGAAGTGCTTGTCTACGAATGGAAGAACGAAGGCTTCTCGTGGAAATCGGTCCGCCGCGCGCTGACCTGGGATCATTATCGCGACAAGATCGTCCCGACGTTGCTCGCCACCTGGGCGGTTTGGGCACCGCTCATGGCCATCATTTATTCGCTGCCCTTCCCGTTGCAGTTCCCGCTCTTCAGCATAGCGCTCACTTTTTGGGTGCTGCTCCTCACTTACATGACGAATCGATTTGCGGGAAAGATTGAAGCCGACAAGCCGATCGCGCTTGCGACAGCAAATGGCAGCCACAGATGAACACGGATTGACACAGATGCAGAAATCAATCAGCACGATTCGTCTGGCAAATTCCGAATCTGTGTTTCATCCGTGTTAATCTGTGGCGAAGGTCTTTGGGACTTGACCGCGGAGCGCTCGGTGGACGAAAGCGCGGAAGCTGTCATCGTGTGCGCCGAAGGATGAGATCGCACGAAATGTTTCAACGGATGTCGCCCGCGCTCGCTGCGCAGATTTTCACTTTTCTGCAGACGGAACAAAAACCGGTTTACAAGGCAGCGATCCAGGGTCTCGCGAACCAGCGGAATCTCCGAGGAGTTTTCATCGAGCGGAAACCGCCGTCCGAGCGCTTCCCCTGGATGCAAACCGCGCTCGGTCGCACTGTGAGCGATGCGCTCGCGAGCCATCTCCTGCAAGCGTGGTTGCTCGGCGCGAACAAACAGATGCTTTGCGATTTTCTCGACGGGATGGAGATTAAACACGAAGACGACGGGACGGTGGAAGACCTTCCCCCCGCGCCGCCGAAGGAAAAAATCGCAGCCGCGGTTTCGCAGCTTCTGAAGAAATATCCGGCGGAAACCGTGGCCGTTTATCTGCATGCCTTCCGGGACATGGATAGCGCCGTGCAATGGCCCGCCCTCGATGAGATACTGGCGGAAGAGCCGCGGCTCGCCCTAGGCGCGCAAATCTTGTAGGGCGTCTGTGTCAGACGCCACGAGCGACGCGATATCGACAAGGCGTCTGACACAGACGCCCTACAATTTAAAGAAATGGCGCAGCGCTTCGTGCACGCCGGCGCCGCATTCCTTCGACGCGACGTATCCGCCCGCGGAACGAACCGCTTCCTTCACCTCCGGAATCGCGTTCGCCGGGCAGGCGGGATGCTGCGCGAACCGGCCGTCGAGCATCGAGACATCGTTATGGTGATCGCCCGCGGCAAAAATTTCTTCCCGCGGTATCTCAAGCAAGCGGGATAATTCGGCGAGAGCCGTGCCTTTGTGATAATCGGAGTGACAAAACCGAAGATAAACGGTGTTGCGCTGGTAATGAAATTTCGGCTGCTTCTCCCGGGCTTGATCGATGAATTTTGTGACGCGATCCAGCTCTTCTTCGCTCTCGGCGACCAGCCCTTCCAAGCCGGCCGTGTGATAGAGCAACCGTGCTTTGGTTTTCTGGTTCACAAAATCGACGACTTCCGCCAGGACCGATTGCGCCGAATGAAAAAGCTCGGCGTGGTCTCGCGCAACACGCTCATTCCAGTCTCCGTATGGTTCCCATTTTCCGCCGTTGGAAGAGGGGCGAAAAACATCGCGCTCGCTCGTGAGGATGAAATCGGGATGGATCGGGAATTCGAAATCGGTCAGGCCCGATTCGAGCAGATCCACGGACCGGCCGGTATTAATCGCCCAGATGACGCCGTTCTCTTGCAGCTTCTCGATATATTCCATGCAGCCGCGATCGAGCACGGGATCACTGCCGTGCGCGACCAGCGTGCCGTCGAAATCGGTACTGAGCAGACGGATCCTGGAGGACATTGGAACGGTAACTTAGGGTTTGATTTCGCAACCGCAATCCGCCTTCGCTTCGCTACAGCGGAACAGGTCCGTTTGCCTCGCTTCTTTGAACAGATGCGTTAGACTGAATTTGACGATGAAATCGGCTTACGAATTGGCGATGGAACGCCTGGAGAAAAAGGCGCCGACCGTTGCACTCACAGACGAGCAAAAGCAGCAGATCGCGGAAATCGATTCCACTTTCAAAGCTCGCATCGCGGAGAAGGAGCTGTTTCTCAAAGACGAGATCAGCAAGGCGCAGAGCGCGGGAAAGGCTGAAGAAGCCGAGTTGCTCCAAAAGCAACTGACGATCGACATTCGGCGTTTGCACGAAGACGCGGAGACGAAGAAGGAAAAGCTGCGAGCGTCGTTTCTGACGTAAGCCCGCGACTTCCCGGCGGAAGTGGTGGATCGTGCGCTCCGCGCGCGATGTTTTATTCTCTGCGGCTTCGCCGCACCACTATTGGCATCGAGCGGCGGAGCGCTCGATCCACCCAATTATGTCACGGCCTGCGCGGAAGGCGTGGCCGTTTGCTTACGCTTTGGCAGGTTCGGATCGAGAAAGCCGAGCATATGTGCGTGACCGATAACGCGGACGCCTTCCTGTTTCTGTAAATCGGCAATCTGCCGATGGAACCCTTCCATTTTCGTCCAGTGGACCTTCGGGCGGAAATGGTGTTCGGCGTGGTAGCCATTGTAGAAGAAGAGCCAATTGTAGATCTTCCCGTAACTGCTCACGCCCCAGGCCATCGGTTTGTCCGGATTCGCGCCATAATGCCGGTAATAACCGTTCAAATAACTGAAGCAGTGGCCGAGATAGAAAAACGGCAGGAAATAAAAAAGCATGTAACGCCAGTTGAAAAGGAACATGACGAACAAGGTGGTGGCGAATGCGGCCAGTTCGATGTTGCCCCAAAAAAGATCGCCGTTGCCGCGCTTGCGCAGTTCCCGGCGGATGGCGCCGACATCACCCCGGAAGAAACCGAGGAACACGTAGCTCCACGGATTCTCCGCTTCACCGTGGCCGCCATGTTTGTAAATCGAAAGCCAGTCAATTGTGTCACCGTGCTCGTCTTTCCGGTCGCTGTTCCCCTTGTGATGCTGCATGTGGACGGCGTCGTAGTACGTTTGCGAAAAACAACACGCGACCGATTGCGCGATCCCGAAGAAACGGTTGAGGAGCGGGGAGCGAAAGAATGGATTGTGGATGAAGTTGTGTCCGATGCCGTTGATGTTCGCGTTGACCATCAACGCGTAGGTGAAGCCGAGGATCAGCATCACCCACAAAGGCGCGCGTGGGTAAAGGAAGAAAAGCGCAAAAAAATAGGCGAGATGAAACAGGCTCGCCAGCGCCGGCACAGCGTCCCAACGTGTATGCGCGAAGAACTTCGAGTCGGTGGTGACTCGTTCGACTCGAATGGGATCAGGTTCCATGGGTTGTGCAGGCTGGGATGTTAATAAATCGCGGAGCTTCCGAAGATTGGCAAGCGCAGCGTGGAAAATGTAGAGGCGCTTGTGCCAAGCGCCTATTGAATTGGTCAGGCGCTTGGCACAAGCGCCTCTACATCTTCGGCATTCGCGATTGCCAATGAAGGCAGGGCACGCCAATGTTAGCGCCCGTTCGAAATTATGTTCGCGCTCCAACCCGAGATGAAGGTCTTCAGCGGCTCCGCTAATCGCGAGCTGGCCCAACGCATCTGTGACGGCATCGGCGTGCCGCTGGGAGCCGCGACCATCAGCTCGTTCCCCGACGGGGAAACTTACGTCAAGATCGAGGAGAACATTCGCGGCCGGGACGTTTTCATTATTCAACCGACGTGTCCGCCGACCAACCAGCACCTGATGGAGTTGCTCATCATGGTGGATGCGGCGCGCCGCGCCAGCGCCGATCGCATCACGGCCGTCATCCCATTTTTCGGATACGCGCGGCAGGATCGCAAAGATCAGCCGCGCGTGCCGATCACCGCGAAGCTGGTGGCGAATCTTCTCTATGCCGCCGGTGTGAGCCGCGTGCTCACGATGGATTTGCACGCACAACAGGTGCAGGGATTTTTCGATATCCCGGTGGACCATCTCTATTCCATGCCGGTTCTGCTCAAGTACGTGCGAACGCGCCTGACTCGCAAGACTGTGGTCGTCTCCCCAGACGTGGGCGGATTGAAAATGGCCTCCGCCTATTCGCAGGCGCTCGGCGCTAATCTCGCGATCGTGGCCAAGCAGCGGAAGAGCGCGACCGAGACGAAAGCGCTTTATGTCATCGGCGAAGTGGAAGGCTGCGATGTCCTCCTGGTGGACGACCTGACCGAGACCGCCGGCACGATTACCTCCGCCGCCACCATTCTAAAGGAGCACGGCGCCCTGGAAATTTACGCGGGCGTTTCCCACGCCGTCCTGGTCGATGTTGCGATTCCCCGGTTGCAAAACTCCCAGATCGAGGAATTAATAACCACGAACAGCACGCCCGTGCGGACGGTGGAGGGATTTAAGAC
>DASVJK010000085.1:0-34598 GCA_036385955.1 Chthoniobacterales bacterium | reverse complement strand
ACGCTCGCTTTGGTTACGCGTTACGACTTTGTGCACGGCACGATCGACGGCCAGTGGGCCGTATCACCGACACAGACGGGTACTATCCCGGCTCCCCCGACTCCCCCTGCTGGGACAATACTTAATTCGGAACAGACGGCTGTGATCACCAATCACATCATCACCGAGAGCATTACCTGGAACCCAACCGCCCGGCTTTATCTGCAAGGAAATTTCTCCTATGTCTTAAACCAGACGGACACGCCGGCCGATTATAACCTGATTCCAAACACCAGCGTGACGATCCTTGATTTCAAGAACGATTACTGGACCGCGAGCGGAGCGGCTGGATTTGCCTTGGATCAAAAGACCGATCTTCGCGCTGAATATTCCTACTATCGAGCAAACAACTACGATAACAACGCCCTCGTCGCCGTGCCTTACGGTATGGGCGCGACCGAGCATTCCGTGTCGGCAAGTATCAGCCGGCAAATTACAAAGAACGTTCGTTTAAAGGTGCAATACGGGTACTTTAACTACACCGACCAGACTTCCGGCGGCCACAACAACTACGAAGCGCACTCAGTCTTTTCCAGTCTGCAATTCCGTTTCTAGTTCCCGCGAATTTCGATGCGAGTTGTTGGATCAAGGACTGCATCGATATCTTTTGGCGCCGTCGCGATGTTGCTGTTCGCTTGCGACAGAAGCGACCAGCAGATCAAAGTTTACCGCATCGCCAAAGCGCCCTTCGATGCAACGCCTTCCGCAGACGCGGCGATGCCAACGAATGCGTCCTCTCCGTCGTCCCTGCCTGAATCCGCCCCAATCACGACGATAACTGCGGCAGTCCCGCCCAATTGGGAACCGCAGCCGCTCTCGCAAATGCGGCAGGCCAGTTTTCTTGTGCACGGCGAAAACGGCGCGGTCGCGGATGTCTCGTTCGTCACGCTCGGGCCTGCCGCGGGAAACATTCTCGATAACGTCAATCGCTGGTTGGCGCAGCTGGCCCAGCCGCCGATCACTGCCGACAAACTGGCCGGCACCATTCAACAGTTACCGACCGCTCGCGGCGATATCGCGATTGTCGACATGACAGGACAGCCTGAGAGCGGCGACTCGAGTAAAGATGGGCGCATTATCGGCGCCATCGCATCCGACGAAGGCCGGATCGCGTTCTTCAAGATGCGCGGCAATTCTGTGCTCGTTGGCGCGGAGAAGGAGAATTTCTTGAAATGGGTGAGCTCGTCTCGCGGTGCGAATTCCACTGCGTCCACCACGGACTCGGCACTGCCGCCGGCGAATTCCGACAAGCCGGAAATAAAATGGGAAGTTCCGCAAGGATGGTCGCCGGCGGCAGCGTCGGCCATGCGCTACGCGAGTTTCACCTCCGAAACAAACGGTGAGAAGGCCGACATTTCCGTCGTGACCTTTGCCGGCGATGGCGGTAGCGACGCCGATAACGTCAATCGGTGGCGTCAACAGATCGGTCTACCCGCTGTGGAGGCGGGCTCTCTCAATTCGATGATCGTTCCCGTGCGGGCCGGCGAGATCAGCTTTTCCACTGTCGACATGGTCGGTGCAACCGCGCGCGTCCTCGCTGGTTGGACGCGACACGATGGACGGACTTGGTTTTTCAAGCTAACTGGACCTAAGACTGTGGTGGAGCAGGAGAAACCGAAGTTCGTGAAATTTCTCCAGTCCGTCCGATTCTAACAAAGATGCTGCGTAAATTTGTCGATCTTATCACGTCGTTGAAGCTGACGATCGTTTGTCTCGCCGCGGCCATGGCGCTCATCTTTGCCGGCACCATTGCCCAGGTTCATCTTGGCATTCACGAAGCGCAGCAACGCTATTTTCAAAGTTTGTTCGTCTGGTGGCCGCCAGAGGGTCGCGGTTTCAAGGTCCCAATTTTTCCCGGCGGTCACCTCATCGGCGCGGTCTTGCTGATCAATCTGATCGCCGCGCACGCCAAACGTTTCCATTGGGCCTGGCGCAAGCTCGGCATCCATCTTACGCACGCCGGTCTCATCGTTATGCTCGCCGGCGGTTTGTTCACCGATCTCTTCGCGGTGGAAAGCCATATGCGCTTGAGCGGAGGCGATACCAGAAATTATTCGGAAGACTCGCGCTTGATGGAACTCGCCGTCATCGACACGACCGGCCCGGAATTGGATCAAGTGACCGCGATTCCCGAAGCGGTTCTGCGACGAAGCCGAACGATCGAACATGCAAGTCTGCCATTCCAAATCATCGTCCGGAATTTTTTCCAGAACTCGCGCCTTCGTACGCTCAGTGAAGCGGGAAGTGCCGCCAGGCCGATCGCAAATCAGGGACCCGGCGCGCAGATTGCGGTGGAAGCGGCCCCGCGCGCCACCGGCGTGGATGATCGCGACATCATGAGCGTGGCGATCGAGATTGTGCCGATCGAATTCGTCAGCGGAACAGCCGCGCCGTCGCTTGGTACCTGGCTGGTCTCGGACGCGCTCGGGGCGCCGCAAACATTTTCCTTCGCGGGGCGGACGTGGCAAATCGCATTGCGCCCGGCGCGCTACTACAAACCGTATAGCGTCACCCTGCAAAAGTTCACGCACGAGCGCTACCCCGGCACCGAAATTCCCAAGGATTTTTCCAGCCGTGTGACGTTGATTGATCCCGAGCGTTCGGTGAATCGCGATGTTTCGATCTACATGAATCATCCGCTGCGTTATCGCGGTGAAACGTTTTACCAAGCCGGTTTTGAAAAGGACGATCAAACGACGATCTTGCAGGTGGTGCACAATCCGACGTTCATCGCGCCTTACATCGCCTGCATTGTTGTAGCGGCCGGATTGCTCGTGCAGTTTGGTTACCATCTCGTCGGATTTTCAAAGCGAAGACGAACTGCGCCAGCATGAAACGTTTCCTCCCCGCCCTTATCTTCGTCTTCGCTCTACTCTGGCTGGCCTCCGGCTGGCTGCCGCCAAAGACCGCGAGCAGCGATGTCGATCTCGCCAGCTTCGGAAAAATTCCGGTGCTCGTCGGCGGCCGGATCAAGCCTCTCGATACGGTTGCGCGCAATTCGCTCCTGATTCTCCAGGGCCGCGAGCGCGTCAGCTCGCCGGAGATCAGCGAACCGTTCGTCTCATCGCCGACCGAGTGGCTCCTCGACGTCTGCTTCCGTCCGGAAAAAGCCGACACCTACCCGACCTTCGCGATCGACAACACCGAGCTCCTCTCGCTGCTCGGCAAGAACGACGACGACCTTAGCATCAACTACACCTCGACGCCGAAAAAAATCCTTGCCGTCTTCGGCTTCCTTCCCAGCCGCCACCGCCGCTTCGCCTTCCGCGACCTCGCGCCCCACCTGAAAACAATCGACGAGCAGGGGGATCAATCCGACAAGCTCCAGTCGGTGCAACGCTCGGCCTATCAGAATGCGATCGTCAATTTGCGTAACGCGCTCGTTCTTTATCAGCGCTTGAAAAATAGCGTCCAGCCGGAGGGCGCGGAGAATTTTGTGGGTGAACTGGAGGCCTTCGACAATTCGTTGCCAGACGCGGCGAGAGCGGCGCGACAACGCGAGGCTGGCGAAAACTTCGATCAAGCGAAACTCAACAGCATCGCGGAACTCATTCAGCGCTATCAAAAGTTAGCGGAGATGGCTTATATCCTGGCCGTTCCGCCGCCCGCTTCGGCGCCCCAAGACCAATGGCATTCCATTGGCGAAAGTCTCGTCCAATCAATTGCCGCAGGAAGGATCGATTCGGTCGTAAGAATGTATGCGCAGATCGGCGACGCTTACCGTGCGAACAATCGAGCGCTCTTTGGTCAAGAGGTCGATCACCTCGCCAGCGCGCTGACGAAGGAACAACCCGGCGCCGCGAAACGCACGTCGTTCGAATTTCTTTTCAACCAGGTCGATCCGTTCATGCACAGCATGGATCTCTACGTCCTGGCGTTTCTGCTCGCGTGCGGATCGTGGTTGGGCTGGAGCCGGCCGCTGAATCGTTCCGCGTTTTATCTACTGCTCCTGGCGCTCGCCGTTCACACATTTGGTCTCGTCTCGCGGATGTATCTCCAGGAACGTCCGCCGGTCACGAATCTTTATTCCTCGGCCATCTTCATCGGTTGGGGCGCGGTCATTGTCGCGCTGATTTTGGAGCGAATTTTCCGCGATGGAATTGGCGCGGCCTGCGCCGGCGCGATTGGCTTCATCACGCTCATCATCGCGCATCATCTGGCGGGCAGCGGCGACACTTTGGAAATGTTGCAAGCTGTGCTCGACACCAACATCTGGCTGGCTACGCATGTCGTCGCGATCACCACCGGCTATGCTGCCATGTTTCTGGCTGGGATGCTTGCGATCATTTACATCGTGCGCGGCGTTTTCACCCGCTCACTGAAGAAGGAAACGGCCGACAGCCTCACGCGCATGACGTACGGTGTGGTTTGTTTTGCCACGCTGTTTAGTTTCGTCGGCACCGTGCTCGGCGGCATTTGGGCCGATCAATCGTGGGGACGATTCTGGGGATGGGACCCGAAGGAAAACGGCGCCGTGCTGATCGTGCTTTGGTGCGCGATCATTCTGCACGCGCGGTGGGGTGGGTTCATTCGTCAGCGCGGCCTCATGATCATGGCGATTTTCGGGAATGTGGTCACGAGCTTCTCCTGGTTCGGTGTGAACATGCTCGGCGTCGGCTTGCATTCCTATGGCTTCATGCAAAAAGCATTTCCATGGCTCGTCGGATTCATTGTCAGCCAGCTCGCGCTTATGGCCGTAGCTGCTATGCCGCTCGAGCGCTGGCGAAGTTTTCGAACATCCGCCGGATCGTTGCGTCGAAAAGATCAGCCGCGCGACTTGAAGTTTGTGCCCCCGGGGCTAGCAGTAGAGACAACACCAAAGTAATTCCAGAAAGGAATCCAGCCATGAAAGCAATCGTTTCCATCGTCATCAGCCTCCTTGCCGCATCGGCCATGTCGGTCCGCGCCGCGGACGCGAAAGCAAATTGGGATGCCAATTGCGCCCAGTGCCACGGAAAGGACGGCCATGCCGACACAAAAATCGGAAAGACATTGAACGCAAAGGATCTAACCGATCCGAAGGTTCAGGCTGCCTTCACTGACGCCAAAGCCACCCAATCGATCAAGGAAGGCGTGAAGGAAAACGGCAAGACAACAATGAAAGCGTTCGGCGGGAAACTGACCGACGACGAAGTCAAGGCGCTCGTTGCATACGTGCGCACGCTGAAGAAGTAATCAGACGCAAGGTCTGGTGAATTTTTGGCCGCCGGAGTCGCGTGGCTCCTGCGGCAGGCGCCCGGGTGTAAGCAGGCAGCTCGCCGCAGGAGCCCGGCCGGCAAGAAATGCACAGCCTTTTGCAATAGAGGGCGAGCCATTCGACCATCGGCTGCTTATTTAATCGGTAAGCAATCTCTGACCGATGTGTAAGCACCTATTCCTTGGCTACCTGTATGGCGATGCGGATTCAGCATGGGCATTATCCGTCAGCGAAAGCGAACTGCTGGCGGAAATCGAATGAAAAACGACGGCAAAAGCTTGCTGGTGCTCACGGTCCTGGTCCTGGTTTTCTTCGCCCTGGCCGGCGCACTCGCTTTGAACCTGTGGGGCAGAACGGCTCGATTGTCACCGATTCCACCGGTTGATCCGGCTGTCACGAGCACCGCGACCGTGCGGAAGTCGTACGCGGAGCTCGTTCGCACCGGGGCCGATACGTCCGATTTCGAATGTTACGTCTGTCACGAGAAGGATAAACCGCCGACTCTGGCGTTCGACGAGAACCACAACTTGGTTGTTCCGAAGGAACATCCAGACATCGTCATGGGGCACGGGCGGAATAATCGCAACAATCTTTGCTTTAACTGCCACGACGAGACGAATCTTGAATTGTTCCAGACAAAAGACGGCCGGGAGCTGAAATTTGCCGAAAGCACGGAGCTTTGCGGCAGTTGTCACGGCCCGACATACCGGGATTGGGAGGCCGGGGTACACGGCAGAACTAGCGGGTATTGGAACCGGGCAATGGGTCCCTTCACACGGCAGGACTGCGTCTCGTGTCATAACCCGCACTCACCCAAGTTTCCCGGGAGACAACCCGCGCCACCGCCGCATCCCCTTCGGCCATTGCCGCCAGCGGCAGGCGCAAAAGTCGAGGGAGAACACTAATATGTCACAGCAGATTCCCGACGGAACACGGACCCCGCTGGAGTACGACGGCGTAACCCGACGAAGTTTTCTGCGGACATCGGTCGTGTTTGCAGCCGGTCTTACAGCGATCGCCGCCGGTCTGGCGCCGCTTCTCAAGCTCGAGGATTTTCCCTCGCTCGAGGAGTTCATGCAAAAGTACTACAAGGAAATGACGCCGGAAGACATGGCGAAGGTCTTGAAGCGTATCGAGGGCCAGGTGGAGCGGGAATATGGCATTCGGCCGCACGTGCGCGACCTCAAGCCGATGAACGGGGTCGAGTTTGTCTACTGTCTCAACCTCACACGCTGCATCGGGTGCCGGAAATGTGTGCATGCCTGTGTGGCCGAGAATAATCAGTCCCGCAATCCGGAGATCCAGTACATCCGCGTGCTAAAAATGCCCCATGGATCATTCGATATGGACAAAGCCGAGCATGATTACAACCCGGCGATGGTTCCTGAGAAGGACCACTTCTACATGCCGGTGCAATGCCAGCAGTGCAAAAACCCGCCGTGTGTGAAGGTTTGCCCGGTCCACGCCACCTGGCAGGAAACCGATGGCATAACCGTGATCGACTACGATTGGTGCATCGGCTGCCGCTACTGTGAAGCGGCCTGCCCCTACTGGGCCCGGCGTTTCAACTTTTCGAAGCCCTCCATTCCGAAGGAACAAATCAATCCGGACATGGCCTATCTTGGAAATCGGCCGCGCCGCCAGGGAGTGATGGAGAAATGTCATTTCTGCATCCAGCGCACCCGTGCGGGTCGTTACCCGGCGTGCGTTGAAGTCTGCCCCACCGGCACCCGGAAGTTCGGTAACATTCTCGATCCGAACAGCGAGGTATCCTACATCCTCCGCACAAAGCGCGTGTTCATTCAGCTAAAGGAGGAACTGGGAACTTCGCCGCGGTTCTTCTACTACTTCGACGTATGAGGAGGGCAATTCGGAACTATTTCGTTTTTCTCTGGCGCTCCGCCCAGCTCGCTTTGGTGGGGGACTGGCGCTACTACGCGTGGATGGGCATCCTCTCGATTCTTTGCGTCGTCGGTCTGAATGCCTACGCGAAACAACTCGCGCACGGTCTCATCGTCACCGGGATGAGCGACCAGGTGTCATGGGGCGTTTACATAGCGAACTTCACGTTCCTTGTGGGCGTCGCCGCTGCCGCAGTCATGATGGTAATCCCCGTTTACGTCTACAAGAACGAAGATCTGCACGACCTCGTGATCTTCGGCGAACTGCTGGCGGTCGCTGCAATTATCATGTGCCTTGCGTTCGTCACTGTGGACCTGGGACGACCGGACCGCTTCTGGCATCTTTTGCCAGGGCTTGGGCAGCTCAACTTTCCGGCGTCCATGTTGAGCTGGGACGTGATCGTGCTGAATGGGTATCTGTTGCTCAACGTCCATATTTGCGGTTACATTTTATACTGCCGTTACCAGCGGAAGATGCCCGCGCAGTGGTTTTACGTTCCGTTCGTGTTCATTGCCATCGTCTGGGCAATTTCGATCCATACTGTCACTGCATTCTTGTACGTCGGCCTCGGCGGGCGGCCTTTTTGGAACTCCGCGATTGTCGGTCCGCGCTTTCTCGCTTCCGCGTTTACGGCAGGTCCGGCGCTGATCATTCTGGCTATGCAGGTGGTTCGCCGCGTGACATCCGGGCCTCTCCCCCAAGGGTTGGCACACGGACTGGAGAGCGCAGCGCCGGATGATACGCGGCAACGTCCGGCAACATTCGACGATCTGGAGCAGCTCAGGCGGCACCTCCCGCAGCTTTCGTCGGTTCCGGAGCAGACTCTGCAGGAGATTTTGCCCGGTGCAACGGTGCTGGATGTCACCGCCGGCCATGCATTGTTGTATCAAGGAGAAACAACCCCCTTTGCCTTCTTCGTTTTGGAAGGACTCGTTGCAGTCGAGCGAAAGGAGAGCGGGCGGTTCCGGATGACGCGGAGCGTGGGACCCGGCCAGCAGTTCGGGGAGATTTCTGCTCTGGCGGGAACGCCGCGGGTCGCGACAGCAATTGCGGAGGAACCCGCGCGCGTCTTGTGTTTGCCGGTGGAGTCGTTGCGCAAGCTGATGAAAACGCCGCAGATGCACCGCATTATCCGCTCGAGGATGGGCGAACGACTCATGATCACCGATCGCGCGCTCATGACCCTGCGCGGTATCGTCCAGGTCGCTATGATCATCAACGTATTTCTACTCGCGTGCGAGGTGTTCACGGAATTCTATGCGGGCGGCCTGCACGTGGCTTCGTCGAAATACCTTTTCCTCGGGCTGCGTGGTTATCACGCGCTGGTTCCATGGATTTGGACCGCCATCACCTTCAACCTGACGGCGATGGTACTGCTCCTCTTGCCCGTGAGCCGCAGCTTGAAGTGGCTCAATCTCACCTGCGTCCTGTGCATCGTGGGAATCTGGATTGAAAAAGGAATGGGGCTCGTTGTGCCCGGGTTCATTCCAACACCGCTCGGTGAGATGGCGGAATATTCGCCGTCGCTCAATGAAACGCTGGTTTGTCTTGGCATCTGGGCTTTCGGCCTTCTTTGCTACACGGTTTTTCTCCGGATGGCCGTGCCGATTCTCCAGGGCAAATTGACACGGGCGGGTGAAGCCGGGCCGGCAAGACATGGCCCCTCTTCCGAGGTCGACGTCGCTCCGGCGGCCTGAATTTGGGATGGCGACCAAACTCACAGCGGAAGACGCCAAACAGTCTCTGACCGAACACGCCGCGGTAAAGGGAGCGGAGATTTACGAGAAGTACGGCCCTCGGATCGGATGGGAGCAGCTGCTCCGAGTCCTCGAAGACAGGACGTGCTGTCGTTATCCTTGCGAAATTGTCTTTGACGCAGCTCCGTTACAGCCAGGCGAGTTTGCCTATCCTGTTCCGAAGGGGGAATGGCCTGAAGACGGATTTGCGATGCACGTTCATCCGCATTTCAGGGCGCAACTGGAGCAGGTGCCCTATCTCGTGCTCTACCAGGTTGCGGTCGTGAATTACGGTGAGTTCGCTTCGCCCGAAGACGCAGAGATCTTTGGATCGAGCGCGCTCGGCATCTCGAAAGACCAATATTACCAAGCTCTCTGCGCGATGGCCGATGAGATTGGCGGGTCCGGAGAAACCGGTTGCGATTAGGATCGACCGACTTCAACTTGGCAGTGAAGCGACCGCAGCACTGCACTCTTAACCAAGGAAAAACTGACCCAATGAAACTCAAAACGAAAACAGCATTGTTAATCGCACCAATCATCCTCTGCGCGGGCGCCGCTTTAGCAGCGGACGCCGCCGCGAACTGGAGCCAGCACTGCGCCTCGTGCCACGGAAAAGATGGCAGCGGGAATACGACAATGGGCAAAAAGTCGGGCGCAAAAGACTACCGGGATGCCAAAGTCCAGGCAGAGTTCACTGACGCCAAAGCCGCTCAGGTGATCAAGGATGGCGTGACCGAGAACGGCAAGGACAAGATGAAGCCTTTCAAAGACAAGCTTTCCGACGACGACGTCAAGGCTCTGGTCGCGTACGTTCGATCATTAAAGAAATAAACCTTGATCGACGGCAGAAACGGACCCGCTTTGTCCGGAAAACATTGACGCGATCTCGCGGCTCTCGGTCTTTGGCCTCAGCGAAAATTGTTTCTCCTCCGACTCGATGCTGCCCCCCGGCGAAGCCGAGTTGGCTTGCGTCCGTGAACATCTCTCTGTAATCAGGATGATGTCTCAACCACGCGCGGACAATTTAACTGATGAGTGATAACTCGGCGAAGCCACGCTCCTTTAAGCGCCTCTTTCGTAACTGGCTTAGCTGGGCCGGGATCGTGCTTGGCACCAGCGCGCTCTTCGCCTTTCTCCTCCTTGTCGCGATCGATCAGTTCGCTGGTCACCGCAACCCATACGTCGGCATTCTCGCCTACGTCGCGGCGCCCGGGTTCTTCATTCTCGGCGTCGTTCTTATCGCAATCGGTGTGTTGCTTCAACGGCGTGCGGAACGCCGGGCTTTGCGCGCCGCGGCCCCGTTCGTGCTCAAGATCGATTTGTCGCGGCCCCGTGACCGTAAGATCCTTGCTGTTTTTGCCGCGTGCAGTGTCGGCTTCCTGTTTCTAACTGCTCTGGGCAGTTACCAGACGTACCAGTACACCGAGTCCGTGCATTTCTGCGGCCGGACCTGTCATTTACCAATGGAGCCGGAGTTTGTCGCTTCGCAGCACGCGGCGCACGCCAAGGTGGAATGCGTCGCATGCCATGTCGGCCCCGGCGCGGCCGCTTATTTCAAGACCAAAATCAACGGCGTGAAACAGCTCTATCACACGGTGGCAAACGATTTCGAGCGCCCGATCCACGTCACAGCTTCCAACCCGCGCCCGGCGCAGGCAATTTGCGAGCAATGCCATTGGCCAAACAAATATGCCGGTAGCGTCGAGCGCACCTATCGCCATTTCCTATCTGACGAGAAGAACACGCCCTTTACCGTGCGTCTTTTGCTCAACGTTGGGGGCGGGGACCCGTCGAATGGCCCCGAGAACGGAATTCATTGGCACATGAATATCGCGAACAAGATTGAATACATCGCGACGGACGACCGGCTCCTCTCGATTCCGTGGGTGAGGATGACCCATCCGAATGGCGTGACCACCGAGTACCGCACGCCGGACTTTAAGGGAGATCCGGCAAAACTCCGCATCCGCAGAATGGACTGCATGGATTGCCACAGTCGGCCAGCGCACAAGATCCACACACCTAACGATGCGGTTGACCTTGCGCTGTCAACCGGGCGGATCGACTCAAGTACGCCCTGGGTTAAGTCCAAAGTCGTGGCGGCGCTGGTCAAGCCCTACGCCACCAAGCCAGAGGCTTTACAGAGTATCGCCGCCTCTTTACACGAAGCCTATCCCGACCCTGCCCAGGCTGACCCAGTCATCCATGAGGCGCAGGCCATCTATCGAGACAACTTTTTCCCGGAAGTGAAACTTGATTGGCGCACGCACCCGGATTTCGTCGGCCACAAAAACTGGGATGGCTGCTTCCGCTGCCACGACGGCAAGCACAATTCGCCCGATGGCCAGAAGTCAATCAAGGCAAGCGACTGCAAGTCATGTCATCTCATTCTCGCGCAGGGCAGCGGCGAAAAACTCGATCAGGTAAATGCAAAAGGCCACGATTTCATGCACATCGATGCGGAGTATGCCGATTTCTCGTGCACCGATTGCCACACCGGCGGGCTGCAGAAATGATGCGAACGAGCGGCGACCAGTAGATTCAAACTCGGCGGGACTTTGACCCGCTACGTTCGCGCGGTCTCCTTCGGCATAGACGATGAGTTTATTGGAAGCGTTATGGCCGAGGTTAAAGAAAATATCAGCGCAAAATCCGGGCACTAGACGCGAGGTATTAATAGGAGCGGCCTTCCTAGTTTAAAACCCCAAACGACTTGTTCTGCGGGATGCATTTGCCCACGTTCTTCGCAAAATGTGAGCAGCAAAAAGCAATCCTCGGCGGAGATTTCAGCCGAAAAACTTGTTTGCACACGCGAATTGCTGCTGACTGAACCGCTGTATCTCGTTTCCGAGAGCGGCGCACTTGCGCAACTCCAGGCCTGTGATCTCGAACGGCAAGGTTTGGATAATATCGTTATCGTCGCCGGCGGAATGCACGCGTACCAGGGCGATGGCCTTCCAGTTGTGCGGCATCGTCCCGTGGCCGATTGGCTCGCGGAACGGCGCGAACGAATCTGTGCGGCTTGGCAGGCAAAAGATCCGGCCAAGACGGCTGTTAATTGCGGGACATAAGTCCAGCTCAGTCGAATTGCGACACCGACGACAATATTTTCCAGGGTCGTAAAACCCAGCCGGTGCTTCGCAAAGCAGGGAGAGTCACCCTGGCGCTTGTTCGTCGGATTTATTCCATGAGAACGATTAGCCATGATTGCCATTTTCACCGCAAATATTGCGCGCCAAAAAACAGCGCGGTGAAGATGTCGAGTTTGCGCGCAAGAAACGCGCCGCTTTTAACAAGCGGCGCTGAGTCAGACGAGGTGGTTAGCTGCAATTTAGGCACATGAAAAAGCCCGATATCAGAAACATTCTCGTCCCAGTGGATTTCTCCAAGATGTCCGGGCCGGCAATCGAAACCGCCCAGCGGCTCGCTAAACGTTTTGGTGCCGCCGTTCATCTCGTGCACGTCCACGAATATTACTACCCCGTCGGTTTCATGGCACCGGGCGCGCCTGTTCCAATGTCGATGGTCACGTTCCGCGAAGACACCGCAGAGCGAATCGCGGATCAGTTTAGGACATTGGCAAAGAAGCACGGAATACCGACCACGAACTGCTACGTCCGAAATGACACCCCGGTATTCAACGGAGTCTGTAAGGTCGCGCGGCAGATCAATGCGGATTTGATCGTCACCTCAACACATGGCAACACTGGTGTGACGCACTTCTTTGCGGGCAGCCACGCGGAACGCATCGTGCAGCATTCGCCTTGCCCAGTGTTGGTCGCACGAAAGCGAGAAAAAAGGCCGAGCCGAGTTGCGTCAAACGGAAAAGCGAGCGGCAGCATTGATACGATCCTTGTTCCGGTCGATTTTTCCCAATCTTCGTTCCAGGCGCTCGAATACGCGATCGAGTTTGCCAAGCGTGTTGCCGCGAAGTTGATCATTTTTCACGCGGTGCATTTTGGCTACGCGTTCACCGCGGATGGCTACGGCATGTACGATCTTTCCATCTTAATGGAAGCCGCGCGTAAGGACGCCGAACATCAGATGCAAAAATTTGTAAGACGCGCGAAGTTCCGGGCGGTAAAGTTCGAAACCGTCGTCAAAGTCGGGTCGCCTGTTTCGGAGATTTGCGCATTTACTGAACAACAGAATGTCGATCTGATCATCACGGCCACGCATGGGCGAACTGGCTTCAAGCATCTGCTAATGGGCAGCGTAGCGGAACAGGTTGTACGCCACGCGCGCCGGCCGGTGCTGGTCCTGCCGTCCCATCCGGAAGTGAGAGCGGCGAGATTAACCCGTGGGACTCGACGCGACCAACAATCAACGGATCAGCGTGCAAAGAGCCAAGCGTTGCGGATCTCAACCGAGAGGTTGACGAAAAGAAATCGAAAGCTGGTCGCGCATCCGGTTCCCGAACGGCGCAGGACAAACAAGTTCCGCGAATCGCACGCACAGACGACGACCGCACTTCGGTAAGGGCCAAAAAACGCCCAGTTTTTAGCAAAGCGCGCTGAGAAGGCTTGCCCATCCGTGAATTAATGTTTGGCCATGAAGCCGATGATTGAAGAAGCGCATCCGCGTCGGCGCATGGTTCGGCTATGAAAAAAGCGAACATCAAAAATATCCTTGTCCCAATCGACTTCTCTAGAATGTCAATTCAGGGAATCGAAACAGCGAAGCGTTTGGGTCGACGGTTCGGCGCGGCGATCCATGTTGCGTACGTATATCAACCGGCTCACCCAGCCGGGTTCATGGGTCCGGCAGTGGGGTGGGGTGAATTGCCGGTATCATTTGGAGAAGAGACCAGCAAACAACTCGCACAACAGCTAAAAACCCTCGCGGGCAGATATGGTTTGTCGCCTGGCGATAAAACGCACTTAAGAAAGGGCGCGCCGGTGTTCGATGTGATTTGCAGCCTGGCAGCCGAGATTCCGGCCGATCTACTCGTCGTGTCAACGCGTGCCTACAGGGGAACTAAGCGTTTCTTTCTCGGAAGCACGGCGGAACGCCTTGTTCAGCACTGTCCATGTCCTGTCCTCGTAGGGCGAAAGTCCGCCGCGCAGCTGCCGATGGATCCATTGCCCGCGGAGCCGGCGCTTAGGATCGACAAGATTCTGGTGCCGGCGGATTTCTCCCGCTGTTCACTAGAGGGCCTTCGATACGCAATTCAGTTTGCGCAAAAGTTCGCTGCGAAAATCACCGTGCTCCACGTCTTGGACCTCGGCTATTCGAGGCCAATGGATATCCACGCGAGCTACGACCTCACGCAGTATGCGCGAGCCGCGCTGAAAGACGCGCAGGAGCAAATGCGAAAATTTGTCAGGCTCGTGAAATTCGGCGGCGTCAGGTTTGACACCGTGTTGGTGATCGGAACGCCGGTCGAGCAGATCAGCGACTTTGCGCTGGCGAAGGATGTCGATCTGATCATTACTTCGACGCACGGCCTCACCGGATTCAAACATATTCTCATCGGCAGCATTGCGGAGCATCTTGTGCGGCAATCGCGTGTGCCGATTCTCGTCGTGCCGTCGCATCCGGAAGTGAGGGCCGCCAACCTGACCGGCGCTCGTGAGTGGCAGCCACAATTGCGTCAGGAGACTGAGAGCGACAGGAATGGCAAACAAGGTGCCGTCCAGGCCGAGGTCCTGGCAAAACGCTACAGAAAATTGCCTGCGCATCGATTTCCGGAACGGCGCAAGACAAACAAGTTCCGCGAAGTGCATTCGCGCTGATCGCTGGCGAAAGGCAAACCGCGTATGCCAGGGCGAGCAGAACCAAAAAAAGTCGCGGCTGAAGATTCTCCCAGGACGTCGGCCCTGGATCAGAGACTGGAGATAAGAACGGTGCTTGTACCGTTGGATCTTTCGGCAGCATCGATGCAGACGCTTAATTACGCGATCCCGATTGCGGAGCGGTTTCAAGCTGACCTACACCTCGTGTACGTCCACGAGAACGGTCATGAGTTTTCCGCCGACGCTATGTCGCAGCTGCTGCACGAAAGCGCCGAGATGAGGATGCGTGTGCACAGCCAGGGCAGCGAAGCGCAAGCCGACCTGGCTGGCTTGATTCGAGCGGAAAACTGTCACGTCCTGAGTGGCCGCGCATATCAGAAAGCGTGTGACTTTGCGCGCGAACTCGCTGCGGACCTGATCGTTCTCGCGACACGTGGCCACACTGGGCTGGCGCGCGTTGTCTTGGGCAGCACAGCTGAACGCATCGTCCAATTCGCGCCTTGTCCGGTATTGGTGACGCGACAGCGAGGTCGGCCAGGAAAAACGAGCGTCGGGAATGGAGCTACGGCGCAATTCAAATTTAGTCCGCGAAAGATGCTGGTTCCGGTGGATTTCTCCCAATGCTCACTGGCCGGATTAAAGTATGCCGCGTTTTTTGCCAGGGTATTTGATGCGAAACTTCGTTTATTCCATACGCTGTTCCCGCGCAATCCGGTGGTGGTGGACCGAATTAGCGCGAATCTTGCCGGCGGGTTGGATGAAGCGCGGCGCATGAACGCTCAGTTGGAAATGGAAGCGCTCATGCAGCTGGAGTTTTTGCGCGGAGTGCAGTGCGAAACGGAAATCCGCAGCGGATATGCGATTCAGGAAATCTGCGCCGAGATCGAGCGCGCAGATGTCGATCTTGTTATCACTTCCACTCACGGACAAACCGGAATGAAACATGCGCTTCTTGGCAGCGTCGCAGAGCACGTTGTGCGCTATGCCGAGTGTCCCGTGCTGGTCGTTCCATCGGACGCACGCACGAAGAGGGCACTCGGGTAAAGAGCCAAGAAACGCCCGGTTTTTAGCAAAGCGCGCTGAGAGGCTCGCCCATCTCTGAATTAATTTTTCACCATGAAAACGATCATTGAAGAAGGCGAGCCACCCCTGAAATGCCAAGCACGTTCTGTTTCGCGCAAGAGTCGATTTTCATCCGATCGCAGGCAATTGTTGCAGATCAAAACCATCCTTGTGCCGCTGGATTTTTCGCGTGCATCCATGCAGGCGCTGAAATACACGATTTCATTCGCAGAGGAATTCGGGTCGACCATCCATTTGGTTCATGTTCAGCCCGTGGATGAGATGACTGCTATTTCAGGCGCCGGACATTTGATGCTCAACTGCGCCGATACGATTGCATTAATGCAAGACCGGTTGGCTGAAGTTCAGCGCAAACGTGATGTTCGGTTATGGCCGGATAATTGCCACGTTGTCTCAGGACGGCCGTTCGAGGAAATCTGCAAACTGGCCCGCGAAATTGAAGCGGATCTAATCGTTCTACCAACGCGTGGCCACAGCGGGCTGAAACATATTCTTCTCGGAAGCACGGCGGAACGCGTGGTTCGTTACGCGCCATGCCCGGTCCTGGTCCTCCGTGGCGCCAGGCACCAATCAATTATTTTGAATGGCGGGGCCGACACGGCTGGTCTCAAACTGCGCAAGATTCTTGTTCCGGTGGATTTTTCTAAATGTTCTCTTGCCGGAGTAAAGTATGCTGCGCGTCTGGCAAAAAACACTGGCGCAACCCTCCGTCTGCTTCATGTCGTTTTCCCTTATACCCAAGTCTTGGGGGTGGACAGGGTTGGCGCTGACGTTACGCCCCTGATCGAAACAGCAAAGACCGCTGCTCGGGAAGAGATGAGCAAGCTCATGGGAATGAATTTCTTGCATGAAGTTCCATGCGAGACCGAAGTCCGGACCGGTTCTACCATCGACGAAATTTGTGGCGAAAGCAGTCGGCCCGAGATTGATTTGGTTGTGACCTCGACGCATGGGCGAACAGGATTCAAGCGCGCTTTGCTCGGTAGCGTGGCCGAACATGTGGTTCGCTACGCTGAATGCCCTGTCATCATCATTCCAAGCCGAGGGCGTTCTTGATATGAAAGAAAACACTGTCCTTCTAGTTGATGCCGATGGCGATTCCGAACGCATCGTGTCGGAAGCGGCGACTCGCACCGGTCGCGACGTGCTAGTGGCGAAGACGAGCCGCGACGCGTTTAAGATCCTGGGGGATCAAATGCAGCGTCTCGACCTCGTGATTGTTGATGTCGATCCCGGCGCACACGGACTGGCGTTGCTTGAAGCGATCAGCGGCTGCGCGGACAGACCGCCGATCGTCGTGATCACAGCGCTGGAAGAAACTTATATGAAGCCGATCTCCATGAAACACGGTGCCGCGGCCTGTCTCGGAAAACCAATTACGATTCAAAAACTTTGCTCCTCACTGAATGATGTTTCGCAGCGGTCGCTAACCTGTGATCGCTGGGGATGTTTGATTCCATCGACGGGTAACAAGGAATTGAACCTTAACGCCTGCTTTAGTGGGATCGCCGCAAAACTGAGCCCTACCGTTTCGAGCCGCGGTCGATCACCTCGTGGACGCGCAAAGAAGAGCGGAAAACGGTTGCCACAAAAGATCAAAACGGCTGGCCCTAAACCGGTTTGCCTGCATCGGCGGAGCGCGTCTGAATTTACCTGTGGCATCGACGATCAGCGCGCATTTCTAGTCGAGGAATCGTTGGATGAGAGAGAAAGGAGAGGCTGATGACAATCGAAACTCGAGCTGAGAGCAGGGTCCGGACGTTCGGGACAGCCTTCGTCTGCGCTCTCGCTCTTTCCTCGGGGAGTGGAAGCGTGCATGCGGCTGAGAAGCGCCCGCAATCGCTGCCGCTGAATTTTAATAACTCGGTCGCATTTTTCAAAGAGACGCTCGGGAAGCAGCCCCCTGAAGTCCATAAGCGGTGCGTCGTTTTCTATGAAGGCGAATGGGCCACTCGGACCCGATACCGGCATTCAGTGATCACGGTGGAGGAATCAGATGAAGATCTAGCCATCACCTTTTGCATCACTGACGATCGCGGGGCCGACTGGATAAATCGGTTCGTTCGCGGCCCATTCTTTACCGTCGCCGAAACGAACGAACTCTCCGGGATGCTGGCCCACCACGACCACCGGCAGTCAGGCCAGGTCGGCCGCTTCGACGTGGAGGTTGCTCACATCGTCGCGCGCCGCACTGAAGTAGTGGTGCTGAGTTTTCAAACCGCAGGCAAACCACCCTTATGATCGCAAAATACAAAATCGAATACGGCATAAAGTTCCACGGGCACACGCAAAATCATCACTATCTCACCAACGATCCTGTGGCGTGCGAGCAATTCCTCTCCGAACTGCTTGAGCGTGGCTTCCAAATTGGCGGCGTCTATCATGAAGGCGTGGAATTACCAAAAAACGAGAGCGACAAAATGATCAAGACCGCCGCTGGAATCCTGGCGACACGTCATCTTTGCGCAGCGCTCGGAATCGACACGGTTGAGGCGCACCACCGTTTCGGTTCGCCAGCGTAGTCTTCGCGGGCCGGCTCGACTTATTAGGGCTGGGGAAGATTCGCCTTAATCGCACGTGCCTTTTTGGTGAGGTCACGCGAGCCGTCGCCGACGGCTTGCACTACCCAACAACCGACTCCAGGCGCGGCAGGTGTGAATTGTGCAATGCTTTCCGCCGCGGCATGGGGCAATGAACGAGCTCCATCAATTCGGCGGGCTCGCTCAGCCACGAGTTCAAGCGTTTCGTGGATCGCGGTCGCATCGAGAGCGATGGCCAGCGGAACGATAGCGTTGGGATCAAGACCGGCCCGGGCTGTCACCATGCCTACCAATCGAGGCTTGCCGCCGCTGCGCGCCGCGAACACGGGTCCTCCGCTGTCACCAGGATAAACGTCGGTGTTGATCAGAAATACGTGCTGCTTTCCGCTCCCGTTCCCTGAATACGAAGCGATTTTTCCTGCGCGCAGGACCGGAAATCCGCCTGCTGTGCCAGGCAACACTTTCGGGAATCCGACAAAGAGGACATCCTGCCCCGCCCGGGGTCGGTCGCGCTGTGCCCCAATCGCATTTTCATTTAGAAAAGACGGGAATGTGATGAGATGAGCGACGTGCGGCGGAATCCGAATCTGGAACGCTCCAATGTCGTAAAGCGGGTGCTTCACAAAGATAGGGCCTGAGGATTGGGGCGGGCGGAGCTCGACGAGCACGATCTGCGGATCGCCGCCGCCCTCGGCTATTCTCGCGGCGAGATAGAAGGGTCCCTTCGGGGCTGTGGACAGGATGTGAGCCGCAGTCACTACGACCGCCACTGTCCCACCGGGGGCAGACGAATCTCTGCGAAGTACGATGAAACAGGTCGCAAGGCCATGCTTGGTTCCGAACGCGTAGGTGGACCACATCATTTTTTCGGACGGATTTAGACCTCTGTCCAGAGAACCGGATTGAAGAGCGGCGCATCCCCCCAGGCTGAACGCAATCAGCAACTGCAATAGGGCCTTTCGGAATAAACCTCCCGCCTTCGAATTCATCATTGTCATATCGATGCCTGCTTTCTGCCATTCAGGGTGCGCCACAGGATCACTCCTCGCTTGCCAACCCTTGTCAGAGTCTCATCAAAACTTGTGATTCGGTTGGGCCGCCTGGGGGACTTGTGTCACCGTCCCTTCAAGCGATAATAAACGGACGCCAAGAAACGCTCGTTGTTTGGCAATGCGCGCCAAGAACGCCGGGAGTCCTGCGATTATCTTTCGCTTATGAAAACTGCACTCGAGGATTCACCGATTGTCCCGCTGGAAACCGCGCGAACCACCGAGAGACCGTTGCAGGAAAAGCCAACTGTTCCGCCTCGTCCCCCCGTCAGGCCGCAACAAGGTAAAGTCGAAACGGAGAAGCTGACCCGAAAGTACCACAAACTTTCCGTGCACCCGCTGCCGGAACGGCGGAAGGCGAACAAATTTCGTGAATCTCATTCCGGCGACGCGAGGTGAAGGCGCTGCCTCCACACGTAACGGAGCTGCGGGATGTCCGGCTCCAGTTTGCAGAAAAGACGGTCCTCGATGGCGTATCGCTCGTGGCCGATCCACAGGAACGGCTCGTCATCATCGGACAAAGCGGCATGGGCAAGACAACAATCCTGCGATTAATCCTCGGAATTCTCGTGCCCACGCAGGGATCGATTTTTTTCAAGCAACACGAGATTTCAAGAATGAGCGCGGGTGAACTGCAACAGATTCGAACCCGAATTGGGATGGTCTACCAGGACGCGGCGCTCCTTAGTTCCAGTAACGTCCGCGAGAACCTGGCGTTGCCGCTCCAGGAATTGACGGACAAGAGTCCCGCCGAAATCGATAAGATCGTAGACGAGAAACTGGCGCTGGTCGAGCTCGCTGGCGAAGGCAATACGATGCCGTTCGAATTGAGCGGTGGCATGCGCAAACGCGTCGGTCTCGCGCGAGCGCTGGTCATGGAGCCGGAGTTGATTCTTTTTGATGAACCGACCGCGGGGCTGGATCCGGTGATCAGTGCGGTCATCGATGAGCTGATCATCAACCTGACCGAGAGATCGAAAGTGACATCCATAATCGTCACCCATCTGATGGATAGCGCGTTTCGGATCGCGACCCGAATGGCGATGTTGCACCGCGGGAAAATCATCGCGGAGGGTACACCCGCAGAGCTCAGGCAATCAGAAGAACCTCTAGTGGTTCAATTCTTGAGCGGGAAAAGCGAAGGGCCGATGCTGCAGCGAAGCGGTTACCACATGCTCTCCCCTGCGGATTAATCCCGGCCTTTCACACGTCCACGACGGCCCGTAGTCAGCACAGTCGCGATAATGGCGCCGAAGACTGCCGCGACCATGTCCTTTTGGGCATCCCAGATGTCGCCCTGGGTGCCAAGGTAAGCAGCACCCAGATCTGGGTGGACAACTTGTGCAATAATCGCCTCAAGAATTTCGAAAAAGCTGCTCATGGCAATGATGCTCCCGAGAGCCAGCCAAGGCACCCAACTCGGCCGCGCGCCAACGTGGCGCGTCAGGAGATCCCTGACCGGATAAAGAAGAAGAAGTCCGAAGCAAAAATGAATCACGCGATCAAAGTGGTTTCGCTCCAGATGAAGAAGGTCGCGGAGCCAGAAACCAGCCGGCACCTGAGCGTAAGTGTAATGCGCGCCGAGTGCATGGAGCGCGAGGAAGACTGCGAGAAGCGCATAGGAGAAATTGGAAAAACGGAACCTGCGGAGGGTAAGGGTGAGCAGCCCGATGGTGACAAAGACCAGCAGGTTTTCCAGAAACCAGTCCCCGCGATCGACCGGCCGGATGGCCAGCACAATCCAGAGCACTGCATAGCATCCTGCGACAATCGGCAGGAAACGGTCACCCCTGGAGTGCGAGCGCTCACCATTCATCGCCGCGCTTTTTTCGATCGGTTAGCGCCACGATGCTCATCATAATGACGGCACCCACGAATGCGGCCAACATATCGTTTTGCGCGTCCCATTCATCACCTTGCCCCCCGAGCCAGTTGACTCCTTTCCCCGGAGCGACGGATTCGGCGACGATGCTTTCCAGGATTTCGAAAAGACCGCTGGCGGCCAGGATTAACGCAGGTGGGAACAAGTAACCCCATGCGCCACGGACTCCTCCGAAGCGCAGCAACAATTCCCGGAGCGGAAGGGCCAGCAGGAGGCCAAACGAACCGTGCGCAACACGGTCGTAATGATTGCGGGACAAGCCGAAATAATCCTTCGCCCACAGGCCGAGCGGCATCTGCGTGTAGGTGTAATGCGCGCCAACGATGTGAAGGAGAACAAAGAGCGCGATGAATACATGAGAGGTGCTGGAAAACTTGAGTCGGCGATACGTTAGCGAGAGGATGGCGCCGAAAACAATCAGTAATAAATTTTCGAGCATCCATGCTTGTCGGTCTACGGGGTGGACCGCTGCAATGAACCAAGCCACCGCGCAACCCGTAACCAGACCGAGAACAAGCTTCCTTTGGGGATTCACGCGAAGGAAGCTTTCGTCAGATGTGCTGTGCTCAATATCTGTCACCCGCAACCGGAAAGGGAAAGCGCTAACAAACCTGTCGCGCATCTTCGTTGTCACTCGCCCGCTCGACAAACACCAGCAGTTTGTGTCGCGTCGCCTGGAGACGTTCGGTTAAAACCCTGGCGACCTCTTCCATCAACTTGTACCCCAGCTTCGGGTCTCGAGCGCATTGTTCGCGCACGTCCACGGCGCGGAAGAAATTCGCGGTTACGCCCTTAATTGCAGTCGCACTGAATTGCCACCGATAAGGCTCAAAGAGCCATGACAATCCCAGCAGTTCGCCGGGACCGATCGTTTGGATCTCGACCTTTCTTTTACCGGGGAGTTCGTACTCCAGGCTAACCACCCCTTTGTCGATCAGGTAAAAACCGTCGGCAACCTCTCGCTGGCGAAAGATAGATTCTCCAAGCCCGAATCGAACCTGCGTCGCAATAACAGATAACGCTTCAACCTGATCTGGAGCAAGCGCCTTGAAGAGGGAATGCGTCATCAACTTTTTAGTCGGCATCGGAAAGGTTAGTGAAGGCCGGACGATACTCTTGCAGTTTTCTCGACTCGCGCCAACGCACGGTACGGTCCCGCGCGCTGGCAATCGGGTCCTGCCTATTGCACCTTTACTTCCACTTTTTTTGGTTTCGCGCTGGCACTCTTGGGCAGGTGTACTTTCAGCACTCCTGCTTTGAACTCCGCGGAGACCTTTGTGCCATCGGCGTTTTCGGGCACGGTGAAGCTGCGCTTGAAGCTGCCATAGGAACGCTCGATGCGGTGATACCTTTTCTTCTTCTCTTCCTTTTCGCTTTTGCGTTCGCCGCTGATCGAGAGAATCCCATTTTCGACGATCACTTTGACGTCATCCTTCTTGATCTCCGGCAAATCGGTTTTGACCAGATATTCCTGCTCGTCCTCGGTGATATCTACCTGCGGCGACCAATCGGCCAACCTCAGGTTCTCTCCATTCCCCATTCGAATAGGAAATCCCGCAAAAAGCCCCCCGAGCCTATTCTGCATCTCATCAAGCTCTCCGAAGGAATTCCATTTCATTAATGTATTCATATTTTGTTCCTTTCTTTGTTTCACATTGAGCCGCGCTCGAGCGCCCCGCTCGCCGTGATTTGCGAGAGTCTGTTCAGATCTTGCGCGTGCTTGAGCAATCAAGGCCATGGCGGCGATGCAGATGTGGGACGGCGGTTTTGGCGTTCTGCCTGTCCTGGCCGACGGCGGAAAGGTTGTCGGCAGGATTACTCACTGTGATATTTGCATGGCAGCGGCAAGCCAAACACCGTGATCCAGCAACAATCCGCGTGGAGGAAGTAATCACGGGACAAGTCTACGGCTGATCGCCGGACACGGACATCCATGAGGCGCTCAAGATCATGCAGCAGAGACAAGTGCGACGATTGCCCATCATCAATGCGGATGATGGAAAACTCGCTGGAACCCTGTCGTTGAACGACGTGGCGCTGAAAGCGCAAGCTGACGGCAAAGCTGAGCTATCGGCCCTAGACGTTGAAAATACGCTCAAGGCGATCTGCGCGCACCCCGTCTTTACATTGACGACACCGTTTAAGCCGTCGGCACCACAGATCACCGCCGCAGTTGCTAAAAAGTGTTCCTAACCAGGACGATCGTAAACAGCTCCACCCGCTCGGCAGGAGCTGACCGGGCGGGGCGCTGGTGCGAGCCGAAATTTTCGAGCCGGGTTGGTGACAAGAATCGCGCAGTTCTTCGCAAGATCGGGGGAGCGTGTTGCGTCGATAGCGCGTTCAATCGCAGCAGAAAGAAGGATTATGAAGGTAAGAGAGGTGATGACAAGAGAAGTAAAGACCTGCGCCCCGGAAACCGATTTGGCGGCCGCGGCGATGTTGATGTGGATGCGGGATTGCGGAGTACTGCCGGTCGTTAACGGCCGCGGGCAAGTGGTCGGGATGATAACCGACCGCGATATTTGTATCGCTACGGGATGCCGGCGGCGTGATCCGGCGACGATCCTTGTGAGCGAGGTGATGACCGAACAAGTCTATTCTTGTTCGCCCGAGAGCGACGTTAGTGCAGCGCTCCAGATCATGCGGCAGAAACAAGTGCGGCGACTTCCGGTGATCGATTTCGCCGGAAAATTGTGCGGCGTTCTCTCGATGAATGACGTGGCGCTCAAAGTCCAGCCGGACGCGAAGGCGCCCGAGCCAGGAGCTCAAGACATTCACGCCACGCTCAAATCCATCTGCGCGCACCGCACTGGACCTGAAGAAGCAACCCAGGTGCAGCAGCAACCGCGAGCTCAACGGCAGGAGGTGGCCGCGGCATGAAACCCCGACCAAGCCAGAAACCCAAACGAGCGAAGGAGCGAATCATGGACACACATCAACCGGAAGTTTTTGAGACGACGCTCCAAAAGACAAACATATGGCTGAAAGAGATCAGCGATCTGTTGCACTGGGATGACCACCACAAGGCCTATCACGGCTTGCGCGCGGTGTTGCACGCCTTGCGCGATCGTTTGCCTGTCGCGGAAGCGGCGCACCTCGGCGCTCAGCTGCCAATGCTTGTGCGCGGATTCTACTACGATTGTTGGAAGCCCGCGGGCCCGCCCGCAAAAATCAAGACGATGCAGGAATTTTATGACGTGGTGCGGGAGAATTTTACTACCGATCGAAACGTCAATCCGATGCGTCTGACGGAAGCGGTGATGACCGTTGTTTCCTCGCATATTTCTGCGAGCGAAGTTGAGAAGTTGCGTGGAATCTTTCCTCCGCACCTACGCGAAATCTGGCCCGGCAGCGAGCGGACAGTCGACCTCTCCGATCTGGTATGATCTGCTCTCTCATCATCCTGGCTGATCGCGGCGGTTTAAGAGCCTATGAGGTGATTGAAACGCCCACGCGCGGCCCGCGTTTGCACTTGGTAGACGATTTCGAAATCACGGGATCGGAGCGCGAGTTGCCGTTTAATGTTGAATCAAGTCAACGTCACGTGAGTCTGATCAGCGATTGGCCGGCGCTCGAGACAGAGACCCACCGCCGAATTTGCAAGCTGGTGGCGGATCGAATTGCGAAGGTCGTAGAAACTAAACGCGCTGAAGGATGGTCGTTCGCGGCCGAGCCGTCGATTCACAAGGCGATTATCGATCTTCTGCCAATGGCAATTCGAGATCGGATCGTCGAGCACGTCCCCTCCGATCTGGTGAAAATCGAGCCGGCGAAGTTGCGGTCGCATTTTCGTTCTCTTCAGCCGATTCGATCGGCCGGAATTGCAAGCGCTGTGAGCGTGAAGCGACCGCCCCCCTGACGAGATTAGTTTCAACACGCTGATAAGATATGGCTCACAAACAGGTTTTTTTTCGAGCGGAGGCGCGGGAGAAGATTCTCCGCGGGGCAACGGCGCTAGCTGATGCCGTGCGCGTTACGCTTGGTCCCAAGTCAAAATGCGTCCTGATCGAGAAAAAATGGGGAACGCCCCTCGTCTGCAACGACGGAGTCACGATTGCCAAGGAATTCGATCTCGAAAACCCGGAAGAGAATCTGGGCGCGCAAATGATCCGTGAAGCCGCGGTCAAAACCAGTGAAGCGGTGGGCGATGGGACAAGCACATCCACGATCCTGGCGCACGCTATCTTTGCCGAAGGCGTGCGCAATGTGACCGCCGGTGCCAGCGCGGTGGACATTAAGCGCGGTTTGGATCGCGGTCTGCGGGCAGCCGTTACCGTCATCCGGCAAATTTCTCGACCGGTGAAAAGCAGAAAGGAGAAAGCGCAGGTGGCGGCAATCTCCGCGCACAACGATTCCGCCATTGGCGAGCTTGTTGCGGATGCGATGGAAAAGGTCGGAGCGGAAGGCGCCATCACCGTGGAAGAAGCACGAACGGCCGAAACAACACTCGATGTAGTCGAAGGGATGCAGTTCGAGCACGGCTATCTTTCGCCTTACTTCGTGACCAACCCCGAGAAGATGGAGGCAATCCTGGAGGATCCATTCATTCTGCTGACGGAGGAAAAGCTAATGCGCATGTCGGATCTGCTACCGCTTTTGGAGCAAATCGCGAAGAGCGGCCGTCCCTTGCTCGTCGTGGCCGAGGATGTAGAGGGCGAAGTACTGGCCACGCTGGTGGTCAACAAATTGCGCGGAACTCTTTTGTGCGTTGCCGTCAAGGCGCCCGGGTTCGGGGATCGTCGCAAAGCAATGCTTCAGGACATCGCGATCCTGACCGGCGGTCAGGTTGTTTCCGAAGAGCTCGGCATGAAGCTCGACAAAGTGGGGCTCGAGCAACTCGGCAAGGCGAAACGCGTCGTAGTGGACAAAGACAACACAACTATTGTGGGCGGAGCAGCCGCAAAGGCGGCGCTCGACGGACGTTGCAACGAATTGCGTCGGCAGATCAAGGAGACGACTTCAGAATACGACCGCAAAAAACTGGAAGAACGACTGGCCAAGTTGGCCGGCGGCGTCGCCGTGATTCATGTTGGCGCGCCCTCGGAAGCCGAAATAAAGAATCGCAAAGAAGCTTTCGATGACGCAATCAGCGCGACGAAAGCGGCGATTGCGGAAGGAATCGTGCCGGGGGGTGGACTTGTATTGTTGCGCGCGATCGACACCCTCGATCAGGAAGCCGCCAAATGTGAAGGCGACGAGCGAACGGGACTGCTGATCCTGAAGCGCGCTCTTGAAGCGCCGACGCGGCAGATCGCGCTCAATTCCGCCGCGGATGACGGCGTCGTGGTCAACAAAATGCGCGAGGGCAAAGGCAACTTCGGGTTCGACGCCGCGACCGGAGTTTATGTCGATCTCGTCGAGGCGGGAATCATCGATCCGACCAAAGTTGTTCGCGTCGGGCTGGAGAACGCTGTGTCAGTTGCTAGCGTTTTGTTACTCACCGAGGCCACGCTGACGGAAGTCCCGGAGTCGAAGGAACGTCGCGGTATTCCGGCTGAGACGGGAATGGAATAGCCGGTCGCACAAGATTTGGACAGAGTAAAGCAATCCGTGGAGAGCGGAGTGACGCTCACGCATTCATGTTTCTTCAAAAAGGAGACATTATGAAGACGATTGAGAAAGATGGCGGACACGTTGATCCAGCGCGCGTGGCGCTTTTGCTTGGTTTGAGCATCGGTTTGGGAATTGTGGTGCACGAAGGTTTCTTCCTCGTGGCAGGGGCAATTGCGGTCGGTGCGCTGACCGTAGCAACCGTGCATACCATTCAAGAGCATTCCGACGGCGCTCGACTGGCGCACCAACATCGATAACGCACGTGAAAACGCGCAATCACTTGAACGTCGCTCCACCTCCGTGCGACGATGAGATGGATATCCAATCGGAATCCGTGACGCTGCAAATACCGGCCGGCGAAGTCACCCTCACGGGCGACCTCGAGATCCCCGAAGACGCGCAGGGCCTGGTTTTATTCGCGCACGGCAGTGGCAGCGGCCGGCGCAGTCCACGCAATCAGGCAGTCGCGGAAGTATTGCGCGACGCAGGAATGGCGACGCTGCTCTTCGACCTTCTCACTCCCCACGAGGAAGCTGAGGATGCTTACAGCGGTCATTTGCGCTTCGATATCGGTTTGCTGAGCCGGCGCCTGGCGATTGTGACCGAAGAAATCGCGGGCGACCCGCATTCGGAAAATCTGGGCCTGGGCTATTTCGGCGCGAGCACGGGTGGCGCGGCTGCCTTGCGCGCAGCGGCTGCGCTTGGATCGACAATCGGGGCGGTCGTGTCCCGCGGCGGGCGGCCAGATCTTGCCGGGGAAGCTTTAGCGCACGTAAAAGCGCCCACGCTCTTAATCGTGGGCGAACGCGATGAAGACGTTTTGCGTCTGAATGAGCGCGCGTACGCGCAGCTGCAATGTGAAAAGTCGCTGGTTGTCGTGCCACACGCCACGCATCTCTTTCAGGAGCCCGGCGCGCTGGAAGAAGTGGCGCGATTGGCGGCCAATTGGTTTCGCAAACATCTGGGGCCGCGAAAATGAGGACTCAATTCCGTGATCGTTCTGAAGCCGGCGAGCTTCTCGCCGAACAACTGACCAGCTACGCGAACAAACCGAACGTTATCGTCCTCGCGCTGCCTCGCGGCGGGGTGCCTGTCGGTGCACCAGTGGCGAGAAAATTAAATGCGCTACTCGATGTATTTGTGGTACGAAAGCTCGGGCTTCCCGGACATCCGGAACTGGCCATGGGCGCGATCGCCACGGGCGGCGTACGGGTGTTAAACGGCGATGTCGTCGATTCCTTGCGGATTTCTGATGAAGTGATCGAAGCTGTTACCGCGAACGAGCAACGCGAGCTCGAGCGGCGCGAGCGGGCATATCGCGACGATCTCCCGCCGCCGGAAGTCGCAGGCAAGACTGTAATCATTGTCGATGATGGCGTCGCCACAGGATCGACCATGGTTGCGGCCATCGCTGCGCTTCGACAGTTGGGCGCGGGCCGCGTTGTGGTCGCAGCCCCCACCATTGCGCGATCGACATATGATTATTTGCGGAAGGCGGCTGACGATGTGGTCGCCGTGACCGTGCCGAAAGAGTTTTATGGAGTCGGTCAATGGTATGAAGACTTCTCGCAAACAACCGACGAAGAAGTGCACCAACTTCTCGGCGAAGCGAATCACCGGGTTACGCCCGCTGCGGTATGAGCACGCTGTCCGATCTTGTTAGCGAAGCGGCTGAACCGCTGGCTGGATCGCCTGACGACTACGATTCGCTTCTGGATTTGGTGGGCGATGCGCGCTTTGTCCTGCTCGGCGAAGCCAGTCACGGCACGCACGAATTTTATCGCGAGCGCGCCCAGATTTCGAAGCGGCTAATTGCGGAACGCGACTTCAACACGGTCGCGGTTGAAGCAGATTGGCCGGACGCGTATCGCATTAACACGTTTGTCCGCGGTGTCAGTGATGCCGTGGATAGCGTGGAAGCGTTGAGCGGGTTTAAACGCTTCCCGCAATGGATGTGGCGAAATGCCGACGTGCTCGATTTCGTCGGCTGGCTGCGCGAACACAACGACGAGCAGTCATCGGACAATAAGAAGTGCGGCTTCTACGGTCTGGATCTCTACAGCTTGCACGCATCGATCGAGGCCGTGCTTGGGTATCTTCGAAGAGTTGATCCCGAAGCTGCGGCTCGCGCGCGTCGCCACTACGATTGCTTCACTCATTTCGGCAGCAGCACCGAGACTTATGGCTGGTTCGCAGGGCTGGGAATCACCTCCAATTGCGAAGACGAAGTCGTGAACGAGCTGGTCGCGCTCCGTGCGAAAGCGATGGAATACATGCAGCGCGACGGCCAAGTCGCGGCTGATGCTTATTTCTCCGCCGAACAAAACGCGCTCATCGTGCGCGACGCTGAGCAGTACTACCGCACGATGTTCCGCCGCGAGCACTCTTCGTGGAACCAGCGCGACACGCACATGATGGAATCGCTCGTCGCTCTATCGAATCATATGAACAAGCAACGATCGCCGGCGAAGATCATCGTGTGGGCGCACAACTCCCATCTCGGCGATGCGCGTGCGACACAGATGAGCCAGCGCGGGGAATTGAATCTCGGCCAGCTCGTGCGTGAGCGCTTCGGGAAGCAGGCCGTCTCCATAGGCTTCACTACCTACGGCGGGACAGTGACTGCCGCGTCGGATTGGGACGGGCCGGCAGAGCGCAAAACAGTTCGCCCCGCCATGCCCGGCAGCTACGAGGCTCTCTTCCATGAAGCGCCGCACGCGCGGTTCTGGCTCGAATTCAAGAAATACCCCGAGATGGCAAAGCTGCTGCGGCGCGAAATGTTCGAGCGTGCGATCGGCGTCATCTACCGGCCCGAAACCGAGTTCGCGAGCCATTACTTCACCGCCCGGCTGGCAGATCAATTCGATGCCGTCTTGCACTTCGACCACACCCGCGCGGTCGAGCCACTCGAGCGCAGCTCCGAATGGGAAACCGGCGAAGTGGAAGAGACGTTTCCGAGTGGACTTTGAGATCGGGCCTGGTGTTCCTCTACGAATGGTGGCCGCTCTGCCCGTCGGGCACATTTACGAAAAGCTAAGTCACGTGCCCGTTGAATTGCGAAGACCGACCGCACTACATCATTGATCTTACCTCAGCGCACTCTCCTTCGACCGCAACTCGCCGAGTGGATGCGGGGGTGCGTCGATGTAGACGTCCATTTGCTGGCCGACGTAGATCGGCAAGTCTCCGCGCTTGAAGCTGTAGATTACTTGCAGCACACGCGTGTCGACACGTTCGCTTGTGTCGCCAGTAAGAGATCTCTTCGGCACAATGTAAGGTTCAAACCGCACGAATTCGAGGGGTGTGCTGATTTGTCGATTTCCCCTTAGATAGCCCACACCGGCAGCACCAGGATGCACGCGCCACGCTTCGTTTTCATCGACATCGGTGCGCACGCACAGCAGATCTACATTGCCCAGCAGAATCAATGGAGTCTGAAGAACACCAGTAGACGCGAATTCGCCGGGGTGAATCTTTAACTGAAGCACCTGGCCCTCCACCGGAGCGCGGACTGTCAGCCGTTCAAGATCAACTTGTGCCGCGTCAAGCATTGCACGGGTTTGCGCCAACCCGGCATCGGCTCTTTGCGCTGCATACATTTTCGTTTCGCGCTCCTCCTGACTCGTGACGCTTTTGCCTCTGAGATTCTCCGCCAGCTCCAACTCATACTTGCACTGGGCAGAATCGGCTTCGGCAGTCTTCACGGCTGCTTGCCTTACGAGCACTTCGGCTTTCTGTGCTCGATCGTCGATGGTGAAGAGCGGATCACCAGCTTTGACGCGGCTGCCGATCTCGACATGAATCTTCGAGACAATACCGCCAATCTGAGTTCCGATTGCGATGTTCTCCGTGCTTGCCTCGACAATGGCGGAGCCGGAAACAAATGCACGATAAGGTGCTTCCGGTGGTTGGGCCGCGGGTTGCGTGGGCGGAATTGTTTTTCCGCCTCGGACGGCGACAACAATTCCAATGATTATGCCGGCGAACGCCAGCAGGGGCAGGACAATTTTTCGAAACATACTAGGATTTTTCAATCGTGGGGTTCCGTGCATCGACCACGTGGGTAATGCGTCCGTCATCCATATAGGCGATGCGGTCGGCGAAATCGAAAATACGCGCGTCGTGTGTGACAACAATGACCGCGCGCTCACTATCGACCGCGAGCCGGCGCACCAGTTCCATCACGCGCCGCCCGGTTTCGCTATCCAGCGCGCTAGTTGGTTCGTCGCACACGATCAACCGCGGATGATGCACCAGTGCGCGCGCGATCGCGATCCGCTGCTGTTGGCCTCCCGACAGATCAGTCGGCAATGATCGCATCATGCGCTCGTCGAATTCGACTTTGTCGAGCATCTGCTCGGCGGCTGTGACAGCAGCGCGACGACGCACGCCGTTAATCATCAACGGCGTGGCAACGTTCTCAGATGCCGTCAGCGACGGGATCAGGTTGAAGGCCTGGAAAACAAATCCGACATTCCTGCCACGGAAGCGGGTCGTTTTGTTGGCTTCCATTTTGTTGTAGTCGCAATCAAGAACCGTACAGTCGCCACCATCGCGTCGCAGAACGCCAGCCAGCACCGAGATCAACGTCGTTTTTCCGCAACCTGATGGACCAACGAGCATCATCAACTCGCCCGGACGAACGCTCAGATCGACACCTCGCAGCGCCTGTACAGCGGCAGTGCCGCGACCGTAGGTTTTCGTGACACCACGGCAAATCACAGCCTCTTCCGGCCGGCTGTTGGAAGTAAGATCAGCGACCATCGGAGTCAGCTTCGGAACACAACTGCCGGTTCAAGCCGCATCACTTTTCGAATGCTCAGTGCCGCCGAACCGAGGCATATCAGAAGCACTGCGGCGCCCGTGGCGACCAGGAGCTGCCACGGGAGGCGAAAGGCAATTTGCGTGCGGCTTACTGCAATCGACCCCCACACTGAAGCGATGCCCACGCCCAGGCCATATCCGATCGCGCCGACGGTGATTGCTTGCAATAAAATCATTCCCAACAATCGCCCGTCCGTCATGCCCATGGCCTTGAGCGTTCCGAAATAGCGCAGGTTATCGAGCGTAAAGTTATAGAACGTCTGTCCCGAGATCGTGATTCCAACGATGACTCCAAGCACGACCGCGGTCAGAAAATTGATTGGCATGCCGGTATATTTTAGAAAGTAGATGAACGTGAGTTTCTTGAATGCGTCGCGCGTGTATGCCTTGAGTCCGGTGACCTGTTCAATCCGCGAGCAGACGGTGTTGATGTCTTCTCCGGCTTTTGCTTTTGCCACGACAAAAGACATTAACTTTCGTTCCTGCGGCGCAAACGTCGTCGCACGTGTGTAAGTGGTGTAAATGACCGGATTCGATTGAAACGTGCGCGTGACGTGACAAATGCCGACCACAAACGCGCGATGATCATTGAGTTCAAGACTGTCGCCAATGCGCAGCGGCGCGCGCCGCCCACCCGGTAAAATTCGCGCGAGTCTTCCGGTTGCCCCTACGTCATCGACAATGACGGCATCGCTTTGGCGCAAATCCGCCAATTGGCCGGCGATCATTGCGGGCGGGCCACCAATCAAGGTGGCGTCGTCCAGTCCGAGCAGCACGCATGTCTGAAAGGTGCCGTTACTTAGACGTGCTCGCAGCATTCCTTTGTAAAGAGGGACTGCCCACTGCACGCCTTCCACGCCGCGAACCCGAAGCACTTCGGTGTCACGCAGCGGTTTGATGTCTTCAATGTACTGTACCTGTGGATCGACAACCCAAATGTCCGGCAACCCAACATCAGTAAGGAAGCTAAAGGTCCGAATCATGATGCCGGTGAAGATCGCGGCTTGCTGGGTGATCAATAAAGAAGCGAACGTCAGCCCGATGATTATGCCAATGTATTTGGCACGATCTCCAATCAGCATCTTTAAGGCGATAAAACCCATCTTTCGTTCGCGTTGGTGCACGATCCTAAAGTTCCTCAACGGATTCGCTACCTGCTGGTTGGCATTTGCTCACCCAATTTTGCGGTCTTTGTGCATTTACCTTGCGCCAAGGAACGATTCTCGAGCGAGCCATCGGCGTAATCCACCGGCCGGCACGGAACTGGATGAGCCACTATTTTCAACAGGCGTTTGCCCGATCAGTTCGGCGCTGTGCTCCACTTCGATCACACGCGAGCCGTGGAACCTCTGGAACGCACCACCGAATGGGAATTGGGCGAAGTGGAAGAGACGTTTCCGAGCGGACTTTGATTTCTGAGGCGGTGGCGTCTCGCCCACACGTCCTATAAATTGAAGCTTAGAAGCTAGAATTCAGACAATTAGGTCGCGCAGCAACATTCCCGTTCACTGAATGAGTCGGCGGCATCAAAGCTTCTCATGGAACCTAGCGGGTTCATTTCCCCTTTGTTGCTTGCGCTTTATTTTGAGAAAATAATGCTTTTCAAAACAATGATTTCTCGAAGGACGAAACCCCTTCCAAACCCATTTTGCGATGCGATTGAATTCCAAAGCCTAGGAAGTGTTCTTCGTCGGTCTGAATGCCAGGCAATCGTACAGGACGCGGTCTGGCTGGTAATTGGAAGAAGATCGCAGCAAGATCTGGATTCCTTGATACTCAGTGCGGCCATTTTGAACGAGGTGGGAAGCTAGTTCATCCTGTGACTCCAGCGCATGCACCATTTCACGGTCCTGACACAGGATAATTGGCTTGGAGCCGGGAATTGCCAGAATAGAGAGTGGAATAATGAAGCGAGCAAGTTCAAGGGGTACGCCAAGCTTGCGAGCAGCGGCATGCCTAACTTCAAGCTGGATCATCCGCGCTCTTGCGTCGGGCGTTGTCGATTCCAAGGCGACATGGATCGCGTCGAGCAGCCGGTCGCGGACTTCTCCCAGATCCGTCAACGATTTGAGGTCCTGGAGCGCGACCTGCGTCTTGATTGCCTTGGCGAGCAAGGAAATCTCTTTGAGGTAGGAATGTTTCTGCCCTTCCGGCACGAAATACATGACTAGGAGACGCACCGGCTCGTTGTCAGGCGCACCGTAGTCGATGCCCGTGGGACTCCAGCCCACCGCGCAAACCAGTTCGCCATCGTGCGGAGCGCGTGCGTGCGGACAAGCCCAACCTTGTCCTATGCCTGTATTGTGCACGTTCTCTCGCGCGAGCACGTTTTCGGTGATACCGCCTTCAACCCCAATGCCCGGAATAGCCTCAATTAGCGCAGCTAGATATTCCAGCGCCTTGGTCTTGTGACTGTCCGTCAATTCAATTAAGCGCCCAGCCTGCAGGGCATCGAGGAGGCTTCTCATGTTAATCCATTCCGTATTTTCGGTGGAACCAGACTTTAACCGAATGGGTTAGCACCGAATAGCAAAGAAGGAATCCTGCGATCCATATCCAAAAGCTGGCCGGCAGCGGAACGAAACCGAAGTAACTCCCGATCGGCAGATACGGAAGAACGGCACCCACGATCATAACAATCATTGTTGTCAGAAGCAGGAACGGGCTAGCAATGCTTTGAAGAAAGGGAATCCTGTTGGTTCTAATAATGTGAACGATAAGCGTTTGAGTCAAGATCGACTCTACAAACCAACCAGTGTGAAACAGACTTTCGTAATACGTCTTCATTTCCGGAGAGGTCGTAGCATGCGAGTAAAGTTTGCAGTTAAAGAAGTAGAGCATGAGAAAGAAAGTCGCGTAATCGAAGATAGAACTCATCGGCCCGATGAAGACCATAAAGCGACGTATATTCTCAATGTTCCACTTGCGGGGAGTCTTGAGATATTCTTCATCGACATGATCCGCGGGAATGCCGACTTGCGATGCATCGTAAAGCAGGTTGTTAAGCAATATCTGAATCGGTGCCATCGGAAGGAAGGGCAGAAAGTAGCTTCCG
>DASVJK010000084.1:0-10821 GCA_036385955.1 Chthoniobacterales bacterium | reverse complement strand
GCGGCGGCCGGGAATTCGCGGTCAAAAGGGATCAGGAATTTTCATTGAAACCGGAAGAGCAGATCAAATATAAGTTAGTGGACGTTCAATCCGCCAAAGCGGTCATCGTCAACACCCAAAAGCCAGATGAACCGATCGAAGTTGGCCTGCTCACCCCCTAACCCCCCAATGGTCTCCCTCCATGACAAATCCCTCCCCTCGTTCCACCGTTTTTCTCGCCCTCGCCATCGTTTTCGCGACGTGGATTAGCGAGAGATGTTTCGCGCAAAACATTAAGCACGTCGCGGATCGCGAAGCGGCCCGGCGGCAGGCTGCGCTCCCGCAAGGCGACGCAGCCCTCGCGCGCGGCAAGGCGGCGATGGCCGCGGGAAACTTCCCCGCGGCGCACGAAGAATTTCGCGTGGCAGTCAGTCTCCTTCCCGATGCGGTCGCGGGTGGCAAGGCCCAGGATGAAGCAGTGAGTGGATTCTGTGCCAGTGGAATGAAGCTCGCCGAAGAACGGATCGCGGAGGCCAAATACGCGGAGGCGGAAGCAATCTGCCGGGAGATGCTGGGTAACCGTTACAATCCGAATTTCCGCCCGGCTGCTGAGTTGCTGGCCCATCTGCAAGAGCCTGGTTACTTTAATCGAACGCTGGGGCCGAAGTTCCTCTCGAAGGTCGAAGAAGTGAAGAAACTCCTGACCGACGCGGACGGCTACTACAGCAGCGGACGCTATGACCTCGCTTTCAAGAAGTATGAGCAGGTCCTGAATCTCGATCCTTACAACGTGGCCGCGCGCCGCGGTGAGGAGAAAATCAATCTCACGAAGACGCACTACGGCGAAGACGCGTATAACGAAACGCGTTCGCAGCAGCTTTGGCAGGTCCAGAAGGGTTGGGAGGAGCCGGTCAGACAGTACGGACAAACCGTGGCACCAATCAGCGACGCGTTTGCGAAAGATGCGACGGGCACCGCGCGCATTTCGCACAAGCTCAACACGATCATCATTCCGCGAATCGAATTTCGCGATGCCAGCGTCCGGGAAGCGATCGAATTTTTGCGACAACAGGCCGAGGCAAACGATCCTGCGACGGAGGGGCGCAAAGGTGTCGATATCGTGTTGCGATTGACCACGCTTGGCCGTCCGGCCGAATCGGTTGCAGCGGCGAGCGCGACGACTCCTGCTTCGACCGCGACTGGCGTTCCCCATGACGCGACAGCGTCCGCTGCTCCGTCTGCCCCTGCCACAACCATCGTGGCGCCTTCCACTTCACCCGCTGATGCGCGGATCACCATCACGCTAAATGAAATTCCACTGGCTGAAGCGCTCCGTTACATTGCGAATCAGGCCGGGCTAAAAGTGAAAGTCGAGCCGTATGCCATCTCCATCATTCCGATCAGCGAACAGAGTAACGACCTGCTCACGAAAGAGTATCGTGTGCCGCCGGGTTTTATCAGCGGATCGTTAAGCGCCAGCGCTTCGTCATTGAGCCAGCCGGCGAGCGCCAAAGCGGCGGGAACTGGCAAGGACACGCAGGAAACAACCGGCGGCCGCTTGTTAGTGAACCGCGAAGGAGCAAAGGAATTTCTTGAGAATCAAGGTGTGTCATTTGCGGTCCCAGGTTCCAGCGCGAACTTTCTTCCGCAAACCAGCCGGCTCATTGTTCGAAACACGGCCGACAACCTGGAGCTCGTCGATGCGATCGTGGAACAGGCCAATGTCTCTGGCCCGAAGCAGGTAGAAATCGAAGCCAAGTTCGTCGAGATCACGCAAAATAATCTCAAGGAGTTGGGTTTCGACTGGTTGCTCGGGCCATTCAATCTGAATTCAAGAGGAAGTGTAGCCCTGTCTGGCGGAACGTCCGGCACCGGCGCAGCGGTGAACCAGGCGGATTATCCGTTTTCGACGACCGGTTTGAATCCGGTTACCGCGGGCAATCGCAGCGGAAACCTGGCCATCAACGGCAGCGCGATCGATTCGCTCCTTCTCGGTACGGCGGCCGGTCAGGTTCTTGCTCCGGGAATTTTCGGTGTCGGCGGCCTGTTGACCGATCCGCAATTTCAATTGGTCGTGCGCGCCCTCAATCAGAAGAAAGGCGTCGACCTGCTCTCGGCGCCTCGCGTCACCACTAAGAGCGGGCAGCGCGCGGTGATCGAGATCGTGCGGGAGTTCCGCTATCCGACTCAATTTGAGGCGCCGCATGTTCCGGAAACAGTCGGCAGCGTAGCGACCAGAAGCGACACTGGCGGGATCATTCCGCTCGGTGGAGCTTCTTCCGTTCCGGTCACTCCCACCACTCCGACTCACTTCGAAACGCGCAACACAGGAGTGACTTTGGAAGTCGAACCCGTTGTTGGTCCTGATGGGGTCACTATCGACCTCAATCTCGTCCCGCAAGTAGTGGAGTTCGAAGGCTTCATAAACTATGGCAGCCCGATCCTGGCGCCATCATCGTCCTTTCTTAACACTGTGACCGGAGGACTAGTTAGCTCGCCCCAGAGTGTCCTTACACCAAACGTCATTAACCAGCCCATCTTCAGCACACGCAAGGTGACGACGAGCGTGAGCGTATGGGATGGCCAGACCGTCGTGCTCGGAGGTCTTATGCGTGAAGACGTGCAGAAGACGGAGGATCGCACTCCGCTCTTGGGTGACATCCCAATCGTCGGCCGCCTCTTTCGTACAAACGCGGAACAACACATCAAACGAAACCTGGTCATCTTCGTCACCGCGCGCCTGGTCAATCCTGGTGGCCAACTGGTGAATCCCAACGACGAGACAGAAGAGTCCGAAGACGTAATCGAGCCTCCCATCTTGCCGGAGATTCCGTTCTCCAAGAAGTAAGATGATAAAGAGAGCGTTTTCTTGCTTGCCGGTCGGAGCGTTGCTCGATACAACTGCCGATATGCGACGGGTGGTCGCACCACCCTCCGAATTTGATACAATGACTCCCCTGGGTACGTCGTATGGTTCGATCCGCGCCTCGTTAGGCGCCAAACGTCCATGAACGCCGAGTTTTATAAGGAATCGTACTCCTCCGAGCTCGATCTAAAGGAAAAACTCAACACTGCAATCTCACCGCCCCTTACCGTCATCACGGTTCTCGGCGGCGTCCTGGCGTTTTTCGCACACAATTACACCTTCGAGCAAAATTGCGTTTCGATCTGGTTTTTGATCTCGGCTACATTGTTCGCCTTGACACTCGGTTTCGCCATTTATTGCATTTTGCAAGCAACAACCGGGTATGCTTATCAACGCATTTCCGCCGGCCCAGAACTGCGTGAATGGCACAACACCTTACTCAAGCACTATGAGGGCCGACCCAACGCCCAAACCCTTGCCGATGCAGAATTCACCCGTGGCTTAACCGACCGATACCTTGAAGCCACCAAAGTTAACGCAAAGAATAATCTTTCGAAATCAGCCCACCTGATGCTCGCGAATCGCGCTTTGGCCTGCGCGGCCGCTCTAGCCATGCTCGCCAGCGTTCCCTATTTTATTCACTTTTATCAAGCGCGTACGCCGCCCACACGCGTTGAGATTATTAACCTTCCGAGCAACCGATAGCTACCCCACCCATATGCCAAATGAACCTAGCATACCTGCAGGAAATCCGACGCCGGAGCCAGAGCCCCAAGCACCGAGCTTGCCGCCACCCGAACCTCCTCCGAATCGAGAACTGCTGGAGACTTATCAGCCTCCTGACGATGAACGACGCGTCTGATTTGCTCTGTTGGTTTTCAGGCAAGCCCATCAGGTTATTCCTGCCGAGTAGTTGAAACCGCCATCGTAAAAGGGAGTCTGGCGGCCAGACGGTCGTGCTCGGAGGTTTAATGCGTGTAGACGTGCAGAAGACGGAAGATCGCACTCCTCTCGTGGTGATATCCCAATCGTCGGCCGTCTCTTCCGGACGAACGCGGAACAGCACATCAAACGGAACCTGGTTATCTTCGTGACCGCACGCCTGGTCAATCCGGGCGGCCAGCTGGTGAACTCGACCGAAGAAACAGAAGAGTCCGAAGACGTAATCGAGCCTCCCATCTTGCCGGAGGTCCCTTCTACAAGAAGTAAGGTGCTTGGCGCCGCCCGTTTTTAGACAGGGTGTGTCCTGATTCTCGGCTTTCCTCGTTAGGCCCGCGTTCGCTTGGGGGTGCAGCCGTTTGAAATTCCGTTACAATATGAATCTCAACGGTACCCTCACTCGTAGGAAATGACCCGGATGAAATCGCCATTTGATAAACGCCGACGCGCCCGCGATATCCAGCTCTTTGTGTCCAGTCGACTCCAATACTCCCACGGCGGAAACCGTTCCATCAGGTCGAACGTAGAGTAGGAAAACGCCACTGCCCTCCCAACGATAGAAGCGGGCTCTTAAAGGATATTTCGGGGGTGCCACGTCAATTGCATATTCAAATTTGGGATAGTCCACCCTGCCCGTAGCCGGGTCGGCCTTCTGCGGGCGCGAGTCAACGCGCGTCGCTGGGTCGATCATGAATATCGCTGTTAATGCGACTCCGAATATTTTCTGCATAGGGATGGGAGCATCGGAACAGATTGATGGCTTCGACCTGATTTGGCTAGGTCAATAGCGTACCCCGATGCAACGGGAAGTAAATCGACCGGGACGCTGGTTGAAGATCAATTGCTGTGAGCGATCCCGTCAATCGCGCCAAAACCTTGGAAACGCGGCGGACTTTTTGCTTGTTCGTCAAGCCGTTGATTGATACAACTGCCGATATGCGAGACATTCTCGCAATAAACCCCCGGATGAGATCGAATAACTCCGCCTTTAATTGCCGAATTATTCGGCCTATATCTCGTTAGGCCTTTCCGCAGTGCCCAAACATCTCGAATACGAAGACATTATTGTGTCGGATCGGGGTATCTTCGAGATGCAGCACGGAAGGATCGGCGCAAAGGTCTTTCGGCCGGACATCGACTCGGTGCATTTGGCCTATGCGAGCACCGCTAATAGACCGCTCCTCGAAGCCGCGATCGGCATCCCATTGTTCGCTTGTGGTGTCTACGGACTGATCTCGTGGCTCGTCGGCCGGATGGCTGTGTCAGACATTCTATTCATTCTCCTCGTCGTGGGAGTCGTCGGAGTAGGCATGCTTTATGATGTCTTCCGGAGGCGCTACGTGCTGGTGGTGATGTCGCGCGGTGTCATCCACAAGCTTGCTTTTTCTCGCTATGCCCTTCTAGAGGACATTGATTGCTTTCGCCAGCAGGTGCAGGCACAGTATGAAATCATCATTGAAAGCGATCTTTCCCGCCAATAGGTCTAACCCCTATGTAGGTTGTCAAGCGTGGATACGGGAGTGGTGGGCGGGTTAGTTCATGTGGTAAAGAGCCAATCCTCTTGAATATTCATCAAGCGGTCTTTAGAAGGAGTAATATGCACATCAAAACGGTCTATTGCGGATTTGCCACGAAAGTCGTGATGAGCGGGTTGGTCATCGCGTTTACAGCGGGCGCTTGGGTTTTCGGGCAAGACCCTCCGACGCCGGCAGCGCCGGCCGCGTACAAGGCCGAAGAGCCGGCGAACCGAGGTCTGGATGCGAACCTTTACATGCAGACCGCCGCGGAATACCGGGCCTGTTGCTACCAGGCATACAACCTGGCGACCTTCCGATTGAAAGAAGCGCTTGCCAAACAAAAGACCGGCAAGTTCGCCGTCGTGATGGATTTGGACGAGACTGTTTTGGATAACTCGGGCTTTCAGGCGATGCTCTTGCGAAGCGGCCTCGCCTTTGATCAACGGCTCTGGGATGCGTGGGAAGGGCAAGACTCTGATAAAATCGCTCTCATTCCCGGGGCAAGAGAGTTTATCCTCGAAGCCAGGAAACTTGGCGTTTCAGTTATCTATATCAGTAACCGCAACAATAAATCCAGGGACCAGACCAAGAAGGCGCTCACGCGACTTGAAATTCCTGTCGAGGCTGACAGCCTCCTGAAACTAAGCGCGGGACCAAACGATAAGACCACACGACGCCAGGAGGTTGAGCGTGACTATACGGTTCTGCTCTACATCGGCGACAACCTGAGAGATTTCGATGAAGCTCTACGCTGTAGCAAAATCGAAAATGAAACTGCCGAGGAACTGGAACGTGCCATCAAGGCGCGCAAGGACGCGGTGGACAAGCAACCAGCGATTTGGGGGCAAAAGTGGATCATCCTGCCCAATCCGGCCTACGGCGAATGGACCAAGCCACTGGGCCGAGGCCGGAGTGACTTCGACCGTCTCACGCCGCCAGCTCGCACCAGATAGAATCGGATTCGCCCATGTGCCGGTCGGAACGCTTTGTTGCGGCGCCGACTCGCATCGTTCCGCTTTGGTATACTGTAATATGCGCTACCACCATTCTACCTGCGTCGCTACTTCCGGGATATTTATTATCGCCGAAGCAGGTCTAACCCAGGGAATGCAGCTCCGAATGCTTTCAGAGTGGACTGACGGGCCGCCCATGCAGCCTTGCCCCGCACCCATTCGGGGCTGATCTTCATCTCGTTCGACTTCTCAACCACACCCTGTGAAGAGTGACGCCACATCTGAGCACACAGCCGAGAGCCGGCCGTTTCAGTTTACGGGCCGCATCCGCAGCTTTCGCCATGCGATCGCTGGCATTCTGCGGATGATCCGCTGTCAGCATAACGCGTGGATTCATGCCGCAGCCACTGCCATTGTGCTTGCCGCCGCCTTCCTATTTCAGGTATCCGCAGCTGATTGGTGTTGGATCATCCTCGCTATTTCCATTGTCTGGACAGCCGAGGCTCTTAACACCGCTCTCGAATTCCTCGCAGACGCAGCTTCGCCCGAATTTCACCCGCTCGTGCGCAACGCGAAAGATGTCGCGGCAGGAGCGGTTCTTGTCACCGCCATTGCCGCAGCGGTCATCGGCGCGATTATTTTCGGGCCGCACGTGAAACGGCTGTTCTTGTGAAGCGCAACAGGTTTAATAAGGCGATGCAGCCCCGAGCCATTCGGAGCTGTGCGTGTTCTCAGTCGATGTTTCTCTCTCCGATGAAAACAACCCTCGTCCTCCTTCTTACTGCGAGTTTCCTCGCCGCCGCAGAGCCTAAACGCGACGGTGGCCTGTCCGTCCACATGCTGCCCGATCGTGTGGCGAAGCTAGATGGCAAGCATGGCGGGTTTACTGTAAGCGATCCGAGTGCAAAAGAGGGTAACATCACGTATCCCACACCGGAGGAGTTGGTGGCATATTTTCAGCGTTTATCAGAATCCGTTCGTGCCAACGGCATTTGGATCGTCACAACGCATCCAGACTCTTACTCGGAGGGCGAGCAAACCAAGCTCAAGGCGCTAATCGCACTTTGCGCGGAGAAGAAGATTCCAGTTTACACCTGCCGTGCGTCCGAACTGCCAAACGGCTGGACACGCGCGAAATGAATTTAACCCCCACAGCTTTCTTAGTGATGCAGCTCGAAGCCGTTCGAAGCTGATCTTGTATTTCGTTAGGCCTATTTCTCCCGTAAACGATGCCATTCACTCCTTTTCATTTTGGGCCAGGCGAAGCGGCTAACTCCGAAATAAGTCGGACGCCTCGGAGAGGCGTCCCTACCTGAAATATGCCAGCCATCGGAATCACGGGCGGGATTTCCACAGGCAAAACGATCTTTTGCGAGTGTCTGCGCGAGATCGTTCCCGCCGCGACATTTTTTAATGCCGACCAGGCTGCGCGCGATCTGGCGGAGCACGATCCTGAGGTGAGGGAGCTGATTGGGCGCGAATTTGGCGCCGCGATTTTTTCTGCGAGTGGTGACTTGAATCGAGCGGAGATGCGCTCGATAGTCTTTGCCGACGCGGAAAAGAAACGCGCGCTGGAGCAAATCCTGCATCCGCGCATCCGCCGTCAGTGGAGCCTCGAAGCCGAAAGCCGGCGCAACTCCGCCGATCTTTTTTTTGCTGACATTCCTCTTCTCTATGAAACCGGTGGTGAAACCTTGTGCGATTCCGTCGTGGTCGTGGCTTGCTCGCCGAGCGTGCAGATCGAGCGGCTGGTTGCTCGCACCCAACTCGACCGATCGGCTGCCGAACAAATGATCCGTTCCCAAATGCCGCTCGCGGAAAAGATTCGCCGCGCAGATCACATTGTTTGGAACAACGGCGCACGCGCTGTGCTCGCTGCGCAAGCCGGCTTGCTTGCGAAGTATTGGCAGGGATAACAGATGGCGCTGAGAAATTCTCTACAGAAGAAATGCTGAATGGACGAAGAGAGCTTAACGCAGACAGAGCCAGATTCCGCCACTGTGGCGGAGAGTGCCGTCACCGCAGCTCCGACGGAACAGAAGACCGCGGTTGAGACGGCCGCTAATATCCCGGCGGCGCTCGATCTGAATGAACTGCAGGCGCTCGGACCGGCGGAGATTGAGAAGCTCTGCCGCGATTTCGAGCTGCGCGTGCATCCCGGGCGCACGCGGCATCATCAAATTCTGGACCTGATTCGCGCGGCGCTCGGCCTGGGAATTTCGGTCACAGCGGAAGGATTTTTCGATCAGGTCGCTGATTCTTTCGGAGTGCTGCGGTGGCCGCGCCTCAATTTTCTTCCGGTGCCGGAAGACGTGGGCGTGCCGCGCGCGTTCATCCAGCTATTTCATTTCAGGCCGGGGCAAAAAATAAGAGGCACGTTGCGGCTCCCGCGCGACCGCGAGAAAATATTGATGCTCGACGACGTGACGGCGATTGAAGATGTCCCGCCCGAGAAATGGGCGGAGCCGACTCCGTTCGACAATCTGACGCCGCTTTTTCCGGATGGCCGGATCATGCTCGAGAATTCGACGACAAATTCGATTAGCGCACGGGCGGTCGATCTTCTCACACCGCTCGGGCGCGGACAACGGGGCTTGATCGTGGCGGCGCCGCGGGTCGGCAAGACGATTTTGTTGAAAGAGATCGCGAAGGCGATCCGGGTGAACCATCCCGAGATCGTCCTGATCATTCTCCTGGTGGACGAACGCCCGGAAGAGGTGACCGATTTGCAGCGGGAAGTTGATTGCGACATTTACAATTCGACCTTCGATGAAAATTCCCGCCGGCACGTGGAAGTCGCGGAGCTGGTGCTGGAGCGGGCGAAACGCCTGGTGGAAATGAAGAAAGACGTCGTGGTCCTGCTCGACAGCATCACGCGGCTCGCGCGCGGTTATAATTCGCTCCAGCCAGGCAAAGGCCGGACGATGTCAGGCGGCGTGGAAGCAAAAGCGCTCCTGAAACCGAAGAAATTTTTTGGCGCGGCGCGCAATTGCGAGGAAGGCGGCAGCCTGACGATCCTGGCGACGGCCCTGGTCGACACTGGAAGCAAAATGGATCAGGTGATTTTTGAAGAGTTCAAAGGGACGGGCAATATGGAGTTGCATCTCGATCGCTCGCTGGTGGAGAAGCGGCTTTATCCAGCGATCCACTGCCTGCAATCCGGGACGCGCCGCGAGGACTTGCTTTATCATCCGGAGGAATGGGAGCGCGTTCAGGTCCTGCGCAAAGCCATGGCGGAGCTGCCGCCAATCGAGGCGATGGAAAAGCTGATCGAGAATCTTCAGGCGACGAAAACAAATGCGGAGCTGCTCCTGAGCGGATTGAAATGATCGCTACTGATTCCCAGCTCGCAGAGTTACTCCCGCAACTGGAGCGGGTCGATCGCATCGCGGTCGATACCGAGGCTGATAGTCTGCACTGTTATTACGAAAAGCTCTGTCTCGTGCAGCTTAGTTTTAGCGGCGACGATTACTTGATCGATCCCCTTGCCGGTTTCGACCTGGCGCCGCTCGCAAATGCGCTGACGGATAAGGAAATCGTTTTGCAAGGCGCCGATTTCGATCTGCGGCTTTTGCGCCGGAGCATGAATTTTACCGCGACCAGAATTTTCGACACGGTGATCGCCGCGCGCCTGCTCGGCATTCGCGAATTCAGCCTCGCCGCTTTGGTCGAGAAATTCTTCGGGACCGTGTTGACCAAGGGTTCGCAGAAAGCCAATTGGGCGCAGCGCCCTTTGCCCCGGCACATGGCGGAATATGCGATGAACGATACGCGATACCTTCTGCCGCTCGCGGAAAAGCTGGAGGCAGATCTAAGGGAGCGCGGCCGCCTGGAGTGGTTTCGACAATCGTGCCAGCGCGCTCTCGAGCAGACATCCGTGCAGCGGGTGCGGGATGAAGATGAAGCCTGGCGCATTTCCGGTTCGGGGAAGATGGACGGACGGACGTCCGCGATTTTGCGCGAGCTTTGGCAATGGCGCGAAAAGGAGGCGCAAGCTGCGGATCGGCCCGCATTCCACGTCCTGCAAAACCACTTATTGCTGGAGGCCGCACAGGCTTTCGCCGCGGGTGAAGCTCCCGACTTCCGCCATTTTTCGGCGCGCCGTCGCCAGGCGTTTCGCGATGCGGCAGAGAGGGCTTTGCATCTGCCGGAATCCGCATGGCCCATACGCCGTCGCCGGGTAGGAGTGCGTCCGACTCCGCGAACGGAGAGGGCTGCCGAAGCATTGCGGCGTCGCCGGGACGCAGTCGCGGACGAGCACGGGCTCGAACCCTCCTTTATTGCGCCACGCGGCGCGCTGGATGCCGTCGCTGCCGATGAAAGCCAGAGCATGGCTCTCCTCGCGCCGTGGCAGCGAAGTCTGTTGGAGTTGTAGGGCAAGCGCATCGTTTGCCTCGCGAGCACGGTTTAACCGCGGGCCGGTCCCTAGGTGTGGAGTCTCAAGAGGTTGTTTCGGTTTGCGAGGAGTTTGGAGATGGGAGGTTTGAGCTGGAGGGCGGAGTGAGGGCGATGCCAGTTGTAGAGATGGAGCCAGGGTTGAAGGTGGGCGGCGCGTTGGGAGGAGTTG
>DASVJK010000083.1:0-18432 GCA_036385955.1 Chthoniobacterales bacterium | reverse complement strand
GGAACGCCCGGCTCGACGACGTCAGCGAGCATCTTGGATTCGAGCTGGAGGCGGACGGCATCGACACGATCGGCGGCTTCGTTTTTAACCGGCTCGGCTACCTGCCCCCTTCGGGCACGCGGTTCGAAATGCCGCGTCTTGCGATCACGGTTCGTCGCGTCGGCCGCAAGCGCATCGAAGAGATTCTGCTCGAAAAAACGACTTGTTACGACGATGGCGCTCAGCCAAACGGGAACCACGCGAACGAATCATGACCTACGCCTTCCTCATTCTTTGCTGTTGGACGGTCTCGTTTTTCTTCGCGGGAATCGAAGCAGGTTTGCTCTCGGTCGATCCGGTGCGGCTCCGTCACCACGTCAAGCAAGGCAAAGCCTCAGCCCTCCGCCTGGAGCGGTTGACGAAGCGGCCGGAGCGGTTGCTCATCACCGTCCTGCTGGTCACCAACATGGCCGACATCTGCGGATTGCTCCTGCTGACGAAGTTGCTCGTTTCGTCCTTTGGATCCGCCGGATTCTTCTGGGCAATAGTGATTGCCCTTCCGATCTATCTTTTCGTGCTCTCGGTCTTGCCGAAATCTCTCTTCCGGCGATTTCCGTTTCGCGCGTTGGCGGCACTGGCCGGCGTTCTCGATGTTATCTCCATCGTTCTCTGGCCGGTCCTGGAACTCGGTGAGCGGGCCGGACGTCTTCTCATTCCGCGCCGGGCTAGCAAGAGTGCTCGTCTCTCCATCGCGCGCGAGGACTTGAAGCAGATCGCCGTGCAAGGCGAACGCGAAGGCTCCCTTACCTCGACCGAGCGCGCGATGATCCACAACGTCGTCGACTTTCGAAACGTCAAAGCCTCCGATATGATGGTGCGGATCGAAAAGGTTGTGACCGTGCAGCCGGACACCTCCGTCGATGAAACCTTGAAGCTGAGCGCGACGACAGGAGCGGATCGGTTGCCGGTGATTTCGCAAGGCGCGGCAATCGGGATCGTGAACGTTTTCGATATTCTGTTCGACGAAACGCGCCGCGAATCTCTGGGCAGCTACACCCGGCGGATTGTGACCGCGAATGAGAACGAGCCCGCTTATCGCATCATCCAGCGATTGCGCGCGGCGCGCCTGGGACTGGCGGCTGTGCTCGACTCGCAAAGGCGGCTGATCGGCATCGTCACCGGCGAAGACATCATCAAGCGCCTGGTGCAGATCGGCGCGTTCTAAGGGGCGTCGCTCCGATGTGCCGGTGACTCAGCGTTCCGGCTCAGAATCCGGGCCGTGTTCACCAGCGCGACATGTGAAAACGCCTGCGGAAAATTGCCCAGCTGTCGTTTCGCACGCGAGTCGTATTGCTCGGAAAGAAGTCCGACGTCATTGCGCAAAGCGAGCAACCGTTCGAAAAGCGCGCGGGCGTCCTCGGTTCGACCAATCAAGTGCAGGCAATCTGCGAGCCAGAACGAGCACAGAAGAAAAGCGCCTTCCGTTCCGGGCAAACCATCCACGTTGTCTTGCTCGGGGCGATATCGAACAACCAGACCCTCGTCCATCAATTCGCGCTCCACGGCTGCGATCGTGTTGCGCACACGCTCATCCGTGGGAGGAAGAAAACCAACGAGCGGCATCATGAGCAAGCTCGCGTCGAGCTCCTCCGATCCGTAAAACTGAGTAAACGCTTTTTTCGTCGCGTTATATCCCTGGGCGCACACCTGCCCGTGAATCTCGTCGCGAATTTCTCGCCAGCGTTCGAGGTGGTTTCCGGCCGCGCAGTTGCAATGCTCGATCAGCTTTACGGCCCGATCGAACGCCACCCACGCCATCATCTTGGAATGCGTGAATTGCTGCCGGCCTCCGCGCATCTCCCAGATTCCTTCGTCGGGTTCTTCCCATTTGGACTCGAGGAAATTCATGAGCGCGATCTGAAGGTTCCAGTCCGCTTCATTCGTCTCGATGCCCGCCCGATGTGCAATATACATCGCGGCCATGACTTCGCCGTAAACATCGAGTTGAAACTGGTTCGACGCAGCATTCCCGATGCGCACCGGCTTTGAGTTCTCGTAACCGGGAAGCCAGCTGATCTCGAACTCATCGAGCCGGCGCTCCCCGTGCACGCCATACATGATCTGCATTTGCGCCGCGCTCCCCGCGACCGCGCGCAGGAGCCATTCGCGCCACGACCGCGCTTCATCCAGATAACCGGCTCCGATCAGCGCGGCGAGCGTGAAAGTCGCATCGCGCAGCCAGCAATAACGATAATCCCAGTTGCGTATCCCGCCGATTTCTTCCGGCAACGAAGTCGTCGCCGCCGCGACGATGCCGCCGGTGGGCGCGTAGGTCAGCCCCTTCAGCGTGATAAGCGAACGCATCACTGCATCGCGCCACGGCCCCTGCTCGCAACATCGCTTCGACCACGACGCCCAATAATCTTCCGTCTGTTGCAGAGCATGCTCTGGGTGAATTGCGCGTGGCGGTTCGTCATGCGAAGCAAACCAGGTCAGCACAAACGGGACGCGATCGCCTTGCGCCACGTTGAATTCGGCCACTGTCGTTAGGTCTTCACCGCGCGTTTCGATCGGCGTGCGCAGAATCAGCGCATCAGGTCCGGCGATCGCTTCGAGTCCGCCGTGTTTTTTGCGCACCCAGGGAATGATGTGGCCGTAATCGAAGCGGATGATCAGTTCCATTTGCATCCGCACGTTCCCGCGCAGGCCCTCGATGATCCGGACGATGTCCGGATCTTTCCCGCGCGGCGGCATGAAATCGATCAGGCGAACGGCGCCGTCCGCCGTTTCGATTTCCGTTTCAAGGATCAGCGTGTCATCCCGATAACGACGGCGTGTCGCCTTGATCTCTCCTGCCGGCGCGAATTTCCACCGGCCATTTTTTCGATCTCCCAACAACGCCGCGAAGCAGGCGCCCGAATCAAAGCGCGGAAAGCAAAGCCAATCCACGCAACCGTCGCGGCTGACAAGCGCGCCCGTCTGCGTGTCGCTCAGGAATGCGTAATCTTCGATCCTCGCCATCTGCTGTTTGATCATGCTGATAGCCGGCCAGTGCAAGGTCGATCGCACGCTCTTCTGGTAACTGGCGATGCGCTGTGTCAGATGCGACGCTTCCACGCATGTCAGGCTCGTCCGCCACCCCACGCCTCGTCGACCTGAGCCACACCGTCGAGCACGGCATGGTGACCTACAAAGGTCTGCCCGCGCCGATCATCTGCGATTATCTAAGCCGCGAAGCATCGCGCGCGCGTTACGCCGAGGGGACAGAATTCCAGATCGGCAAGATCGAGATGATCGCGAACACAGGAACCTATATCGACAGTCCGTTCCATCGCTACGCGAATGGCAGGGATCTCTCCGATCTCGCTCTGGAATCGCTGGCCAATCTTGATTGCGTCGTTGTCCGCGCAACCGAGCGGAGCGATCGCGCGATCGACCGGCTCCCGATCGAACTCGCGACATTGAAGGGCAAGGCGCTCCTCGTCCACACGGGATGGGACGCGCACTGGCGCACCGATCGCTATTTCGAAGGCCACCCGTACCTGACGGGCGATCTCGCGAACCGGCTCGTCGATGCGGGCGTCACTCTTGTCGGGATCGACTCCTTCAACATCGATTGCACCGACGACGGAAATCGCCCCGCGCATTCCGCGTTGCTCGGCGCGGAGATTCCAATCGTCGAGCATCTGTGCGGACTTGCCGCCATTCCGGATCGTGGTGCGCGCTTCTTCGCCGTTCCGGTCAAGGTCAAAGGAATGGGCACATTCCCCGTTCGCGCCTTCGCGCGCGTCTAGGTGGATCGTGCGCTCCGCGCGCGATGACAAACCAATCGTGCCTTCGGTGCGCATTCACGAGCGCGAAGCGCTTCTACATCGGCATCGTGCGCTCCGTGCGCGATCCACCAGGCGCTTTTCTCGTTAGGCTGCTCCTGACCCCGCGAGCTTGGCGATGCCGTCTTGCGTGAGACGAAACACAGTCCACTCCGTCATCGGTTCGGCGCCGAGCTTTTTGTAAAACTGGATGGCGGGATCATTCCAATCGAGCACCGCCCATTCCATCCGGCCGCAGCCACGCTCTTGCGCGATTTGTGCCAACCGTTCCAGCAACGCACGTCCGTAACCTTTTCCCCGAGCCGTGGGTCGAACAAAAAGATCTTCGAGGTAAAGCCCCGGCCGGCCGAGCCAGGTGGAGAAATTGTAGAAGTAAACGGCGAACCCAACCGGCTCCCCTTCTTCGAGCGCGAGCAGCACTTCGGCGGAACGTTTCGGACCGAACAGCACTTCGCGCAGTCCCGCTTCATTTGCCACGACCGCATCCGGCGCGCGTTCGTAGTCCGCGAGCTCGCGGATCAAGCTGAGAATGATCGGCACATCGCCTTCAGTCGCGGCCCGAATTTCGAAGCAAAATGTCATGGCGGCGTTTGAGGTGCGGTGGGCTGGAGTCGAAAGATGGTAAACTCCGATGTCTCCTCGACCAGCGTGGCGCTGTTCGAGAGTCGGCCGGCAAACTCTCGATAATAATCCAGCCACCAGCGCGTGCCGGAATAAAAAACGAGATGACTCGCGCCGCGACCCCGCAGCTTCTCGAGATTGGCAATCACTTGCGCGCTATCGAACGGGTTTCCCTGGTAAATGCCATCCTCGAGAAAATGCCACCCTTTCCGGTGCGCGTAATAGAAGACGGTCGGATCACCGTCGTCCGCCGCGATGATCAACGCATTTGGCGTCGTCGCCTCCTTCAATTCGAGTCCGAGATTTCGAAGTCCCGCCGCGGCGGGCCGGTAAAAAGGCAGCGCGCAATGATGGGATGAAATTCCAAATGCCGCCGCCAGGAGAACGGAGGCCAACGCCGGAACCACGCGATGAGACCCGAGCCGCGACGCCACCCATTGGCAGGCGCATCCGGCAAAGACCGCGGCGATCGGAACGAGCGGAAGCTGATACCATTGATGGCGGTTCCCCCACCCGACCGCGAAAATGAACATCGCCATGGCAGCGAGCCACCAATGGAAGATCCGTGTGTATTTCCCGCGCGGCGCAACGAATGCGCCGAGGGCCGCAAGCGTGAAAAGCACCGGCGTGAGACTCGAGAGCGCCGTCTGCTTCGCGATTTTCCAATACCACGCGGCGTTCATGATCCGAAAACCGCCGCCGCCGAAAAAGTGATAGGGATAAAAAGTTTCCGCGATCCGATGCGCGTGCCAATACCAGATCGCGGGCGGCGCGAGTGTGATCAGGGCGAATAGCCAGAGTTCCCAACTCGTTGAAAAGCGCTTCAGCAAATCCTGTAGCGGCGGTCGGCGGTCCCTTCGGTCAGACTCAGGGCAGGCGCCGACCGCCGCTACAGCGAGATAGAGCAGTGGCGCGCCAATCACTGCGGCCGGCAGTTTGATCAGGAATGAAAGCGAGATGAGAAGAGCGGACCCGATTAACGCGCGCCGATTGTTTCGCTCGAGCCACACCAGAAAAAAATACATCCCAGCGAGCGCCAGGCTTAACGATGGAACGTCCGGCATGAACGCGCGGCTCGCCACGATGCTGAGCGGCGCAAACGAATAGAAAAATGTCGCCCAGAGCGCGGCGACTTCGCCGGAAATCCTCCGAACCAGGAGAAAGAAAAACGGCAGCGCCACCGCAAAGAAAATTACTCCCTGTATCCGCCCGACCCATTCCTGAACGCCCGTGATCCTATAACAAAGCGCCGCAACGAACGGCAGAATCGGAAATTCCGTGCCCACGTATCCTTGCGCGTTGCCTGCCCAATCGATTTGCGGCCGGTTGAAGTGAAAACCGTTCTCGAGAAAATTCCGCGCGATCGCCGCCACATCGCTTTGCCGCCAGCTCCAGGGGTCGATGAACGTCTGCTCGATTTCGATCAACCGCACCACCACCGCGATCAGCACGATGATGATCAGCGTCCATTTGCTTCGCCACACGGATCGCGTCTTGACAAACGGCCTCATTAAAGTCAATCGAGTACAGGCGCTCTGCCCGAAACCGGAATGAAAATCGTCGCAGCTATTATCGCTTTGTCGACCGCCCTGATCGGCGCGTCCAACGTTCTAGCGGCAGAGGAAGAGCCAGCTCGACTCCTTCCAGAGGTCGTCGCTTCTTCCAAGCTCTTGCCCTTTCTGCCAGACGGGCCCGCCGGCTGGACTGCGGATAAGCCGGAAGGCACAACCGATGACGCGGGCGGCGTCAAGATCACCAGCGTTCATCGCGACTACAAAAAAGGCGCCGCGGACGATGCGCCTACGACCTCGATCAGCATTCTCGATTCAGCGGCTAATCCGGATTACGTCGCGGCCACGACCGCGGCGTGGAACTTGAGCACATCCACGCCCGAAGGTTACACGAAAGCACTCACGATCGAAGGCATGCCAGGCTTTGAAACTTTCGAGAACGAAGGAAAACACGGCACTCTCTGGCTGATGGTGGCGAAGCGTTACGTCTTGCAAATCGAGACGCAGGGCCAGGACGCGAAAGATCTCCAGGATTGGCTCAAGCGCGTCGACGTGAAAAAACTGGCGGCGGTCAATTGACATTGATCGACGCGCACTAGATTGCTCGCCGAAAGTAGCGCAAGCTTCCAGCTTGCAAACCGATAGGACGCAAGCTGGAAGCTTGCGCTACTTTTTCCCATGTCTGACGAACGGAAAACTTTAGAACAGCGCTCCCAGATGAGCGACATAGAGCGCTTGCGCCATTCGGCTGCACACGTTCTCGCAACCGCCATCCTCAAAATTTGGCCCGACGCGCAATTTGCCGCGGGTCCACCGGTCGAGAACGGATTTTATTACGACGTCGAATTGGAGCACCGCATCTCACCTGACGACTTCGAAAAGATCGAAGCCGAGATGAAAAAGGAAATCAAAGCGAACCACACCTTCGAGCGGGTCGTCTTGCCGCGTGACGAAGCTTTGGCCATGGCCCAACGTGGTGTCCTTGGTGCCCTTGGTGAGAGGCCTTCTCCCTCGAAATTCAAGCTCGATATCATCCAGAACATTCCCGAGGGCGAAGAGATCTCGCTCTATCGCACCGGCGAATTTACCGATCTCTGCGCCGGCCCACATGTCATGCGCACCGGCAATATCGGCGCGTTCAAGCTCACGCACGTCGCCAGCGCCTACTACAAAGGCGACGAAAAGAACCCGCAACTCCAGCGCATTTACGGCACCGCCTTCAAGAACAAGACCCAGCTCGACGAGTATTTCGCGATGATAGAAGAAGCGAAGAAGCGCGACCACCGCAAGCTTGGTAAAGAACTGGAGATTTTCGTTCTGGACGACGATGTAGGTCCCGGCTTGCCACTCTGGCTACCGCGCGGAGCGGCCATGATCGAGGAACTTGAGAAGCTCGCGAAAGAAACCGAGTTCGCTGCCGGCTATCAACGCGTGCGGTCACCGCACATCGCTCGAGAGAGTCTCTACAAGAAGAGCGGCCATCTTCCCTACTACGCTGATTCAATGTTTCCGCCGATGGAACTCGCAGGTGAGGGTCATGCCGCGTCCAAGTGGACAGAATATCGGAGGGCCGCTGCAAACGACGACGCTGCATTATCCGACGCGGTTGCACCGGAGATCAAGGAGTTTGAATCCAGCCTTTCGCCGACCGACACCGACCTGACCAAGGTGACGGAGGCTTTCTGGGAGTCGGTTGGAAAGCCCGCCAGATTAGCGCTTGATTTGAGAGCTCGCGAGAATCTGTTTCTCGACCTTTTTGTACGCAGTTCTGAGGGAACGACCGATCGGTACTACCTCAAAGCGATGAACTGTCCGCATCATCACAAGCTGTTTGGGGCGGTACCTCACAGCTATCGCGATCTGCCTCTCCGTTTCGCGGAGTATGGGACGTGTTATCGCTACGAGCAGAGCGGCGAGTTGATCGGTCTGCTACGGGTGCGCTCGATGCAGATGAACGACGCGCACATCTATTGCACGGAGGACCAATTCGAAACCGAGTTCAATGCCGTGAACGAGATGTATCTGAAATACTTCAAGCTCTTCGGCATCGAGAAATATCTGATGCGTTTCTCGACGCACGATCCCGCGAAACTTGGCCAGAAGTTTGTTGACGAGCCGGAACTTTGGAAAAAGACCGAGGATATGACGCGCAACGTCCTCAAGAATTCCGGCATCAACTACGTCGAAGTGCCGAACGAAGCCGCCTTTTACGGACCGAAGATCGACGTCCAGGTCTGGAGCGTGATCGGACGCGAATTTACCATCGCCACCAACCAGGTCGATTTCGCGCAGCCGCGCCGCTTCAACCTTGTCTACAAAGACCGCGACAACACCGAGAAAACGCCGCTCTGCATTCACCGCGCACCGCTCGGCACGCACGAGCGTTTCATCGGCTTCCTGATCGAACATTACGCCGGCAACTTCCCGCTCTGGCTCGCACCCGAACAGGTCCGCATTCTTCCGATCGGCGATGAAGCGCCGCTACTCGAGTATGCCCGCGCCATCCAAACCGAACTGCGCACTCAAGAAGTTCGTTGCGAACTCGACGCCAGCAGCGACCATATCAAAGCGAAAATCTCATCCGCCGAGCAAATGAAAGTCCACACCATGCTGGTCATCGGCGGACGCGACATGGAAGCGAACGCCGTCAGTCTTCGCGTGCACGGCAAAGGCAACCTCGGCGCAAAGCCACGTGTCGAAGTCATCGCCGATCTACTCGCAGCGATTAAAGAACGCCGGGCTTGATCGCTGTCGCGGAGAAGCGCCGCCCCGGTTTGTTAGGCGATTAGACTCTCAGCTACCGGGCGAAAGTGCTCCCGATAGGTGATGACCTCTTTGATCACTCTTGCCTCCTGCAAAGCCCTCGCCCTCCACTCGTAGCGCATCTCTCTGCCGGTCGAGGCTGGCTCCCCCAGTGGATCGCCCGCGAGCGCGATTTCTTCCCGCTGCAAGTACGCATCGGGCAATCCGAGAAAGTCAGGCCCCAACTGTTCGCGCAAGTTGAGATAGATCTGGTCGCGCGCGTGTATCTTCTTCCGCAATTCCTCCTCCAGGATTTGATAAGCCAATCTGCGCTCCTGCAACGCCGCCGGCACCCTCTGCACAGCGTAATGCTCGTCTGGGCCGGGGAGCTGATAAACCAGTGGTACTTCGAAAAGCTTTGCCCGCGGCAGCACTCTCGCCGCCCGCTTGACGATCGGTAATGTGACGTCGTGCACCGGATTGTAGAATTCGACTGCGTCGCAAAAAATCTGTTCGGGCTGCACCCGCTCAATCGCGGCCTGCACGGCACGAGCGACGTTGAAGAAAAACTCGTAATCCCGATCGAGCAAAGCGTCGTAGAACGACGATTCGCTGAAACCGAGATACTGAACGCGGTCGGCCAATCCGATAAAGTGGAGACCGCGGCGTGATTGCTCGATCCGCTCCGCCGCTCCGCCATCCGTTATCACGACGACCGCCGGCCGGTATCGTTGCAGGAGACCGAAGAGCGCCAGTTCATGCGCCGGATGTCCGAAGATCATCAAGCGCGCCGCGGTCTTTTGGCCGAACGGGTCGCTCATATTCGAGCGGCCGCTGTCCTAGCCGATCGATTTTGGCGTCGCCAATCGATTAGAAGCGCGATTGCTTCGCGAACCTGGAAACGCTCGCGCGTTGCGCGGCCGAAGAGCCTCCTGTGCTTCCAATGCACGCCGGTCATGCAACGATGACATTCCTTCAAGTCGCGATGATGTTCCGGAACGCCGGGCTGTCCCGTGAAGCTGCGCGAGACCGCCGAATAGCCAGGCAGTTTTACCACTCTGGCGTCTTGCGTTAGCCGGATGAGGAATTCCCAATCCTCGTAAACCGGAAAACGAAGATCATAGCCCCCCACCCGCCGCCATGCATCTTTGGAATAAATGGAGGCGGAGCAGAAAATATAATTGCCGGCCAGAAGACGCTGGAAGTCGAAGGGCGCGCTGCGCCGCTCTTCGCTGAGCAGCTGCCCGTCCGGCGTGAAAGTTCGAAAGATCATACCGGTATAGAGGAGATCAGCGCCGGATCGATCAACGCCCTTCCGCAAGACTCCAAGATGTGGCGGCTCATAATAGTTGTCATCGTCGAGAATGCCGATGTAACGCCCCTGCGCGCGTTCGATCGCATAATTTAGCGCCGCAGGCCGGGAGAGAAGACCCGGCGGACGCAAATGCAGGAGCTGCGGCAGCCGGCCACGCATCGCTCCGATCTTATTCTCCATGCACCCATCGCTCATGTCGACGAGCACCACTTCGAAGTCGCGATGGGTCTGTGTCGCGAGACTCTCCAGAGCATCCATGAGTACCAGCCGTCCGGTCGTTCGCACGATCACAGAAAATGTTGGAGCGATCACAGCGGCGGAGCCTCGTCGAAGCCCGGCGGTGGGGCAACTACCTCCCGACCGCGCCTGCTTCGGCGGCTGTTTTCCGATACGCCGTGCATTCGCAAGTCTCGCCAGCGTTTGGGAATTGGTCACGTTCTGCTTTCTAGCTGCGCGGCGATTTTACAGCGATCCCTCGATGCCGCGAACCCCCCGAGCAGGTCCATCGTGCTTGGAAAGCGCGACCTGGAGGCCAACGCCGTCAGTCTTCGCGTTCACGGCAAAGGCAATCTCGGCGCGAAGCCGCGCAACGAGATAGCACTAATATGCCGGTGGGAAAGCAGAGGCTCGCTACTCGATAATCATAACCGGAAAGCTCAATGGGTCCACTCCTACCGATCGAGCTTCGGTTCGAGATAGGCGAGCGATTTCAGGACCTCTTTCAACGCTCCGGCGTGCTTGCGATAGCTGCCTTTGTCTCTGGCCAAGAGGACGATGTAAGCGACAGCATGAGGCAACTGCACATACGCGATCCGCTCGGATTGAGAGTAAGACGCGGTGGGTGCGTACTCGTTCACGAAGAAGGCGTGCCCATCGCCCGTCTTACCGGATTCAATTTTTTGCTTGGGAAGGCCATGCACTTTCTCCATCTCCTTGATCGCGCGGGCGACGAACGTTTCAGCGTCGGTGTACTGCGTGCTCGCGATCTTGGCATAGATGATAGTCTTGGCGTCCACCCAGGTCGAACCTTTCGGATAAAGCACGCAGGGCAAGCCCTGGTCGATCCCGGAGGTGTTATCCAGGACCCATCCGTCCGGGGCGTCAATTTTGAACGCGGCTTTCGGACCATAAACTATCCCGGATGGATAGGTGTCCTTAGCCGAGCTTAGGACGCAGAGGAATGAGCCGCAAAGCAAGGCCGATAGAATCCTGTTCATAATTCGTTGTTGGAAAAAGTTTATGGTGCGGACGCTCTGCTTGTTAATGTGCTCCTCAGCCGGGTACACTGTCAGTCGTCGCCTTGAAATCTCGGAGCTCGGACAAAGAAACCTTTTGGTCGATTTCATCAAGGACCCAGGTGTCGCCCGCCCGGATGAACTTCCAGAGCTCGGTAAAGCTTTCTGCCTCCCTCTTCCCCGAAACGATGGCGTTCGTTGTGTCGTCGATCGTGTAATCGATCATGGAGCCTTTAACATAGACCCAAAACTGGTCCTTCCTGTTGTCAGCGAAGTCTTCCACGTCGACAATGTCAGTCTCAATCAAGTTAATGTTCTCGAGGACATTCTTGCGATGTTGTGAGATCAACTGATCGGTCTGCATCTTGTGCTTCTCGAAGATCGCGTTGCTCATGCAATCTCTCGCCGTGTTTTGATCGCGCTCCATCCAGGCCTGCTGTACTTTGAAAAACACCTGAGTTATCCGGTGCCGGATGGCATCAAGGTCCCAGACCGGGTCCTGTTTTGCCAGCCTGGCCAGAAGTTCTCTGCACGCTCTGCCCTTCCTTCTTACCTGGTGCGTGATGATTGCCGAATAGATCAGCAGAATGGGAAGCAGGATAATGTTAAGCCAGCTACCTTTGCCATTTCCGCCACCTCCGGCTCTGGCCAGCGCCACCTCGGGCGCAACTAAAAGCAAAGCAGCGATGATGACTGAGACTGGGAAAATACGACTGAGCAGAGGTTTCATCTTACACGGAGCTCTTCCTAATCTAAGTGTTCCCTGCGTTAGTTGCTCGCAACCGCCTTTAGTTTCAGTTGGTCGTTGAGATAACCAACCAGGTAGCGGAGCGGATGGGCGCGGTCCGTAGGCCCTTTCTCTAGAAACTGCTTCAGCCGCAGCATCGCCGCCGGGCGTGATCGAATTGCCTCGATTAAGTCTGCGCGGTACTCGGCCTGCGCGAGATCCGCGAAAATGTTCGCCAGTCTCACCGCTACTTCGGGTTGCAGATCAGGTTTCGATTTGTCATCCAATTGCGCCAGTGTCAGATCGAGCGCTTGCCCCCACTCATGCATCCGCCACCGGGTCATGGCGCGGAGGTTGCGGTTCTCGGCCGCGTATCGCCCATGAGGAAATTCGCGATCGTAGTCATCCAAAGCCCCCAGCACGCGCTTGGGATCGAACGCTTCCCTTTGGTACGATTTCTGGGCGATGTCAAAGGTGTCATCGCCCGGCACGCTCCCCGGCACTGGGAGACCCACATCGCACACGAAAGGACGCGAAAGCGCCTGGACCGAGCGCGCGATGACGAAAAGAGCAGCTTCTCGTTTGCGGCTGTGCGGGTACTTCTTCAGAAAATCTCGAGCCATTTTTTCCATTCCGGCATGATCCCGGGAAGTGTAGGTGGCTTTGTTGTTGTCTTCTTTCAGATCGACGATGTCGGTCTCGACTGTAGTCCGGTCGCCTGCCTTCAATCCGATCCGGCTAAACTCGAGATAATCCGCCACCGACTGCATGCTTGCGCTTTTTAACGCGGCCTCGATCTCCGCGCGGATCTCATCGTCCGTTTTCCTGGGAGAATCCGGGGTACCGCTAGGTCGATCCCAACCATTGCTCTCGAGCACATCAAACCGGATGCCGACGTAAATCTTCAGCATCTCCGACGTGATATTCGGTTCGGAGAAAAACTGCGCGAGATCGTCTAAAAAGTTCGCGCAAGTGGCGTCACCAATATCGGCGATATTCTTTCTGACCAGAGTGTTGAGCTCGCGAACCTCAGTCGCCATCATCGCTGGACCTGCGATTACCGCTTTTTCCGGCAACAGAGCAATGCGTTTGGTGATGTCGTTCCAGGTGCTTCGATATTGGTTGTCGGAATCGTCCTGCCCGAAGGCGCCGAAGTCACCGTAGGGATAACCGAGAATATTCGCGTCCCGTTTGGGAGCGTTGTCGAAGCCCTGTTCCTCGGTCTTTGATGGAGGCGGGAAACTCCAGTAGGCCGCCAGCCGTTTCGCCTCGACGGAATCCGGAGCTTCCGCGCGCAACTTTTCGTAAATCTCACGGGAAACCGCCTCGCCTTTTATCTCGCGCGCCAACTGCTCCGCATATTCCGACCCGGCCGCGATTTTCGGCATTGCCTCCAACGCCTTCCAGCGCGCCTGCGCCCCCAGTGGTGTTCCCGGCCGCGCCCGCGCCGCGCTCAGCCACCAGCGCGAAGCATGTCGCAGCTCATCCCGCTCTTCGAGTTCGGGGTCGACATTCTTGAGGCGCAGCGATCGACCATTCGCGCGGCGCTGCAACGCATCCAATTCGTGATAGCGCCTGAGAAAATGCACCCTGGTGTCGAGTGGTGCGCGCAACAGCTTGCCACGCGCATCGGCCCAGGCGTTTCCGAGCCGCAACATATCTTCAGCCTTCTCCTGCGGCGGACCGGCGGCAGCCAGCGTCAGTGTTTCGAGATTCGCAGCGAGGAGCTTGAATTCGGCTGGCGGCAGGAATTTTTTCGCTTCGGCAAATTTTTCCTGCGCCAGATAGCGCTGCGCGATGACAGAGCGGAACTCTTTCTTGCCCTCCTCGTCGAAGTTTGCGCTGTTCACTGCGGTGGCGAGTTCGGTCAAGGGCGCAAAATTCAGAAGCGTGTCGATCGCTTGCTGGACCTGGTCGAGATCAGCGCCGGTGATGTTCGGGTAGACCGCGCTCTCATTCAGCGCCCAGGCCTCTTCACTCTCGGGATAGGTTTCTGCCGTTGTGTAGCGCGAGGTCTCAAACACGTAAGCGTTCGACTTGTCAATATTCACCGTTTCAGTTTCGGTCCCTGGTTCCTCCTCTGTTTTTGAATCATCTGCCTTCTCCGTCTTCGCTTCAGGCTTCTTATCGCGAACGGTTTGCTGAGTGAGCAGAGTCTTCAGCTCTACCACCGCTTCGCCAGCCTGGTGATTATCCTCCAGCGCGAAGGCAAGACGAAGACGCACACCGGGCGCCATTGGCGACTTGGGGAAATTGCCGAGAAATTTCCGATAAGTTTCAATAGCCTCCGCCGCTTTACCGGCCCGTTGCAGCGCGAGCGCGCGCACCATGAGCAGATCGTCGCTGCGCTCGAGTTCAGCGGGCGCGAGATTCGTCAGTTGCAACGCCTGTTCCTGGTTCCCAGTCGCGCTCGCGGCCTGCGCCAGCATCGCCAGATAGCGCGGTTGCCAGTCGCCTGATTGATAGATTTGCTTTTGCTTCACCACTTCCGCGGCGATCCGGGGCAGCATCGTTCGCCGCCACTTTTTCACATCAGCAGGCTGATCGTACTTGCCGTCGTAGTTCTTCGCTTCCGGAGCGCTAAGCACGAGATACGTGAATCCCATCGCTATGCGTGGATGCCGGGCGATTAACGAAAACGCCGCCGTGCTGTCGGATTTCTCAGCCACGCGCACCAGGCATTTCTCGCACATGAAGACCGCCGACTTGATCGTCTCCGGATGTCCCGGCGTCTCCGCCTGCGCGATGTAATACTCGAGCGCTTTCAAATAATTCTCGCCGTCGAAAGCAAGCGCGCCCAACCAGCCGAGGGCGTCCGCTTCAAAGCGGCCACGCGGATATTGCTCTCGGTAACGCTCGAACATCTCCGCGGCCTTTTTTCGCGCGGGCGCGCGCTCCTTCGCCTCTTCTGCCGTGCGTTCGTCCTGCGACTCAATGCCGCGCCGTGATTCCGAAAACCAGCAGCGCGCTTGCATGAACAGCGCGATCTCCGCGCGCGGATGCCTGGGGAATTCCTTCACCACCCGTTCGAACCAGGGCAGACAATCCGTGCGGTCGCCTCCTCTGTAGGTGGTGGCTCCGACGAGATAGAGCCAGTGCGCCTTGAGTGGACCCGACACTTCTCGCGCGTTTCTCTCCAGATCAACCGTGCGCGCGGTCGTTTTCTTCGGTCCGCTCTCCTCCTCCGAGCTTTCTGTTTTCGACGGGGACTTAAAGGGATTCTTGTTCTCGACGCGCCACTTAATGTAATCAGCCGCCGCGGCCTTGTTGTCCGCCGAACCCGCCAGCACATCGCGCACATCGTGGAGAAGGTTGCACGAGTCGCCCCCACTGGAGTAATGCTGGCGCGCCTGCGCCAACAAGCCATCCGCGACCGCGACCAATGGCGCGGCCGGTTCGGTACGGAGGCGCTGCGCGAGTTTCAGGATCTCCTCATCGAAATCGGGCGCCTCTTTGTCGGAAGGATGAGCGGCCGTTTCGAGGAAGATTTCGCCGAGCGATTTGCCCGGCAGAAAATCGAGAGAATCGCCCAGGGACGGCGCCGGCTCGTCAAAGGAACCGCCGCCCGTGGCGTAGACAGGGACAAGGGGCGCCACCACAAAAAGAGCGCCAGTCGCAGCGAGAAGAGTTATTCGTCGATGTTTTTCCATTCGGAATCTCCCGGTGCATTACGAATGCGGTAGCGAATCTGATCAAAAGTCGCGCCGGGGGCGAGTTGAATCACTCCGGTCCGCAACGATTGCCGGGCGCGCAGGTGACCAAACCAGAACGTGAGACGCGTCGCCAGCGGCACCGCCACCGCTTGCCGTGCGCCGTCGGGATCGACGTGCCCGAGCACACGCCAAAAATCGCCTTCCTGCGCATCGCGAAAAATTGTCGCTGGTGCATCCACCTCCAACGCATACCCGCGATCGAGATCGCCCTTGCTATTCGCGCTGGAAAGCCGCGGCTCCAGGTCCGCATCGCTCTCGTTGATCAACTCGAGCTGTTGCGACGTTTCCGTTTTCCGAAAAACGAGATGCGGCGTCGCCTCCAGATGCCCGAGCTGGCGAAGCGACCATCCGCTTGGCGCATTCGAGTCTGGCAGCCGGAAAAAGACCAGTCCCCGCGCGCTCGTCTTTTTCGCCTGATCGATCACTCGAATCAGCCCGGCGCGATCCGGCCAGCGCACAGCGAGTAGCTGATCCGCCTGCACTGGCGTGTTCGTCACCCGCGTCGCGGTCCTCGCCTTGAAGACCGTCACTCCAAGCGCGGTTGGTCGAAGCGTGGCGAGCGATTTGTTGAAACAGAGATCGTCCCAGCTCCACTCCCGAATATGACCGCGCGATTTTCCGGATGGATCGAAGAGCGTCACGCGCGCAAAAGCCGGAAGCCCCGCGCGCCACGCTATCTGGCAATGGCTCCACTCCGTGAGCGACCGCGCCAGCTTCTCCGGAACAAGCAGCGGCAGCGGGGCGGCGCCTTCGACGATCGGGTCGGGCTCGAAGTCGTAAAGCATCGGCAGCAGCTCATCGACGCTGCTCTCGAGAACCCGCAGCACCGGGTTGCGACTCCAACCTGGCAGCGCCGTAATGCTGAGCCTCGGAACGAGCGCGTGAATTCTTTTCAGCGCGGCCGCGTACTCTTCGACGAGACGATCGGGCGCATCGTAATCGAGTTGCAGTTCATCCGTGCCCTTCGTGACCGCGGAGAGCGCGCCGAGCAACGACTCGAGCGACGTTTTCGAAAATGGCAATTTCTCGCGCGATTCCAAGCGAACAACCGGAACGAACCGCAGTTTTCCAGAGCCCGCCCGCGGCAACGCAAACCGCGCTTTCCATCGCCACGTTTCCCCCACATTCTCGAGTTCGCCAGTCTGCCAATAAATCGTGCGCACACCTTGCGCGGAAAGTTCGGCACGCTCCGCCTTGGATAACGGTTCGCTCCGTTGCCAGACCCAAAAGGCGGTATCGAACGCGCTCGCTGAAGAACAAAACAAAGCCGCTCCAAGGGCGAGCGCGACCGGAATGCGCACAGCGAATCATCCACGCATCGATCCCGGCGCACAACCTTCGCGATTGCAATCCCCGCCCGGAATCGCTTTGCTCCGGCAAGCGCAGGACATCGTCCCAGCCGAATTCCAACTAATGCCGACAATGAATCCGACAAATCCGCCTAACGAATTTCCCGAATCGCCGTGAACGCCAACCACAACACCGACGAGCGAAGGCGCCCTGAACTTACCATCCGCGGGCTGATTGTCGGCGTGATCATCACGCTGGTCTTCACGGCCGCCAACGTCTACTTCGGTCTCAAGGCCGGTCTGACATTCTCGACCTCGATTCCGGCCGCGGTGATTTCGATGGCGATCCTGCGCAGCTTCAAAAACGCGACCCTCCAGGAAAACAATATTGTGCAGACCGTCGCCTCGGCGGCGGGCACGCTGTCGTCGATTATCTTTGTGCTGCCGGGTTTGATCATGATCGGGTGGTGGACTGGGTTTCCGTTCTGGATCTCGTTTTTGATCTGCGCGCTTGGTGGAATTCTCGGCGTGATGTACTCGATTCCCCTGCGGCGCGCCTTGGTGACGAATTCCGATCTGCCCTACCCCGAAGGAGTCGCCTGCGCTGAAGTACTCAAGGTCGGCAGCGGCGGCGACAAGACGAATGCTGCCGAAGTCGAACACAGTAGATCCGGTCTGCTCGCGGTGATGTGGGGATCGATTGTGTCCGCACTCTTTGCCATCATCGTTGCCACGCAGGTGTTCGCATCCGATGTGGCGCAGACTTTCCGCATCGGGCGGCGTGGTGCGGCGAGCGGTTATGATTTCTCGCTTTCGTTTGCGCTACTGGCAATCGGTCACCTGTGCGGACTATCCGTCGGCATCGCCATGCTCATCGGCGCCTGCATTGGCTGGGGTTGGCTCGTACCATTTTACTCTGCCCTTAGCGGCGACCTAACGACTGCGGCCGGCGCGCTCGCGCAAAGCACGTGGAGTCACAAAGTGCGGTTCATCGGCGCCGGGACAATTGGCGTTTCCGCAATCTGGACCCTGTTGAAACTGATCAAACCTGTCGTGAGCGGCCTGGCGGGAGCGATGGCCGCGTCGCGCGCGCGCAAGGCCGGCAAAGCGGACACATTGCCGATCACCGAGCGCGACATTCCGATCGGCATCGTCGGTCTGGTCACGTTGGCTTGCATGCTCCCGATCGGTTGGGTTCTCGGCTACTTCGCAAACGAGGCCGGACTCGGCTCACACATAATGACACTTGTGATCGGCGGCGTGGCCTACGTCTTTCTGATGAGCTTCTTCGTTTCGGCGGTCTGCGGCTACATGGCCGGCTTGATCGGCTCATCCAACAGCCCGCTCTCGGGCATCGGCATTCTGGTAGTGATCGGCGCTGCGTTGCTGCTTGTCCTCGGCGTCAAGCCATACGTCGGACCGGATGCGGTCAAGGCGTTGATGGCATTCGCGCTCTTCACTACCGCCGTG
>DASVJK010000082.1:0-10953 GCA_036385955.1 Chthoniobacterales bacterium | reverse complement strand
CCGAACGGAAGAGGAGCGCGCCGAGACCAGTGAAGCGACTCCATCGGTTGGATTCAAGAACCTGCTCCGCTGATTCACATAGCTGAATCCAATCCGGGCGCGGTCTGCATCCAAAGCATGGATGAAAACATGAAACGTTGGCTGTTGCCAGCAGAGACGAAATGCGGCAGAAGCAAATGCATGAACACGAAAGAGGTAGCGTCGAAATTGGTGGCTTTGTGTCGCGAGCAAAAATGGCTGGAGGCGATCAACAGTTTGTATGCGGAGGACATCGTGAGCTTGGAGGCTCGGGAAATGGGTGAGATGCCCTCAGAGATGCGCGGGCTGGACCAGGTGCGCGGAAAGACGCAGTGGTTTCTGGAAACGAGCCAGGTGCATGGCTGCACGGTCGGAGGGCCGTTTGTCGCGCGCGATAAGTTTGTGGTGCAGTTCGACGTCGATGTTACCGACAAAGAATCGGGGAAGCGGGCAAAGATGTCGGAGATTGGGATTTACACAGTGAAAGAGGGCAAGATCGTACGGGAAGAGTTTTTGCCTCACGCGGAAAGCGAAGGCTGAAAAAATTCGACGTATGATGACACTAGAACTCCCGTCAATCACGGAACGCCGCCGCCTTCTCTCTCCAGCGTCAACCCCGCAGGCGCTCGCCTGGCACGGTGACTCGCTCTGGATGGGTTCACGCGATCTTCGCCGCATCTATGGGATCGATGTGAAGACATGGGCAGTCTTCGAAGAAACCGAGACTCCCGGAATTCCGTGGGCGGCGGTGTCTACGGGAGAAACTCTTTGCGTCACCTTGGGCGAAGGTCCGGAAGATGACCGGTATCTCCGTCGATACGTTCCTGGGAAAGGATTTTTGGAGACAGACCGGATCGCTTGCCCGGAGTTCACTGGCTCCTACCTCAGTTACGATGGCGAGGATCTTTACTTAAGCCAGTGGTATAAGCACAGGATTCTCAAACTCGATGCGCGAGGAAACATTCTCCGCGAAATCGCGATCCATGCCGAGATATGCGGCCATGTCTTTGTCGATGGTTTGATCTACGTCCTGCGCGGGACCGAACAAGGCGAGGGCGATTGGCGCATCGCGCGCCTGGATCCGCGGGAAGAGACGCCGCAGATAGAAGAGCTCGCTCGAGTCCCTTTCCAGTGCCGTTCACTGGCCTTCGACGGCGAGTCTTTTTGGACGAATCATCGTGAAGCCAACAAGATCATCTCGTTTGCAATGCCAGGAGAGGAAAGACACTGAAGGGCGGGTCCAGAAAGGCAGACAGGATTTACAGGATGAACTGAATTGAAATCCTAGTCCTCAGAATCGTGTTAATCCTGTCTAAAACCGCTCCGCCCGGTCTTGCCACCTTTCGGAAATCCAGTAAAGAACTAACAACATGAAACATTCGCTCGCCTGCTTCCTGATAGCCCTTTCACTCACGGCTCCCGCTCTTGCCGACACGCTGAAAATTCCTGAGGACAAACCCGTTGCCTCCATCACGTTCCCGGAGGGGTGGAAAGCGGCCGTTACGAGTGAAGGGATCTCGGCCAGCTCCGAAGACGGGACGGTTTTCATCGACGTCATCACTACCAACCCCACGATCCTCGGTGCTTCCATCGATAAGGCGTTTGCTTTGCTGCATGTGAAGCCGGACATCGACACTTGGAAGGACACCAAGAGCACGATGAACGGCATGAATGTTGTCCAGCACACCCTGGACGCCAAAGACGACAAGGGAAACGTGGTCAAGCTGACTCTCACAGGCGTCGAGGTAACCAAGGAGAAGGGTGTGCTAGTCATCCTGCGAGGTACAGCAGAGGGTCAAAAGGAGCATGAGGCCGAGGTGACCGCGATCATGGAGAGCATCGCTGCCGTCAAGTAACTTCCGCGGCGTTTGCCGAGTGAGAAGTTGATCCTCCTTCGCCAAGGCTCCGGCGTGACAAGGACGTGAGATGTGGAACGCGCGGTCCCTCGCGCGTTGCCAATTACCTCACGCATTTTTCTTCGTCGGGATGAGTTTGTCGAGAAGCACGTTAGTCGCTTTTTCCAAGACGATTCCCCACGCGCTGAGCACGGTCAGCGTTGCGGCAGCGATAAGCAGGAACATCCAGATCGGTTGCTCCCGGATGCGAAGTCCCAACCAGATAACGTACGGATGGTGCACCAAGTAAATGCCGTACGAGAACACTCCGACGAGGCTGAACACTTTGGCCGGACCTGCGAATGGCGAAATGATTCCGGCAACGCCAACGACTTCGAGAAAGCAGCAGGCGCCGGTGGCGAGATCGACGAAAATGTAAGTGTAGCCGTTGTGGTAGAGCTGTAGCGCTGCGGGATAGAGCAGCAATCCTGTCACCAATCCCGCTCCGCCGAGGAGAAACCGTTCCGCCCGCGCGTTTGATTGGCTGTGCCACATTCCGAGCGCCATGCCCAAAGCGAATTCGGGCAGCCGACAGATCGCAAAACCGCCCTGTATCCACAAACCATCTTGCGGATAGACGATAAGCATCAGATAGCGCGCAAGGAATCCGACGGCACACGCCGTGAGCAGGAAGGTCCAGGGTCCGAGTTTTCTCGCCGCCCAGAAAAGCAGCGGAAAAAGCAGATAGAACTGAATAAGCATGGAGAAGAACCACCAGGCCGCGTTCAGGTAGTAGAAGTTCATGCCGATATCCACGAACCGCAGGCCGAGCAGGCTCAGTACGATGCGGCCGTCGACCTGTTCTGGGCGCACGACGAAAGGCGAAAGCAAGTAAACCAAATGCGCGACCCAGTACATTGGATAGAGACGCAAGAACCGCGTGCGATACCACGCTCCCCACGCCACCGGGCCCGACTCTGCGCGCCGCGCCGTCGATTGCATGAGCGCCCAGCCGCTGAGGATGATGAAAACGCCCACGGCATGGAAGCCGAGCCCGGAGACCTGGAGCCACACGTATTTCAAAATAGTCGCGGCACCGGCGACGAGGCTGCTCCAGTCGGCAGGTGGGAGTGACCCGTGCTCGAAGTAGGTCCTAAAAAAATGAAAGTAAACGACCCAGAGGATCGCCAGTGCCTTTGCTACATCGAGCCAGAGGAGCCGCTTCATCCCCGTCCGGCTTAACAGCGCGTAAGACAAGTGGGAAGGAAGAAGCGCAGATTGCGCAGCTCGTGCGTTATGCCGGCGCATTGCCGGAGAAGTTTCGAGTCAGGCAAGCCCTCTTTCGTTACGGCGATCGCGAGTTCAAGTTCTTCGTCACCCTGGCGAGCATCCAACTCCGAAGGTCCAACAGCGGATATCGAATTAGAATGACGAGAGGCAAGGTGGATCGCGGGCCCCGTCGCGCGATGGCAAGGCACGCGGCTTTGCCGCCATTTTTAACATCGAGCGACGGAGCGCTCGATCCACCCCAGCTAGTCCAACTCCGAAAGCCTTCGCAAGCAGGCGCTCAACTCCGAACGCTTTCGCGAGCGGGCGTCCAGTGGAAGAAAAGACCGCGCTCGGAGACTTTAGGCCGGAGTGGCCTTTTGGGTCGCAATCTTGGCGCTGCCGATAAAGGTGGCCGCCTCGTCAACGACAAGCCGAGGCGATTCGATATCACCGCGCACCGTGCAGCCAGCCCGAAGCTCGCAGCGTTCCCCGGCCGTGATATTGCCATCGACCGTGCCGTCTACTATGACGGATTTTGTTCTGATCTCACCTCTGATTTTCGCATGCTCTCCGATGGTAAGCCGTCCGTTGGAATCGATCTTGCCTTCCACTTCGCCGTCAATGAGCAGCTCTTTCTGAAATTTAACGGAGCCCTTGATCGAGACTCCGCTCGATAAGATGCCGCCGGATCGCGGCAACTCCTTGGCGCCGTTGGGTGCGGCCGGCGGGGTCGCCGTTACATCCGTAGCGGTCATTGGCATCGCCGGTTCGACTTTTCTACTGCTTGAAAACATCTGCATGAGCTGATCTCCTTACTGCGACTAATTTGGTGAGGGGCCATTGTGGGAGATAAGTCGCGAAAGGTCAACCGTTCTTTGCGCGCTGACACGGCTCGACCGTCATCCCGAGCCGCGGAGAGGGCGGAGCGCTTTGCGGCAAGGGCCGCAGCATGAAAACATTTAGACAGAATCAACAGAATCTCCCGAATGAATTCTGCCCATTGTGTTCATTCTGTCGAAAAGATCTCCGGGCGGGGGGATCGCCCGCCTTCGCTCGGCTTCGGCGTGGCACGCGCCCAGGCAGGAATTGAAGGCTATCTACGAGAGCGTCGCACAGTGACGAGGTAGAAGATCGTGCCGCAGGTGCCGAACGCGGCTGCGCCAAGAAAGTTCGTGGAAGGTCCGAGCTTCCAGAGCCAGGCGCCGAGGATCGCCGCCAAACTTACGAGGAGGTCGCGGACGAGATAGTAAGCGCCGATCATTTGGCCGCGCCGCTCGGGCGCGCAATAACCGATGATCAAAGCTTTCCGCGAGGTGTCTCCGAATTCTTTCAAGCCGCGGATGGCGAACGCCAGCAGAAGCAGGGCGAAGCTGCCGGAGAGCCACAATGCAATCGGGAAGAGAGTGAAGAAAACGAATGTCACAAGGATGAACGGTTCGCGGCCATGTTTGTCAGCGAAATGCGATGCCGGGATGATGCAGAGCGTGGCTGCCAACATTTCAACGGTGGTGAGAATGCCGACCTGTTTCGCGCTGACGCCGATGTCATCCATCGCGTAGATCACGACCCATGCGTACGGGATCCGTTCGCAGAAGCGCACAAGAATGTCGCTGAGCAAGAGCCGGCGGAGTGGGGCGTTGAATTTTCTCAGACTTTGCCAGAACGTCCAGCGATCGGAGAGTGCGGCGGCGGGAGTGGGCGCTTCGCGCAGTTGGCGTTGCACCAAAATCGTCGCGGCGGAAAGCACGATCGAGACGATCAAACCGATGCGCACGCCGTTGATGACGCCGAACCGATCGATCAGGATTCCGCCGATAATGGGCGCGACCATGATCGGCAATCGTTTGATGACGGATTGAATACCGACTCCCATGGAGTGGCGGTTTGCGCCGAGCGTGGCGCCGACGAGCGAAAAAGTCGCGGGCAGCGAGAAACAGGTCCAGGAAAGGAAGAGAAACATGCCGGCGATGACTGCTCCCCAATGCGGCACCAGAAGCACGAGCGAGTAGCCGACGATCGAGAAGACATTGAAGGCCAGAAAGGCGCGGCGATGTCCCCAGCGATCCACGAGAACGCCGCCCGGATAAGCGTAGACGGCGCCGAGCAAAGTCCGGAGCGCATCGAAAAGGCCGATGACGAAAACGGTCGCGCCAAGTGCCTGCAGATATTTCGGCACGAAGCGCATCCAGAGTTCTTCTCCGGAGCCGATGACGAACGTGGCAATGAGCAGGACGACGAGGTTGCGCTTGAGACCGAAGAAATCGGCGGTCCTCCGCCAGAAGTTCACGAGGGATTCACTTGCCGCAAGCATTTGGCGTAAAGCGCATCGTAAACGATGAACTCGCGCTCGAGAATTTCGTGGTCGGTGAGGCCGAGCGCGCCAAAGCCGGAAGCAATCCAGCGGAGGCCTTCACCGGCCGGATGCGGATGTGACGGATGCGAATCGGCCGCCCGAACGATTTCACCAAGGAGAAGAAGCGCGGGGCTGGTGAGGTCGTATTTCTTCAGGATCGAATTGAACGACACGTCCTCGCCATGATGACCGAGTTCGCAATCCGGGACGTCGAAAACCACGGCATCTGCGATTTGCGACCAGTCGGTGCTATTCGGGAGGAAAACAAATTCCGCTTCGCGATCGACGAAGTTGCGGATCAACCACGGGCAGGCGACGCGGTCGACCTTGATTTTTTCGCGAGTGATCCATTTCATGGGTGTCTCATGATCTTATTGAAATCAGGATGCGACAAACGATTCATATCGGTGGGGAAGAAGCGTTCATCCCGGGGTCGAGCTTGCACTTGCACCTTCACACCTTCGGATAAAGCAGAGTGCACGTTAAAGTGAAAGTGTACGTGCAGGACTCGGGAAGCCGGTTTACGTGTCCCTGCTCGCGGGCGTCGAGAAGATTGCGTAAGCTGTCCCGGTGAAGCGCCTCTGGAAAAGAATTCGCTACCGGCTCGAATGGCTGGCGCTCACCGCTGTGCACAATCTCGTGCCGCTGCTGCCGCGGACGCTGTGCTATGACCTCGGCGGATTCGCCGGTGCGCTGGCGGCAAAATTCGATCGCCGCGGGCGGGAGGTGGCGCTGGCGAATTTGGCCGCCGCTTTCGGTGATGAATTGACGCCTGCGGAGCGCGAGAAGATTGCCCGCGAATCCTTTCAGCATTTCGCCCGCACGATGCTCGACCTCTTCTGGGGCGCGCGGCTGACGCGCGAAAATTTAACCGACTACGTGGAGTTTGAGAACGTCAAGCGCCTGCGGGCCGACATCGCGCCGTCTGAGAGCTGCGTCTTCTGCGTGTTTCATTACAGCAACTTCGAGTGGCTCAGCCCGGGCGTGGCCTGGATGGGCTTGCCCTGCGCGGTGACGACGCAGGAATTCAAAAATCCGCTACTCGATCAATTCTTCGAATTGCTGCGCGAACAACCTGGCCACACCACTGTCCCGCGGCAGGGCGCGATCGTGCGGCTTTACAAAACGCTGCGCAAAAAGGGACGCGTCGCGCTGCTCGTGGATACGACCTTGCCGCCGCATCACCCGACGGTGGTGATCGAGTGCTTCGGCCTGAAGACGATCATCACCGTGGCGCACGCGTGGCTGCACGAACGCACCGGCGCGCCGCTCATTCCGATCTATTGCGAACCGCTTCCGGGCGGCCGTTATCGCATCGTGGTACAGCCGGCGGTGAAAATCGGCGAGGGCGCCACGCATCAGGAGATCGCGCAGGCTTGTTGGGATTCCTTTGAGCCGGTGGTGCGGAGGAATCCCGCGCCCTGGCTGTGGATGTACAAGCACTGGCGTTACAAACCTATGGCGGCGCGCCGGGCGTATCCCTTTTACTCGCAGGAATCGCACGCCTTCGAGCAAATCGCGGCCCGGCCGGAGTATGCCAAACTCGATCGCAGCCGGCTGCCGCAACCGGTGCAACCGGGAGCTTGATGTCACTCGTTAGGCGAGCCTTTCCTCGGTAATGAATTTCGAACTAAAAACCCTGCGGCACCGCGCGGAATGGCTCGCTCTGCGTGCACTGGCGCACCTCGTGCCCGCGCTGCCGCGGGCCCTCTGCCACCGTGGGGCTGACCTCGTGGGTGCACTGGCCGCGCACGTCCATCGCCCGGGACGCGCCGTGGCCCTGAGCAACCTGCAGGCGGCCTTCCCGGAGATGCCGGCGGCGCGTCGCAGACAACTCGTTAAGCAATCCTACCAGTGTTTTGAGCGCGCGATGGCAGATCTTTTCTGGAGTCCGCGGCTGACGCGGGAGAATCTCGCCCGCACCATCGACCTGACGGACCTCGAGCGAGTCAAACGCGAGCAGGGCGATCGCGGACTCATCTTCGCCTGCCTGCATTACGGTGGCTTCGAGTGGATCGCGCTCGCTCTCGGCTTGAGCGGATTTCCCTGCACCGTGGTCACGCAGGCCTTCAAGAACCCATTGCTCAACCAGACCTTCAAAAGCCTGCGCGAAGTCTCCGGTCATCAGACCATCCGGCGCGAGGGCGCGATCCTGCGTTTGTTCAAGGCGCTGCGCCACGGGCGGAGCGTGACCCTCGCGGTCGACCTGACCGTTTCCGCGAAGCTGCCGAGCGTGCCAATCGAGTGCTTCGGCCTGCAGACTTGCGTGACCTTTGCCCATTCTTTCCTGCACAAACGCACCGGCGCGCCGATCATCCCGACATATTGCGAACCGCTCCCCGGCGGGCGTTATCGTCTCGTCCTTCGGCCCGCGTTGTCGGTTGCTCCGGGCGCGACGCATCAGGAAATCGCGCAGGCTTGCTGGAATGAATTTGAGCCAATCATCCGGCGCGACCCCGCGCCGTGGCTCTGGATGTATAAGCACTGGCGTTACCGGCCGGCGGACGCGACGCATCCTTATCCGGACTACGCCAACGAATCGCCGCATTTTCAAAGATTGCTTGCCCGCGCGGAGACGGAAAAAGCTGCGCGCGCCGCCGCCGCCAGCGTCGTCGCTGGTTGACAAAGCGGGGGAGTCACGGCTCAAATAGGACACTCATGCACTTCTTTTCCGCTTCTCTTTTCTTGGCGCTCTCGTCCTCGTTTTTCTGCGAAATCAAGCAGCAAAAGCATGCGGATTTCCCAAGGGCATAACCGGTGAGCGCCTATTGACAAAAGGCGCTCGATGCGCTTTCCAGTGGGTACCTATGCAACTTCTCCACCGCTTTTTGTTCTGCATCGGCGCCACTACAGCTCTGTTCCTGACGAGCTGCGGCATGCCGTCCACTGTTTCTTCCGGAAACTACCATGTCACGGCGCATCGCCCGCATGATTCATCGGCTGTGCGAGTAAAGGTTTCACTCGCGCAGCAAAACGTTTACGTGATGGAAGGCGATCGCTGTCTCATGGCCGTGGCCACGACCGTCGGGATTCCGGCGAAGCCAACGCCGAAAGGGAGCTTCACCATCTATTCGAAGCAGGAGAACAAGCGGTCGGGATCGTACGGATTTCGGGTCCAGGGCGATCGCATCATTCCGGCCGAAGCGGGTGCGAATATTTCAGGTAGCTATGTCGGCTATCCGATGGGCTATTGGTGCGAATTCGCGCCTGGTTATGGTTTTCACCAGGGCTACGTGCACTTGCATGCTCGCAGTCATGGCTGTCTTCGTTTGAAGGGCGAGGCGGCCCCGAAATTCTTCGCGATCGTGAAGATCGGCACCCAAGTCAACATCGCGAACACGCAGCCGGAGGACGCGACGCTCGGACCAAAGATTCAGCGCGTCGATGATTCCAAGACGCCGGATCCGCCGAACCGGGTTTCGATTTCGGAGGCGGCGTTCCAAAAGCCTACTGGAACCCTGCTCGAAGATTAGGGCGACCGCGGGTCGGTGCCCGCCATCACAGTGAGCACGAATCTCATCTCCAGCGGCACGACGGCGCGCGAGAAAGTGAACTTGCGTACGCCGGAGGTGATGACGGCTGTGCAGGAGCAGGTCGAATCGCATTACCGCAGCGACATTGTCGACAAGGTGCGGCGCGCGGGAGGCATCCTGACGTTTGGCGACGTGACGGTGCGGCTCGCGAAGCAATTCGGATTTTGCTATGGGGTCGAGCGCGCGATTGATCTCGCGTATGCCGCGCGCAAGGTTTTCAAGGATCGCCGGCTTTTCATCGTCGGCGAAATCATTCACAACCCCGAGGTCAACGAACAGATCTCTTCGTTAGGCATCAAGAACTTGATGGGGAAAAACAAGCAGGCGGATATCGCGGATTTGCAACCGGAGGACGTCGTGATCGTGCCTGCGTTCGGGACCGAGCTATCCATCTTGCAGCAAATCAAAGAGCGCGGCTGCCAGATCGTGGATACGACCTGCGGCGACGTGATGAGTGTGTGGAAACGAGTGCGCAAATACGCGAGCGAGTCCGCCACCTCGATCATCCACGGCAAGGCCGAGCACGAGGAAACAAAGGCCACCAGCTCGCGCGCGCTCGGCGATGGGAGAGGACATTATCTCGTGGTCCTCACTCTCCCAGACACCGATTATGTCTGCGATTATATCCGGCATGGCGGCGATAAGCAGGCGTTCCTGGAGAAATTCCGGAATGCGCATTCTCCCGGCTTCGATCCCGATCTGCATCTACGAACGGTTGGCGTGGCAAACCAGACCACGATGTTGCGTGGTGAGACCGAAGAAGTGCAGCGGCGCATTCGGCAGGCGATCGTGGATCGCGACGGAACGGAACTGGCCGCGACGAACTTCCGTTTTTTCGACACGATCTGCGGCGCCACCCAGGAACGGCAGGATGCGTTGCGCGAACTGCTCGATGTGCGCATGAACTTGCTGCTCGTGGTCGGTGGATATAATAGCTCCAACACTTCGCACCTGGCAGAGATGGGTGAGGAAAAACTGCCGACCTACTTCGTGCGCAATGCTTCCCGGTTGCTGTCCGAAGCGGAAATTCTGCACTACGATCTCCACGCGCGACAGGAAGTGATTGCGAAGGATTGGCTGCCGGCTGGGCCGATTGTGGTTGGCATCACGGCCGGCGCATCCTGCCCGAATAATCTGATCGAAGAAACGCTGGTGCGTCTTTTCGAGTTGCGCGGAATCAAGCGCGAAGAACTGGAAGCGGCCGCATAGTTTCTTCTGTAGCGGCGGTCATAGACCGCCGAGAACGTTACGATTCGGCGGTCATAGACCGCCGCTACAGTTCGTTGAGAGCGGTGGTAATGGCGTTTTGTAATAGACGAGGTCCTGATCCGCCAAGTCCTACGTCTATCGCTTCGAGTCGGCGAATGAGATCAATGACTTCGCGGCGCGCGTAGGGCCCGCCGGCAGCCGCGCAAAAATGGGTGCGGCAACCGAAGGGACGGGACTCGTAGATGAGACAGTTGCCGCTGGCGGAATCGAGGACGGACATGCGCCCGCGCTGTTCTCGGGCAGGTGCGTCCGGCCGGTCGCGCGAAGTGCCTTGGCCGCCAACAACGCTTCGCCCTTCGTGAGATATGGCGTGCGGCCGGTCAGTTTGAAATGACAGCATTCTTTTACGCGGACGCAATTGCGCTCGATCGGTCGTAGCGAGAGATCACTGTAGACTTCGCGCACTTCATCGAGCGCACACTTATTCCAGTTCGATCTCATCAGGTAGGGACATTTCTCCGAAATGTCCGACTTATCTCTTCGGCACGCGGGTTCGCGCAAGGCAAATTCGACGGACGCCCAGGAGGTGCGTCCCTACGTGTGAGGTTTCAATAGGTTGTTCATGCGACTGGGAATTGAGAAGCTGGAGTCGTGCAAACAAACAACGACCCAATCCCAGCGCATGAAGCTTCACCTTAATGCTCGATTAACGCCGCGGAGTCGAGCGAGTTTGGTC
>DASVJK010000081.1:0-46238 GCA_036385955.1 Chthoniobacterales bacterium | reverse complement strand
CCGGCTGGCTGCGCGGTCAAGCTCTTTTTGCAGCCCGCTCTGGTCTTTAGCGTTTCGGAGAGAAAAAAACTGACCATGGCGGCAAGTAACTAGCCGCGACAGTCAAGCGATCGACTCAGCGCCGACTTATCACACACCCTCTCGCCTGGTTAGGTCTACTCAGGTCCATGGACATCCTCAATAACCCGGTTGCCGAGCTGAGGAGAATAATAAAAGTACGTGTAGAAGGTTTCCGGCTTGCCACTGTGCTTAAACAGGGGCCAGCGTTTGGCGCGAATTGTTTTGACCGCGGCAGCAACATATGTCTTTGGGATGCTGACCTGTACAGGCTTGGGGGGCGCTGTTGGGTGCTCCTGCTGCCAACGCACGTCAACCGCAGGGGTAAGCTGCACATCCGTTATGGAGCCGTTGGCGGCTTGCGTGATCTTAAAGATTGCCGCGTAGAGCTTGAACGCAGGATCGTTTGCAAGACGCTGCTGAACCGTACCAGCGACAGCCAAACGGCACAGAAGCAAAACAGTGATCGCAGTCAACGGCGTCCGCATAGACCTAACGAGAATTAGACGAATGTTCGTCTTTAAAGGCGAACAATTGTTCGCCTATTTCGGGGGACATGGCTAAGAATGTACAGTTTTCGATCAGGCTGAGCAAGCCGAATGCGCGGCTCGGGATAGCAGGCAGAACGGCGTCGTGAATCAGCGCTTGATCTCGACCCACTCGTTCCGCGCGCGCGAATCGGCGACGGCCTGGACCACGCGCATGTAGCGGACGCCGTCCTCGAAATCGGGATGCGGGCGAACCCGGCCCTTCGATTTCACGGCGGCGATGAAATCGTCCTCGACGTGCCAGCCGCCCTCCAGCTCCGGAGTTATTTCCATCGCATGCAAGGCGCGATCGCCGGCGCGGCCGGCATGCAGGGTTTCGGATCCGAAGTCATAGGTCATCGTGCCCGCTTCGCCGTAAACTTCGAGACGATCGCCGGAAGGCAGCGCGTTGATGCCACTGAACTCGAGCACGCCTTCGGCGCCGTTCTCGAATGCGCAAAGGATCGTGAGCAAATCCGGGACGATGACATCGTACCCTTGCCGGCTCCCGTACAGGATCTTTCCGCGCGCATAAACGCCGGTGATGTCGCCGAACCAACGCTGGAGGACTTCGACGTAGATGCCCAGGGCGAGAACATTCAGGCCGCTGATCTCGATGCGCTGCCGCCAGTGCGCGGGAGTGTCAGGGTTCAGATAGGCGCCGGTGAAACATTGCAGACGAACATGGTGCGGGCGGCCGAGGTAATTCTCCGCCAGCAATTTTTTTACGAGCAGATCGCCGCGCAACCCAAACGGGGGCGGACAGAGCATCGTGACCAGCTCGGGAAATCGTTTCGAGGCGGCGAGCATTTCCTCGGCCTCGGCGAGGTCCATCGACATGCGGGCCTGGCAGAAAACGTGTTTGCCCGCTTCCAAGGCGGAGACGGTGATGGCCGAATGCATATAGGGCGGCGTGCCGATCCAGACGATATCGATATCCGGGAGCGAGAGCAGGTCCGCCCAGTTTTGCATGGGCGTGGCGTGCGGCGCATTTTCCTGGCAGAACTTCTCCGAACTCTCGTAGGTGGAATTCGAGACCGCCACGATTTCGACTTCGGGATGTTTTTTCAGTCCGGGCAGGTGCCGCCGGCGGACAATGTCCCCTGCCCCAACAAACCCGATTCGCAGTTTCTGATGATTCGTCCGAGCCATGTCTACAATTAACGAGTTAACGATTTAGTGAATTAGCGAACGAGCTTTTTCGAATCGCTAAATCGCCGATTCGTTAATTCGCCAGGTTCTGTGAACTTATCTTTGACTCCCGCGCCCGACGAACGTTCAACTCCGAAAAGCGTTCGCGAGTGAAGATTCGCTTGACCCACTGGGACGAGCGCGCCAGCTTACGCACTCTTTGGGGTAGTTTATGTCAAAAGTTTGCAGCATCACAGGATCAAGGGTCACGCGCGGGAGCATCATTCACCGCCGCGGTATGGCGAAGAAAAAGGGCGGCGTAGGCCGTCACGTGACCAAGAACGTGCCGCGCACCTTCAGCCCGAACCTGCACGAACGCCGCATCTGGGTGCCGGAACTGAAAAAGTTTGTCCGCATCCGCGTGACCGCGCGCGGGATGAAGACGCTCAATAAGAACGGCGCCTACGCCACCTTGAAAAAGGCCGGCGTAGTCCCGGCTTAGTTCCGGACTATTACGCGGGCCGCGAATCGCTGCCCACATTGATCGCCTCGGGGCTCTCTTCCGCCGCGACCACCACCGATTCCGCATGCTCCGTCGCGACTTCGCTTTTGCTTTCTTCGACCGGCTTGGCCTCCGAAGTTGGTTCGGTGGGCTTGACCTCGATCGCCGTAGCCAGTTTTTCTCCAGCCGCAGGCGCGACCGGCGGTTTCGTCCGCGGCAAATCGAGCGAACCATCGTTGAACTCGATGACGTAACCCTCGCTCACCAGCCAGTGCAGGTCGGACGCCAGCGCTAGCCTTGCGCGTTCGAGATCGGCGGGTTCGGCCCCAGCGGGCGCCAACTGCTCGGCAAATTGTTTGCAGTTGATGCCCGGTGTTGCCGCCACTTTTTCGAGAATCGCGTTGATGGAGGCGGAGACACCTGCGCTCTCGTGACTGAAAACCCGCGCTCGAATGGGCGAAACGAATAGCATCCCGCGCCGATGCCGGAAAATATTCAGACCGGCTTGGCGCAATCCGGCCGATAATTCCTGCATCATCTTCGAGGGCGATCGGGTCTCCGCCGACCAAGCCTCCTCGATCGCGCTTCCCAGAGCACGATCCGGGAGCCGCCGGCTGAGCACGCCGTCGATCGTCAACTCGTGGGCGCTACGCACTAAACCGGGAAGATGATGTTGGCGAAAATGACGTTCCACCTCGGCAGCGTTGGTGAACGTGAGCGGGGGCTCGCCGATTTTGGCCGTGTAAGTCGTGACGTTGCGCGCCTGTTCTTTCCATTCTTCCACGACCGCCGCGTCGCTTACGATTTCGACCTGTTTCTGATAATCGACGAAGCTCATGCGCCGGCTGAAGCGCGCTTCGTAGAGGTTGCGCAACTGCGGCTGATAGTTGTGATGATTGGTCGGGCCGAGCAAGATGCCACTGAGCCGGCAACGCGCCACGTTCGTGAAATTGCCTTTGAGCGGTTCGCTTTGGGTGACCTCGACTGTGTAAAAATCGTCGCGCGCGGTTGTGAAGGCGCTTGCTTCCAGAATTGTGCGATCGGACGCGACCGAGCCGTTTTCGCCCAGTTGAAAGAGCGGGCGATCCTCGGGCGTGGTCAATTGCACATCGTAGCGCTCCGGCTTTTCGAGAAAAAGGCGGGCCAGCGCGAAAACAGAATACGCGACCGAGCCGGACTTGATCTGCGCGATAACGCTGTTGAAGGCTGGTAGATGGGGAATGAAGCGCACCGTGACGGCAATCGGCTGGACCGGCGGGCGCTCGCGACGGTCGTCACGTCCACGGTGGTTTTCTTCCGGGCGAGCCGCACCAGGCCGGTCCGGCCTCGGGCGGCGAGACCGTTGCTCGCGCGATTGCGGGCCGCGTGGTTCGCGCGATGGCGGGGCGCGCCGACCGCGCTCGCGGCTGCGTTGGGGTGGACGCCGGCCGCCGCGCTCATCGGAACCAGGATCTTCGCCTTCAAAATTGGCGTAATCATTCGGACTCGCCGGCTCGTTCACCCACGCGGGCAGGAGTTTCAGATCGAGCAAATCCTCAGTTGTTGTCGGGGACGACATTCATTCTCTCTTACGCCAAGCAAACGCGAAGTAAACTGCGGCAAGGGCTTGCGCGGAGTGGTTCAACCTGAAATTGATTGACAAGATCGGTAATTCATTTACTTGCCATCCTTGCTGGGAATGCTTAAAGACCTGCCCCCTCAATCAACGCCAACGGAGAAACTTTTATGACGGATAAACCAATTGAAGAGAAGGTGAAGGACATCATCGTCGAGCAGCTCGGCGTTAACCCGGAACAGGTCACGCCCACGGCGTCATTCATTGAGGATTTGGGCGCGGACTCACTCGATATCGTCGAGCTGGTGATGGCATTTGAGGAAGAATTTTCCGTCGAGGTGCCGGATGAAGACGCCGAGAAACTTCAGACCGTCGGCGACGTGGTGAAGTACATCGAAGAAAAAGCTTCGAAACAATAAACGGCCCCGCGCCGCCGCTGGCGCGATGACTTTCGAAAAACACGGCTTCAGCCGTGTTTTTCTGTTTCGGGTTGCAGACCAGGTTAAGCGGCACAGACTGAACTGATGAACCTGGCCCTGCTCGAGAAGCCGCTCTTTTACGTGACCGGGCACTATGTGTCGTTTCTGGGGCTGCTGGCATTCGCGATCCTTTTCGCCATCGGTCTCATCACCGCGAAGACCCTGCAAAGCGACGCGGTCCGGCGTTTCTTCGCGCGCTTCAAGCTCGATACGAACTTCATCGCGATCGTCACCACGATCCTGAGCGTTTCCGCGCTCGCTTTCTTCACCGTCACCGCAATCAACGCCGCCGGTGTTCCGCTCCTCTGGACTGCGCCCATGCCGGGAGTCAAGCTCAGTCTCGTTCAGATCTTCCTGCTGATCGCGCTGCTCATCGCCGTGTTCTGGTTTTCGTCGCGGACGAAGCGATTTCTTTTCAACCGCTTTCTCGTCAATAGCGGGCTGGATCGGTCGTTGCAGTACGCCATCGCGCAGATCGTGAGCAACCTCGTCCTGGTCGTCGGCATCTTCATCGTGCTCGAGAATACCGGCATTCATCTCGGTGCGCTCACGGTGTTCGCGGGCGCGGTCGGCGTTGGGGTTGGATTTGGGCTGCAAAATATCGCGAGCAATTTCATCAGCGGCCTCGTCATCCTCGCGGAAAGACCGATCACGATCGGAGATCGCGTCGAAGTCGCGGGCCTGGCGGGTCAGGTGGAACTGATTCGCGCGCGCAGCACGGTCATTCGCACGAACGACAACATCGCGATGATCGTACCGAACACGAAATTCATCGACTCGCCCGTGACGAATTGGACCTACGGTGATCCGCGGGTGCGGTTTCGCATTCCGGTGGGGGTCGCGTACGGGAGCGACGTAAACAAAGTGCGCGAAGCGTTGATCGCGGCCGGCAAAAGCCATCCGCACGTCTTGCATGATCCGGCCCCCAGCGTCTTCCTGAAGCAATTCGGCGAGAGCGCCATCGATTTCGAGCTCGTCGTCTGGAGCAGTGAGATGAGTCATCGGCCGAGCCGCTTCAAGAGCGATCTCAATTTCGCGATCGAGGAGAAATTCCGCGAAGCCGGCATCGAAATTCCGTTCCCACAGCGCGATCTTCACATCCGCAGCGGAGTTCTCAAGACGGAGAGCGCGAACAGATAGCTGTAGTCGCTTCCGGAGTTGAACGTTGGACAGCCTGCCCCGAGAGTTTTCGGGGTTGGACGTTCAGCGTTGGACGTTTCTTCTGCCTTTGCTGACATGTCCACCGGCCAGACCATTCCGTTCCCACTCGGCGTCGCACGCGTTCTCTCACGCGCTGAGCTCGACCATTGCGATGCCTGGAAAAGAGCTTTCGTGGGGAAATGCAAGGACCACCGGTTTTACGAGATCGTGGAGCAAACGCTCGATTCGAAATTCGAGCACAGCTATCTCCTGCTGGAGGATAAAGCGGGCAAGGTTCGTGCGATCCAGCCGCTTTTTTTCGTGCAGCAAAATCTGGTCGACGGGATTCCGGCCTTGCGCGCTGCGGTAGAGGCAATCCGCCGGCGTTTCCCGCGTTTCCTCACCATGCGTGTGCTCATGGTCGGCAATGCTGCCGGCGAAGGCCATCTGTCCGTGTGCGCACCGGAAGATGAAGATTGGGTGGCGAACGCGCTCCACGCCACTCTCAAGACCTACGCGCAGCTATCCAAAGCCTCTCTCGTGGTCTTCAAGGACTTCCCGGCGAGATACCGGCACGCGCTCCGCAATCTTTCCGCGAATGGCTATACACGCGTGCCCAGTATGCCGATGACGGAGCTCCAACTTCGTTACACAGATTTCGACCACTACCTGAACACGCTCGGCGCTTCCACGCGCAAAGATCTGCGGCGGAAATTCCGCAAAACGGCAGCCGCGCCGCCGATCAGCCTGGAAGTCGTGACCGATCTCACGCCTTACGTCGACGAGGTGTATCCGCTCTATTTGCAAGTGCATGAGCGCTCGCCTCTGAAGTTCGAGCGCCTGACGAAAGAGTATCTATGCAGCCTGGGTCAGCGGATGCCGGAGCGGACGCGGTTTTTTATCTGGCGGCAGAATGGAAAGGCCATTGCCTTTAGCGTCGCGTTGGTGCACGACGGCACCATCTATGACGATTACCTCGGCCTCGATTACCGCGTCGCGCTCGATCTCCATCTTTATTTCTACACGTTGCGCGACATCATCAGCTGGTCGCTCGCGCAAGGCCTCGAGCGGTACCGGAGCAGTCCGCTGAACTACCATCCGAAGCTGCATCTTGGCTGCGACTTGTTTCCGCTCGATCTTTACGTGATGCACACTGCGGCCTGGCTCAATCCGATCTTCCGGCAAGCGTTGAAGTTCCTCGAACCGACCCGGCACGATCCGGTGCTCAAACGTTTTCGAAACGCGCACGAGCTGCATGCCGATGCAAAATAAACCGTCTGGCTTCGCCAACCCCTGGTTTCAGCTGGTGCTGAGCGTCGTGTTTGTCACCATCTATGAGTTGCTGCTGAAGCGCGGGGCCATGGAGACGGCGTATCTCATGGATCGCTGGGCCTGGACGGGGATTTCCGGATTGGCCTCGCTCTACGTCTGGGTGGGCATCGTGCTCATTATCCTTAGCTTGGTTACGTGGTTGCACGTTCTTCGCTACATTCCGCTCTCGATCGCTTTTCCCCTCTCGCAGGTTGTGCACGTCCTGGTCCCGCTCTGCAGCTGGCTCGTTCTCGGCGAACGCATCACGAGCCCGCGTTGGTGCGGCATCGCCTTGGTTTCGTTAGGTCTGGCGATCGTCGCCAAACCCGCCGCCCGTCTGGAGGAGCGATTGTGAGACCGATCTCTTTCGCGCTCATTTTCATAGCCCTGGCGGCCTTTGTCGCAGGTCAGCTCCTTTTAAAAAAAGCAATGGAAGCGTCAAACGCAGACGGGTTCCACTCGCGAAAATTCATGCAGCCGTTCATTGCGGGCATCTTTTTCCTGACTGTGCAGTTCTTCCTTAATCTCGGGCTGCTGCAACGATACGACCTGAGCTACATCTATCCGTTTCAAGGTCTCAGCGTGATCATCATCAGTTTCGCCGCCGCCATCGTGCTGCAGGAAAAACTCACGCTGCAGCTGGCGATTGGCGCGGCGTTGATCAGTGCTGGGATCGTCCTGGTCTCAATCAGCTAGGATCGGCCAGAGCGCTTCGAACGCGCGGAGATTGATCTTCGTGGCTGCTTCCAAATCGCAGGACGGCAATTTCGGGTGATCCATTTCCGCGGCGAAACGCTGTTTGCGCCGCGCATACACCGGCGGTGAAAATGCTCCGCAGATATCGCCGCCCACGATCTTCGCGCTCGACGTGCGCAGTTGCGTCAGCGCCCACGCAACATCTTCCAGCGTGAACTGGCCGCTCTCCCAGTTCGTGACGGCCGCCTCCGCGCGCAAGCAATCGAGATCGATCGTGACATAAAGATTCGATCCTTCCAACGCTTGGACGAACTCCGCGAAACGTTCGCGCCAATTCCCGCGAAGAATCGCCCCACGGCGATTCTGAACCGACGGCGGGCGGGCGTCGGCCCAAGGATGGACTTCGAGCCTGCCCTCGCGTTCCGCGCGACGGTTGCCGAAGAGTTGAGCGGGCCACCAGCACTCGAAGTTTCCACAACCCCACACGCTAATTTTTTTCACGCGCGAAAGTTCGAGCACCCGGTTCACCCAGCCGCCACAACCCCAGCGCGGCGGCCGCACATCCCAGTCCGGATGATTATCGAACGAGACAAGCACGAACGGCTCGGCCACCTGACGCACCCAGAGCGCGGTAAGATGATGGAAATCGCCTGAGCCGAAGAGAACGAAAGGCTCCTTTTGCGCTTCGCGGTAGAATTCTTCGATCAACCGCGAGGGCGCGGAGAAGCGAAGCTGCGGCCCCCAAGACGTAGCATCCAGCGTCCCGAACGGGAATGCACCAGCGGGCCAGGCATTATCCAGGTTGAGATGAATCTCCTTGGCCAAGACTCAAACGTTGCTCCGGAAAGGACGAAAGCAACGGCGCACTTCTTTGCTCAAGAGCGCCGCTTCGAGGTGACTGTGGTTTCCGCCGGGCGCGCTTCTCCGCTGCAAATAAAAACTTTCCCGCTCGGGCAGAGGCGAAAGATTTCGCAGCGATGGCAATCGGGGCGCCGCGCGAAACAACGCCGCCGCCCGTGCCAAATCAGCCAGTGACTCCAGTTCGTCCAGTGCTGGCGCGGCACCAGCTTCATAAGGTCTTGTTCGATTTTTTCCGGATCGGTCTGGCGGGTGAGCCGCAGACGATGGGAAAGCCGCGCTACATGCGTATCGACAACGATGCCCTCATCCTTTCCGAAGGCGTTGCCGAGAACAACGTTCGCAGTTTTTCGACCGACGCCCGGCAGCCCGTGCAATTTTTCCATCGTATCGGGAACGCGGCCCGCGTGTTCGGCCACGATGGCGGCAGCCGCCGCGCGGACACTTTTGGTCTTGTTGCGAAAGAAGCCGGTGGAACGAATCAGTCCTTCGAGAGTTGCTGGCGGCGCGTTCGCATAATCCCGGGCGGTGCGATATTTCGCAAAGAGCGTAGGCGTGACGACGTTGACGCGCTTGTCGGTACACTGTGCGGATAAAATCGTTGCGACCAGCAGTTCAAGCGGGTTGCGGAAGTTCAGTTCACAATGCGCGCCCGGGTAAACTTCCGGCAGCACCTTAACCAGCTGGGCAACCCGTTCCCGGCTCGTCATCGCGACGCGTGCGCCATCGTGCGTGCTTTGCCGGATTCGCGGCCACGAGCCTTGGCGATCATAACCCGGGCGCGTCGGACCGCGCGTCGAGCCCACGCGAATTCTGTGGCCAGAATCGCGAGCCCGATCGGAATCACGATGGACGCCGGTCCCGGCAAAACGATCAAGGCGATTCCCAACAAAACCACCGTAACGCCGATCACAGCGACGATCAGCTTTCGCAACCTCGGAAGCTCACTTAATCCGACTGCGGCGGTAACCCGTGAAACCCATTGCATCATGGTACCTCGCCATGATGTCTTCGCACGTCAACGACTTCCGACGGCGTGTTATATCGCAAACCCGCTAAGCCTCTGCTCGAGCTGCGCGGGGACGTGGGCCACGATTAGCGCGGACTCATCTTCATATTGCAGCTCGATCACGTGACCGATTCGATGAATTTCCGCGATCAATCCCGCTTCCGCCAGCGGCACGCGAAAGCGGGAGCATAGCCGCCATGATCCAAGCTCGTTTTCCAGTGCTTGGACCAATGTTGCCACTCCGGCGCCCGTCCGCGCAGAGATGGCGACACTGCCGGGAAATCTTTTTTTGTAGATTTCGACCAACTCATCATTCTGAAGGGCGTCGATTTTGTTGAACACGATCAGGGTTTGTTTGCCGAACGCGCCCAGTTCCTTCGTCACGTTGTTCACCGCTTCGATATGCTCATCCACCCGCGGATGACTGAGGTCGACAACATGAATCAGCAAATCGGCCTGGCTAACTTCTTCCAGAGTAGCCTTAAACGATTCGATCAGCGTGTGCGGCAGTTTGCGCAGAAAACCGACCGTGTCGGTGAGCAAGAGCCGCTGCTTATTCGGCAATGTGAGGTTTCTCGTCGTCGGATCGAGCGTTGCGAAAAGTTTATCCTCCGCGATGAGGTCGGCGCCGGTCAGCAAATTTAACAGCGTCGATTTCCCGGCGTTCGTGTAACCGACGACAGCCGCCACCGGCCATTGGTGCCGCTTCCGGCCCTGCCGTTGCACCGACCGCACTTTTCGCACGCCTTCGAGCTCACGCTCGAGCCGTGCGATTCGCTCCTGCACCCGCCGCCGATCCACTTCGAGCTGAGTTTCGCCCGGACCACGCGTGCCGATGCCGCCCGTCTGCCGCGACAGGTGATTCCACATCCGCGTCAGCCGCGGCAGCAGATATTGCAACTGCGCGAGCTCGATCTGCAAACGTCCTTCGCGACTGCGCGCACGCTGGGCGAAAATATCGAGGATCAGTTGCGTGCGATCGAGCACCTTGCGCGAGAGCAAGGTTTCCAGATTACGACCCTGCGCCGGCGAAAGCTCATCATCGAAAATCACGGAGGTGACTTGCTGGTCCTTGAACGACTCCTTGATCAACTGCGCTTTGCCGCGCCCGATGTAGTACGGCGCCGTCGGCTTCTGCAATTTCTGCGTGACGGTGCTGACCACTTCCGCGCCGGCAGAGTTCGCGAGCTCGCGCAATTCCTCCATTGAATCGCGCAAATCCCATTTCGAGACGCCGTCTTTCTCGAGGCCGATCAGGATCGCGCGCTCCCGCGTTTTCTTCGGGCGAACCTCAATCATCCCTTTGCACAAACGCGAGACGTGCGTTTTGCGCGATCAATTCGATGGCTTCGGGGTAGCCGTGCGATGATAAGTTCAGCGGCTCGAAATTATCTTGGCGTTGAAACCAGGTCAACTGTCTTTTGGCATAATGCCGCGTGGCCTGCTGGATTCTTGCGATGCACACCGTCTCTGAAATTTCCCCCGCGAGCAAAGCGCGAATCTGCCTCAAACCCAGCGCTTTTTCCGCGGTCGAGCCAAGATCGCGCAGCGCTCGCACTTCTTCCACCACGCCCTCGGCAAACATTTTTTCGACGCGACGATCGATCCGTTCGTAAAGCTCCGCGCGTTCTCGAAAGACGAAAACTCCATCCGAAGCAGAACGTGTGTTCCCCCACTCCGTTCGCTGCGAGGAAAACGGCCGGCCGCTCAACAAACAAACCTCCACTGCACGGACCAGCCGCTGTTTGTTCTTGCGATCTATCCGCTCCGCGCCATCAGGATCCAACTCGCGCAAGCGCTCGAATAATTCTTCGACCGTCGCTTGAGCCAATTCCTCCCGCACCTCACGACTCGCGCCCGGTAATTGCGAGAGACCGTGCGTGAGCGCCTTGAGATAGAGACCGCTTCCACCGGCGACGATCGCGGGCTTTCCGCGCGCATGAATGTCCCGAATCGCCTCCACCGCCGCGGCGCGGAATTTTTCGACATTCATTTCTTCGCTCAGCGGCACCACGCTGAGCAAATGATGCCGCCCCTTCGCCAGCGTCGTCTTCTCCGGCTTCGCCGTGAGCTGATCGAGCCCGCGATAAATCTGGAACGCGTCCGCGCTGATGATCTCCGCGTTTAGCTGACACCCGATCTCCGCCGCAATCTCGGATTTTCCCGTCGCTGTAGGTCCGACGATGAAGAAGAGCTTCATTAGGTAGGGACACCTCTCCGAGGCGCCGGTCGAAGATAGATCATCGGACTGAAAAAAGTCGGACGCCCGGGAGGTGCATCCCTACCTGTAAAAAAACCGGGAGACTGGCGGCCAACGCCACCTCGTCTCCCGGCTTTGTTAAGCGACAAATCGTCAGTTCGCGGAATGATGCTCGCTCGATTTCGCACCGCTCACGACCAGTTTGCGGCCGAGGAAATCCTTGTCGTGCAGTTCCTGCACGGCGCGTTTTGCCTCTTCGACCGTGAGCATTTGGACGAAGGCGAAGCCCTTCGAACGCTGGTTGTGTTTGTACGTCACCACCTCGGCGTTTTGCACCGCGCCGACGCCGTTGAAGAGCTCGAAGAGATCGCTCTCGGTGGCATCGAACGACAGGTTCCCGACATAAAGCCGGGGCGTGGTGACTTCGACCGATTCAGGTTTGCGCGGCGAACGCGAAGGCTCGAAACCGTTGTTGCGCGTCGTCTGCGACATTGGTCTGGCCGCTGGTCCCGGTTTTCCACCGGTGAAGAGCGCCGTGATTTTCTGCCAGAACGATTTCTTCGCCGGCGCCCTCGATGGCGCGCTCTGGTGGCGCGGGCGATTGTCGCCCCTTCTGCGGGAGCCGCCGCGCGAACGCCGGCCATTTCTCCCCGATGATTGAGATGTCATATTGATCCTCAGGTTTCACCCAATTGTAATTTGGGCGGAGCGCATCGGTGGATGCACAGTCCTTGGCGCGCGAACCCAAAAGGGTCCTTACAAGTAGCTGGTAAGCAGTCTGCGTCGCCGCTGGGAACTCCGCCTCGTGGCATCGGGAATCAATTCGAACCGAAGGGCCGTCCGCACCAGTCAGCCAACGAAACAGCAGCGATGCGAAGTAACGCATCCGAATCTGATAAAAACTGAGTCGTCGTGAAAAGCGAACGGCCGGATTATCGAAGAACATTCCCGACATCTGCGAATCACTATGGGCGCGACGAGGGGGAATGCAAGTGAGGGGCCTCCCGCGAGAAAACACGGAAGCCGGGAGTGGATCGCGCGCTCCGCGCGCGATGACAAATGGCGGCGGAGTCGCGTAAATCAAAGCATCGAGCGCGGAGCGCTCGATCCACCAACATTTCCTAGAAACCAATCAACGAACCGAGGCAGACCCGCGCTCAGTGGCGTGGTCGGATTATATCCGAGCAGTTTCCTCGCCTTCGAGATATCGGCGCAGGTCACCGGCATGTCCCCGGGTTGCTCGGGCAGTTGGTTGATCTTCGCTTTCCGGCCCAGTGCCTTCTCGATGCCCGCGATCAAATCCTTTAGCTGAATGGTGTCGCTCTCGCCGAGATTGAAGAGGTCGAAAAGCGGTCCTTCATACTTCAGAGCTGCCATCACGCCCTGGATGGTGTCGTCGATATAAGTGTAATCCCGCCTCGTCGTGCCATCGCCGTACTGATCGATTGGTTCGCCCGCGTAAATGCGTTTGGTGAATTGATGGATCGCGAGATCGGGCCGTTGCCGTGCGCCGTAAACGGTAAAGAAGCGGAGCGCGACCACCCGCATCCCGTAAAGATGCGAATAGGTCGAGCAAAGAAATTCGCCGGCGACCTTCGTGGCCGCGTACGGGCTGATCGTTTGGGTGAGATGCAAACTCTCCGAGAACGGCACCGTTTTTGAGATGCCATAGACCGACGAACTCGACGCGAAGATAAACCGCTCAATCCCGGTGAGGCGGGCGGCTTCGAGAAGGTGCAGAGTTCCACCGACGTTTGTGTCGTAATAAAGCTGCGGCTGGCGAATCGACGGCCGCACACCCGCCCGGGCCGCGAGGTGGGCAATCGCGTCGAATTTTTCTCGATGAAAAAGCGTGTTGACCGCCGCGCCGTCGCGCAGGTCCACTCGATGAATGGCAACATCGGCCGTCACGGCCTGGATATTCGCGTGCTTGATTTGCGGGTCGTAAAAGTCGTTAAAATCGTCGAGAATCGAGACGGTGTGCCCGGTCGCGAGCAACTTCTCGACAAGGTGGGAGCCGATAAACCCCGCACCGCCCGTGACCAAAATTCGCATCGCGCGAGCGTAAAGATGAAGCCAACTGCGAGCAAGGGAAGAACATCGCTGGGTTGGACGCTGTTGTTCGCCAGCCTGTTCCTGCTCGCGCTCTGCTCGGGACTGTTCTGGCGGCTCTGGCCGGAATTACATCGGCCCAACAGGATCGACCCGGCCTTTCAAATTGTGCCGGCGCTTTTCCTGGCCTCGCTGCCGACCGCGGCGCGGTTCGATTTCCCGATCGGAAGCGAGAACGGAGCGCTCGCCTACAACGCGCAACCGTTTACCCAGAATCGCCACCTCGGCGACGATCTAAATGGCATCGGCGGTGAGAACAGCGACCTCGGCGATCCAATTTATGCGGTGGCTGATGGCCGTGTGTTGTTCGCGGATGAGGGCGGACCCGGCTGGGGCAACATCATCATCGTGCTCCATGCCTATGAAGAAGACGGCGGGCGAAAATATGTGCAGTCGTACTACGCGCACGTCGACGAAATCCTGGTGGAGCCGAAACAAAAGGTGCGTCGCGGCGAGCAGATCGCCACGGTGGGAACAGCAGATGGAAGATATTGGGCGCATCTCCATTTCGAAATGCGCGAGTTCACGACGCCGTTCGTCGGCCCCGGTTATCGTGACGACACGCGCGGGTGGATCGATCCCTCCGCTTTCATCGCCACCCATCGCGGCGCTCCGGACGACGATATCAGATCCCCGTCGCAATAACGTTGTCGAGCCGCTCGAGCCGCATATTGCTAGAAGGACGCACCATGTGGAAATTCCCGTCGCTCAAACCAGAAGTGAAACGAAGCCCCCACTCGCTCGGAGCATCCGTGGGGGATGGCGCTCCAAAGACGGAAGTTCCCGGTATGGTTTCCTCCGACGAAATGGCTTTCTTCCGCGAAAGCGCAGCTCGCTACGTTGGAAAAGAAGGCGCAATTGTTGATCTCGGTTGCTGGCTCGGTTCGACCTCGGTCGCGCTCGCTCAAGGCATCCTGAGTCGCGGTTCTCAAGCCGACAATCGGACAGAGAAGGTGCTCGGTTTTGATAGATTCGTATGGGAGGAATGGATGCCAGCGCACATTCCGTACGGCCTTTATCATCCCGGGGAGAGCTTTCTCCCCGAGGCGCGCCGCGTTGCCCGTGACTGTGGAGGAGACGGCGTCGAACTAATCCAGGCAGACCTGGCTCTTTACGAATGGAAGGACGGGCCAATCAAGATCCTCCTGGTGGATGCAATGAAGAACGAGAACATTGCGTCCCAGATCACCACCTCTTTTTTTCCAAGTCTCATTACGGGAGGCCTGCTGATACACCAGGACTTCAAGCATTATTATACTACTTGGATACATGTGATCCAGTATCGGCTCCGCCGGTATTTCCGACTCGATCTCAGTGTGCCCGGGAGCGGAACGGTAGCGTTTGAAGTGATCGCACCTATTCCGAAGGAAGCTGTCGATCAAGCAACGGACCTCGTGAGGATCCCGGACGATGAGGTTGACGCCTCATTCCGTCACTCTCTCGACCTCGTCGGATCGGGCGATTGCGTAAATGTCGCGGCCGCGCATGTCATGCAGTATGTCCGTCTGGGACGCAAGGACCGGGCCTTTGAAACCCTCGAGACCTACCGCTCTCTCGCCAGGTCGGACAACAGCGAGTTCCCGAAAGTGATGGAATACCTCGACCAAATGGCGTGAGTGCGCTGCTCGGGGGGCATCGAATTCAGCGAAGCGCCTGCCATGGCCAACGGCGCCAGCTAAAAGCGATCGTGGTGTGCGAGCAGATAGATCCAATTCAGCGCCAGCAAACCGATCACCACAATTCGCGCCACCTTTTTTTCCGCGACGGTCCAGTCCACAATTCGCAGCCGGGGCGTCCGGCCCACGAGCACGATCGCGGCGTATAGATCAAAAACGACCAGCCCGCAAATTGAGACGGCCGCGAGTGGATTCCATCTCAAGGCCGAAAGAAAATCTCCATGCAGAAATGCGATGGTGGCGCGAGTCGCTCCACACGTCACACAGGGCAACCCGGTGAGGGCGAAGAAGGGACATCGGGGCCAGGGCAGTGCCATTGCAAGCCAGGCTGCACTGCCCGCGACCGCCGCGGCCGAAACGGCCAGCCAAATCAGTTCGTGGTCAGGTCCATTGGCGGATCGACGACGCCATAGAAGCCGCATCGGACCTTGTTTCAGTGCTTCTGGAATAGACTGAGCGCGCTGAAACCGCCCAGAATGCCAAGGAGTATCATACCGCCACAACAGACGATGATCGGAAGCAGAACCGCCATGACGGCCTTGCCGGTATCGGTTTCATGTGCGCGCGCCAGGCCGATGCACTCCAGCACGATATTCCACACACCCGCGATCATCCCCCCGCAAAAGGGAATCATTGACAAGAGATAGGTCGATCCAGATGAAAAGCAGACAACGCGAAAAGTAGTTTCGAACGGTTTGTTCGCTCCACCCACGATCATCAAGCATAGGTGCAAAATCCCACTGCCGACGAACATTCCGACGATCACTATCACCGGAATGAGAACGATGTACCCAAGGGTCCACACTCCGGCGATTCCCAGTCCGAACATGGCGCTCTGCCGGTCTGCCATAAAGCCTATCGAATGCAGGGCAATTTGGAGCAGTAAGGAAACGATCATGCCGGCGCTTCCCCCGATGAGCGCGAAGAGCATCGGACCCATCATGTCGCCCTCGGTTTTCATCATGGCAAACGCTTCGCCCGGCTTCGTCAAGACCATGCTCACCGTGTCGAAGTACGCTTTGAACATCCCAAGCTGCTCCCGATGTTCCCAAGGCAAACCGCCGCCTGAGGCGGCCGCGCCAGAGCTCGAAGAAGAGGGAGAGACCGCGAGCGCGTTTGTCCCCGGCGCTCCGGACGCCGGCGTCGCGGCGGCAGGTTTCCCGGCCACCACTTGAGAGAGCGGACGCCAATCCGGCATTCCCGCCTCCCACGCCATATCGGTGGGTAGGAATCGGCCTGTGCGCAGACCTTCTCGAACTTCCTCAATTGAGAATGTACCGATGTTCGTCCCATCCCGAGCCACATGAATCGTTGCCATAAGGCCCTCGTTTTATTGAACCGCCTTCGGCAAGTCAATCTTCGCCGCCATAGACGGCCCGGGGACGGGCCGGCCCCACGCTTTTTGGAGTCGCGCCCTTGGATCCGGTCTGCCTTAAGCCACCTCTAATCGAATCGATTCGATGGTTCCGGTGCATCGAGCGCGCGCCAGAAGTACCACGCGGCGATCGAGCGATATGGCCGCCATTTCTCTCCGATTTTGAGAAACTGTTTCTGCGTCGGGAGTTTTCTGCGACCAAAGGTTTTCGCAAAACCCTTCTGAACACCGTAGTCCGCCACGGGCCAGACATCCAGCCGGCCAAGTTCGAAGAGAAGCAACATTTCCACGGTCCACCGCCCTATTCCGCGCACAGTCGTAAGGCGCTCGATAATTTCTTCGTCGCTCATGCGAACAAGGGCGCGACCGGACGGCACGGTCCTATCGAGTGTCTTTGCGGCCAGATCTTTCAACGCGACCGTTTTGCTGCGCGAAAGCCCACAGGCGCGCAAGGTTTCATCCGCAGTGGCAAGAACCAGTTTGGGTTCGAGCCATTTCCGCTTCGGATAAAGCGCCCGCACACGACCGAAAATTGTGGCGGCCGCTTTCCCGCTGAGTTGTTGGTAAGCGATCGATTCCGCCAGCGAGTCGAATGGCCTAACGAGTGGCTGCGCCACCACGTCAAAAGGTCTCACCCGCGCGATGAGCGCGGCGAAGCGCGGATCGGTGCCCGCGAGATGTTGTTCAGGAGCGTTCATTTCTCACAAGTGTGTCGTTATTCTAACAAGTGTCTCGCGCATGCAAGCCCGGCAGTGAAAGATTCGCTTTGGCCCGAGGCATCCGGTTTGTCCCGGCACCCGAATGAGTTATTGTCCTCGTCGAATGAAAAACCCCGCGCGCGTACTTTTCCTCGTTCTGATTTTCTTCGCGTCCTCGCAGACGTGGGCTGCCTCGATCACAGACCAAGTCCAATCGGTCGCGGAAGAGAAACCCGAAGCCGTTTCGCGCGATCTCATCGAGGTGGAGTCGAGTTATGTTTTTGAAAGCGACCTGCACCGCGGCGGAAGTTTCGGTGACCAATATGAAGTTCTAAATTTATTTTCGTATGGCCATCGTTTTCTCCTGAACGGACATCTTTATCTCCATCTCGGGATTTCCTACGACCGCTTTGATTTCGGCGCCACGAACGCGCCGGTCCCCGAGCATTTGCAAAGCGTGGCCGGCACCATCGGCATCGATTACATGCACAACAACGATGTCGGCGCATTCATCCAGGTAAAGCCTGGCTTTTATACCGAGGACGATTTCAACAGCGCATCCTTTGACGCGCCGATCACGTTGGGCCGGATTTTTGTTTTGCAGCCGGACAAGCTCTACGTGTTCGTCGGAGCGAATGCGTCCTTTCTCCGTGGGCGATTTCCCGTGATACCGCTTGCCGGTATAATCTGGATGCCAAACGATCAGTGGAAGCTTCTGGGCATCCTTCCCGAACCGCGACTTATTTATTCGCCCTGCAATAAGTTGGATTTGTGGGTCGGCGGACAATTGACCGGCGGCTCTTTCCGCACCAACCGCGATGACACGATCGTTCCGCACAAGCTGAGCGGCGCGCAGGTCGATTACTCCGACTATCGAGTGGGAGGCGGCTTCATCTATTCGCCTTGCGCCGCGATCACAATCGATCTCGGCGGCGGATACGCGATCGAACGCTCATTCGATTTCTATCGCGCTGGCCTGACATACAAGACGGATCCGGCGCCGTACTTGCGCCTCGAGTTCAAAGCGAAGTTCTAGGTGGATCGCGCGCGCTGTCGCGCGATGACGATTCGACGCGGCTTCGCCGCCATTCATAAACATCGCGCGACGGAGCGCGCGATCCACCTACTGCTCGATCCGTTTCAGGAGAATTACCGCGCCCATGAAGGTGATCAGGACGCCGATTGAAAGCATGACGAGATCCTCGGCGTAATATTGCGGCGTCGCGCGATACAAATTCACGAGCCGAAAGGCGCGGCAGAAGTGTGTCAGCGGGAACAGTTCCGAAATGTAGCGGATGACTCGCGGGAGTTGGGTCAAGGGCGCGAAAGCGCCGGAGAGCACAAAGACCGGCAGCAGAAAGAAAACGGAGAATTGGATCGCCTGCGTCTGCGTGCGTGAAACGGCGGAGATGAGCAATCCCATCCCGAGCGAACAAAGCAGAAACAAGAAACAAATGAGAGCGAGCGCACCGGGATCGTAGAACTGCACCTGGAAATGCCAACCCGTGAGCAAAATAATTCCGAGAATGAGAACGATGGAAATGACCAGATACGGAATGATTTTCCCGAGCACGATTTCGCGGCGGCGCAGTGAAGTCACCATCAATTGATAAAGCGTGCCGGCCTCGCGTTCGCGCGCAAGCGTGCAAGCCATCAGCGTCACGGTGATGAGCTGCAAAATGAGTCCGATGACTCCGGGCAGAACGTAATCGATGAAACGCGTTTTCGGGTTGTAGAGAATCTTCCCGTCAGTCTTCCAAGGCTCCATCATGGAGACGAATTGCTTCCGCACTTGCACTGGCAATTTCTTGGCCAACTCGAAGACATCTTCCGGTAACGCATCGATCATCACCTGGCGTTCACCGAGCTGAAAATCGCCCAGGGTTTTTTGCACGCTTCCCTCCAGCAGGTCCGCGGTGTTCGTGTCGCTCCCGTCGAGATAGGCGCGCAACGGAATCGGGTCGCCATTGGCCAGGCTGTCGCTCCAGCCTTGTGGAATGACGAGCGTCGCCTGCACGCCATGACCGAGCAGATCGTCCTCCCCCGTTACCGTTGGCGGCTGCGTCCACCAATGGAAAGTCTTGTTCTTCAAAACCAAATCGATGAAGCGCTGCGCGCGCGGTGTGCCGTCGCGATTAATAAGGACCGCCGGCACGTTGGTCATCTCGCCGGCTTCGAAGGCGTGGCCGAAAACAAGTGTGAAGACCGGGGGCAGGATCAGGAGCAAAATCAGGACACGCCGGTCCCGATAGATATGCAGGAACTCTTTGTAAGCCACACTCGCGATGGCATTGAAGGAGCCTCGATTCATGATTGCGCCGGTTTCAAAACTGCATCGTATCCTTGCGAGTAAGCGGTGAAGACATCCTCCATATCGGGTTCCACCCATCGGTGGCCCACCCAGCGAAGTTCCGGAAACGGCCATTGGTTCTTCCATTCGGCCACGAGCTTTTCCGGATCGGCGGCATAAAGCCGCAGGCTGCCGCTGCGCAAAGAGACGCCGAGAATTCCGGAGACCTCGCGCAGCCGAACGAGCGCTTCCATGATCGGCTCGACCTCAATCTCAAGAAGCTTCGCGTGGAAGCTCGCTTTCAACGCGCGCGGGGGGGCTTTCGCGAGCAAACGGCCGCTCTCGATGAAGCCGACCTCCGTGCAGCGTTCCGCTTCGTCCATGTAATGGGTCGTGACGAAGATCGTGATGCCGTGGTGGCTCAAATCGTAGAGGAGATTCCACATTTGCTGGCGGTGCACCGGGTCGAGGCCGGAGGTCGGTTCGTCCAGGAAAAGCAACGGCGGGTCATGCACGAGCGCGCAGGCCAGGGCGAGCAATTGCCGCACGCCGCCGGAGAGACTGCCGGCCGAGGCGTCGCGTTTTGCTTTCAGATCAGTCAACTCAAGCAGACGGTCCGTGCGCGCCGACAACTCACCGCGCGGCACGCGGCACGCGCCGCCGAAGAAGCGGATGTTTTCCTCCACGGTGAGATCGCGATAGAGGCTGAAGCGCTGCGCGACATAACCGAACTTGGAGCGAGCGACGTGCCGCTGACGCCACACATCGGCGCCAGCTATCTGTGCCATTCCGCTAGTCGGCCGCACCAGGCCACAGAGCATGCGGATAGTGGTCGTTTTCCCCGCGCCGTTCGCGCCGAGAAATCCGAAAATGGTTCCGGGCGCAATCGCGAGCGAGAGGTTCTCGACAGCGTGAATTTCGCCGTACGATTTACTGAGGCGGTCGAGGAAGATGGCCGGTTCTGTCATGGAGATTTTGCCGCATCGGCCGGCAGGTTTGCAACCGGTGCACTATGGGAATAGATGTGACATCTTCAAAATGGAAAAGAAAACAGCTGAAGCAATCCGGCCAACTCCCGTCTCAAACTCTGTGAGAATATTTTCCTTCATCTGCCTTTTGGCCATGTCCATTTCGAACGCGCTCGCCGATCCTGTATCGGAACTGGCGAGCTTTTCCGTCTTCGACAAGGTCGATCTCGCCGCGCTCGCGAAGGGCGATCCAAACGTCGCTCATGGCATCCCGATGGGCGGCCGCTACATCTCGGCGCAAAGTTGCTTCGTGGTAGCGGCCCCGCCTTTGCGCGTAGCCGAAGCGATGCGTCAATGGAATCCGGCGCGCCATTCCGAACTGAAAGTCCTGCTTCATTCCGATATCCCCCCAACGCCTGGTCCGGCAAATTTTTCCCGACTGTCGAGTGCTCCGGATAATGGAGCGGTCCGATCTCTCGTCAGCGCGACGCAAAAACTTTCGACCGATCTGCAAATCAGCAAAGAAGAAGCGAAGAAGCTGCCGGCGACGAACACGGGTAGTGGCGCCATGCCCGCCCCCATCGCCGCCTTTTGGGCCGACGTGCTGAGCGGTCGCGCGCGCGCCTTTTCCTCTGGCGGCAGCGCAGCTCAACCGCCCTACGATCACACCGGGCAAGCGGTCCGGCCCTCTGAGGAGTTCAACGGATTGCTCCGGCAGCAGGATAAGATCCGCCGGCAATTCTCCGGACTGATCGACAGCTCGGGAATCGGGCGCGGGTCCGGTTCGCTCAGGCCTGAACTTTTTTGGGAACTGCTCACGGCGGATGAACAAGGCGTGCTTACGCTCGGCGCTTCCTACCGTCGTTCGGGGCCTAACGGAACATATCAAGCCGCCGATACCCTCTACTACGCAAGTGGTGGTTATTACGTCGGCCTGACGCTGTATCAGATGTGGCCGGTCGACGTCGGCGGCCGTCCCTCCACGCTGGTCTGGCGTGGCGATCTCATCTCCTCCGCCACCATCGCATCGCTCCATGGGATCGAGCGTGTTGCCTCGGAATCGGCCATGATGAGGGATATTTCGAAGGCGGTCGCGGCGTTTAGACGTGACACCGGTGGGGGTCGCTAGGCAGTCTAGGCGGACACCCTGATCACGGACGCATGAAAACACCCATCCGAATTGTCTCGCTTTGCCTTGCTCTCGCTGCCGTCAGGTCTTTCGCCGTCGAGGTCGAAACCAACTCGACCCCTTCCAAAGACGTGGCGCTGGTCGAGTCGGAATCTTCTTTTTCGTTCGAGTTTCACGCGGAAGAGACCTACGTCGGCCAAGGCGACGTCCAGCGCGGCAGCCTCAGCGTGCGGGATTTCGACGAGAGCGATACAAAGGTTCATTTCATCCTGACGCCGCGGGTAAAGATTGGAATTCTCCGTTTGGGCGTGCAAGCGGAACGCTATTCTTTTGGCTATTCGCATAGCGCGGCCATTCCCGACGTGCTTGAATCAACCAACCTCGTCCTTGGCCTCGACACAGAATTTTCCGATTCCTTCCTGATTCGGCTCGAAGCACAGCCCGGATTTTACGGAACCGATTTTGATGATTTCGGGCAGGACACCTTCAACGTTCCCGTCGTGCTCGGCGGCACTTACATCTTCAATTCAGGTTTTCAGATAATCTTCGGGGTCGGGGTCGATGCGTTCCGAAAATATCCGGTTCTGCCCGGCGGCGGTATTCGTTGGAAGTTTGCACCGCAGTGGACGCTCAACGCGGTCGTGCCAACGCCGCGCCTGGAATATGAAGTCAGTAGCAGTTTCATGCTTTACGGCGGCGCGGACATCCGGGCGACCAGCTATCGGGTGGACGAACAATTCGGGACCGTTCGCGGGAACACTGCCCTCAATCACGCCGCGCTGACTTACGAAGAAGTGCGAGCCGGTGGTGGCTTCGAATGGAAACTAACGTCAGCGATCAAACTTTCGGCAGAGGGCGGATTCATTCCGTTTCGAAATTTCGACTTTTATCGCACCAACGTTCGCTATCACCAGGACGGCGGCGCACCCTATGGGATGCTCGCGCTGCACGCAGCGTTTTAGCGCGATCGATGTAGAGGCGCTTGTGCCTCTACATTCGCGCACTCAGCGTTTTCCGTAAAGATCCGGCCGGCGTTGGTCGAAGACCGCCATCTTGTTTCGGACCAAATTAATCACCTCTTCCGACACTTCAGCCTGGACAAGCTCCTCGCGATCGGTTGAGGCAGACGCGATGGTCACGCCATAGGGATCGATTATCGCCGAGGTGCCGCAGAACGTGACTCCATCATCCACGCCGACGCGGTTGGAAACGATCACGTAGCTTTGGTTTTCGATGGCACGTGCGACAGCGAGAATCCGGAAATGCTCCATGCGTGGAAACGGCCAGGCTGAGGAGAGGATAAAAACGTTTACGTCGCCTTCGATCGCGAGCGTTCGGTAAACCTCAGGAAACCGAAGATCGTAGCAGATGCTCAATCCAAGACGAAGCCCGCTGAATGGGAGACTCGTCAACTCATCGCCGGGCGAGAAGCACTTGTCCTCTCCGATCGGAGCCGCGGTGAAAAGATGAGTCTTTCGATAGCTCCCAACAAGTTTGCCATTCGCATCGATGAAAACTTGCGAATTATAGATCGAGGCACCATCGCGTTCCGAAACACCGCACACAATCGCTAGGGAAAGACCCTGCGCGATTTTCTGAAGTTCGGGGACAGCTCCCTCACTCCATGATCGCGCGCAAGCCTGGATGACTGGCATCGCGTAGCCGGTGTCAGCCATCTCGGGAAAGACGATTAATTCAGCGCCGCCTTCTTTGGCACGCGCGGAAAAGTCGCGAATCTTGCGAACGTTTGCGTCAAGATCACCGAGCGAACATGCAATCTGGGCCGCGGCAATTTTCACAATTTCAACCTAGCGCAAATTCTTATCGAGCGCGCCGATCTTGCGCGTTTCCGGCCAGATCCCCGAGACACCCAGCACGACCAGAATCGTTCCGACGCCACCGGCGACCACGGAAATGACTGGACCAAACAGCGCCGCGGTTAACCCTGACTCCAGGGCGCCGAGCTCGTTCGACGTTCCGATAAAGATGTTGTTCACCGCGGAGATGCGGCCGCGCATCGTGTCGGGCGTGAGCAATTGCAGCAACGTGTGTCGCACGACCACACTCACGCTGTCGAACACGCCGGTCATAAAGAGCATGGCGAGTGAGAGCCAAAGATAGTGGGATACGCCGAAGATTATCATCGCGAGTCCGAAGCCGGTCACGCACCAGAGAAGTGTTTTTCCCGCGTGCTTCATCGGCGGCAGGTAGGCAATCAGCAGCGCCATGATGAATGCGCCGATTCCCGGCGCCCCGCGCATCCAGCCGAGCCCGATCGGACCGCAGTGCAGGATCTGATCCGCAAAGATCGGCAGCAATGCCGTCGCACCGCCCAGAAAGACGGCAAACATATCGAGCGTGATCGTCGCGAGGATCACTTTCTTGCTCACGACAAAACGGAGTCCTTCCTTCAGGCTGCGCCACGCGTTGCGTTCGCTGCTGGTGCCGCGATCGCTGCTGCGGATTGGAAGCACGAGCAGGAAAAACGACATCGCGCAGATCGCATCGAGCACATAAATAAAAGGGAATCCGGCTTGAACGATGAGCAATCCGCCGATGGCCGGCCCGACCACCGAGCCGATCTGAAAGACGCTGCTGTTCCAAGTCACCGCATTCGCGAACGCGTCACGCGGCACCAGCTGTGGGAAATAGGAGCTGCGCGCGGCCCAACCAAAAGTGCGTCCGGTCGCGGAGATGAGCAGGATCAAATAAATTAACGGCAGGGAAAGATCATCGAAGTGGAAATAGGTGTGGCGCTCGAAGATCGAAGCGATCCCATACAGAAAGTGATTTCCATTTTGCAAAACTGGCCAGTTTGGAATCGCGAGGTGCCGCCACGAAACGAAGGCCAGGGCCAGTGAGCAGATCGAACTGAGCGCTTGGGTCACGAGCACGATGCGTTTTCGCGGGTAGCGGTCGGCGATGTGGCCGGCCGGCAGCGAGAGAAGCACCACCGGAAGCGCGATCATCAGCCCGACAAGTCCCAGCGCCGTGGCCGAATGCGTGCGCGCATAAATTTCCCATTCCAGCGCGACCATCAGCATGAGGCGCCCGATGACGGAAATCAGATTACCCGCGGTATAAAACCCGAAGGCCGGAAAACGAAAGGCCGCGTAGGGATCATGTTTTCCGCGCGTGTGAAGCAGCGTGCCTTCGGCGGTCGTCGGGCGCTCGGCCCGCGCGGCCTCGTATGGAGGTTGCGACGCGTGTGGTTTGCGGTCGGGCATGTGTGAACGCGTCTGCGTTCACATCCGCGTACGAAATTGTAGAGGCGTTAGTTCACGCCGCAACCGACGATCGTACCGCTACCCCGGCGCGCGATTTTTTTTCGCTTCGACCCTGGTTCTGATTCAATCCGGGCATGGGTCCCTCCGCGAATCAGCGCGCCGTCCGTTGGCTCCGTGCGGAACTTCCAGCGCTCTTCTCCAGCGGGACAATTTCCGCCGAAAACGCGCAGGCGATTGAGCGATATTATGAAGCGAGCGAGCGCGGTTCGCACAAGGTCGGCTTCGTCTTGTTAGAGGCCGCTGCTGCAAGCTCGCAGCAGCGGACGCTTAGGGGTTTTGGAGGTTGTAAACCTCGAAGAGGCCAATGCCGCTCTGGCCGTTTCGTTCGCGGATAACAGCGGTGTAAGGGCCCGACGGCAAGGTCGTGACTATGGCCGATTCCAGATCGTTGGTTGGCGCGAGTGTCGTCTCTTCGATCTCTGTTTGCGGACCGTCTCTCCAATTGTCGTTTTCAATGATGAGCGTGCCGTTACTGTCGCGCAGCTCCAGGGTCGGGTCGGGCATTGCATTAGGTATCCCCGACCCGGCGAGCGAAGGGCCGATCGAGCGGACCAACACCCTCGTGTTTCCGCCGTTCCCGAAAATGATGAATCCACCAATGATGACGTCGCTTTCAGGGCCGACCGCGCCGCGGGTGCTGATATTGGCCAGGGTCGAATTGGACGTTTGGTTCAAATCATACACTTCGACTACAGCCGTGCCGGTAGCGCCATCTCTCCCTCCGCCAACCGCGGTGTAAGCGCCCGGGGCCAGTGTTCGGACGATCGCTGATTCCAACTCGTTCGTCGGCGGAATGCCGGTCGCCTCGATCTCAGCCTGTTGCGAATCACCCCAGTTATCATTCGACGCGATGAGCGCGCCAGTCTGGTCATGCAATTCCAAGGTGGGGTCCGCGAGCGCGGTGCTAATCCCGAATTGAGTGAGCGAGGGTCCGATCGCGCGGATGATGACTTTCTTCTGCTGGTCTCCTGTAATGATGAAGCCACCGATGAGCTGGTTGTCCCCGCTTCCCGCGTTCAGACGCGTTGAGATATTTGCGAGCTTCTCCGCGGCGGCGACAAAAGGAGGAGGTCCGATATATGGGTCGACGCCGGTTGGGTCACGCGGAAACTTTGCGTAGGGGAGGCGCGCGCCGAGATACGCAAATTGGTCCGCGCGAATGCTGAAAGGCGCAAGGAAATCATGCGTCCCGGCCGCGCCCACAATATCGTCCTGGTCAACACCATCGCCGCTGATCCCGATCGCGCCGATCAGTTGGCCATTGCGATAGAGCGGAAAGCCGCCCGGAAAAATTGTGATGCCGTTCCGGAATCTTGGGTCCGGCGTGAAGGCGGAATTCAGGACGAATTGCGGGAGCGCGGAACGAACGAACCCGGAGAATTGCTCCTGGAGTCCATAGTAGGGACCCGGGTCCTGCACGTCGAGGCCGGGCGGATAGAAAGTCTGCGCGAGGAATCCGACGGAGCGCGTCGAGAGGGCAAGCGAATTGGTGGAAAAGCCAACCACGGTGCGCCCTTTCTGCACCGCAACGTCCCAACTGAAGAGGGTCGCCTCACCCGTGCGAAACGCGCCCAGCACCGTCGGCACGACGCTGGGGTTGTTTGGAAAATTTTCGACGGTAATGAAGACCTGCGCTTGCACGCCTATGGGCAATCGGATGCCTGCGCGCGTTATCCGTGCGCGATCCGCGGCGAAGTTGATAATGCTCGCGACCTCGGCCGCGGTAAGACGCGGCTGCCCATTGATTGCGCCCGGAATGGGGTCGCTGATAATCGGTTGACGAATTTCACCCTGCACTCCGCCGAAGGTCGCAATCGGATAGGGAAACGGCGGAGGGGCACCTTGGATCGCGTAGCCGGTCGCGGCGTTGCCCTGCACGGTAATCGGACTCACTCCAGGCCCCGGGTTCACCACATAGGCAAGGGCGATGCCATTGATATAAACGTTGTTCGCCTGAATGGAGCTTGCCGGACGAAATCCAAATTGCCCAGCGAGCGCGATGTCCTCATCTTTGTCGTAGTCCGGAATGAACTGAAAAGGATTCTGCGAGCGCAGTCCCGGGATTGGACCCGGCACGCCGTCGCCCGTGATACCGACGCCGCCAACGAGCACGCCGTTCTTATACAGAGGAACACCACCCGGCGAGCCATCCAGCGATGAGCCGACCACGGGGAGAATCGTGAGACCGGGCGTACTGCTGAAGCTGATGACGCTGCCGGGTTTCCGGAACTTGTTGATGTCGGAAAAAAACAGATTCGAGAGGCCTACGCCCACCAGAGGCCCGGGCGGAGTGTTGCGCACGCCGGCAGGGAAGTGTTGCTGAATAATGAATCCGGCGGTGCGCGACGTGAATGCATTTTGATTGCTGCTTAAATAGGATGCCGTCCCAGCTTTCGAGACGCAGCTTGCGATCTCGTCCGCAGTCGGTTCTCCGCCGCGCACATTCCAGACGCCGAGCACGTCGCCTTCGCGATCGGTCACCGCGATGACGCTGTTCGGCGAGATCTGAAGGGCGCGCGTGACTGCCTGGTTGATAACGGCCTGCACATCGGCGGCCGTGAGCTGCGCCCTGGCCAACGCAGGCCAGAGCAGCAAACCGGCGGCGGTCATGGATGACAATAAGGCACGAACTTGCACGGGGGAGCTTTAATACTAAACGAGCGCCCGCTCGGCTATAAAAATCCAAGCGGCGGAAAGGCGAGGCTCCGGGATGGGGAGCGCAGGCTGCCAGCCTGCAGTTGCCGGCAGCTTGCCGGCAACACTCGATGACGGAAACGAGATTTCCCGCGCGGTGGGTGGAGCGATGCATCTCGGCAGGGTTACCGAGGTGGACAGGCTGGCAGCCTGCGCTCCCCTTAGGCTTGCCAAGGGGAAACGGTTTCCGCATCCTTTGCACCCCTATGCCCTCGTCTAGCCCAGCGGCCAGCGCGCGAACCCGACGCATCCTTATCGCGTTCGCCGGATTGGTCATCGCGTGTAGCACGGCGGAGATAGCCGGGGACGATAGCCCGCCACGAGAAGAGGGAGCGCGCGTTGAGATCAACGGAGGTCGCCGCAAGGATGCCCGGGTTGAGATCATTGGCGATCGCAGCAAAGCGGACCGGGTTGAAATTGTCAGCGACAGCAAGGATGCCCTCGTTGAGATCAATAACGATCGCAGCAAAGCGGGCCGGATTAAAGTTGTCAGTGACAGCAAGGATGCCCTCGTTGAGATCAATGGCGGGCGCCACAAGGGAGCCGAGGTTGAGGTCAACGGCCGCCGCGCCCATTCTCATTGGCGGTTCGGGGGCCGTTATCTCTTCGGGCAAGAACAGGCCCAAGTGGAGGATCCTCCGCTGCCGCCTTCCCAGTTCAATCCCGATCCTGGCGGCGGAAATCTTCTCGAACCAGAGCCTCCTCCGGATTTATTCCCGCCCATCCTCCCGCAACCACCTGAGTACGGAGAAGAATCAGTCCCGCGCTCGCTCGGATTGCCGCGTCGCGGTGTGCGCGAAATTGCGCCGGAACGGCGAAAGCTCGATTACGAAGCTTACCCAGATTCGGAAACCGGCGCCGGCCTTCTCCCGGGCTCGGAGCCAGTGCCGAATCGCTGGTTCATCGGATTCGGGCGCTGGAAACGATATGCCGACCCGTCAACGGAAACGCCCTATCAAGCCGGCGCTCTGCGCTTCTGGCATCCCTATCTGCAAAGCCAGCTCAAAGGCGACGCCCCCATTATCGGTCAGGACATTTTTTTCAACCTCACGCTTGACGATTTTTCCCAGTTCGAAGCGCGAAGGCTTCCCATTCCGAGCGGCGTGAGCACAGCGCGACCGAATAGCTCGGAATTCTTCGGCCGAAGCGAGCAGCTCTTCTTCTCGAACGATTTCTCGATCGGCATCGATCTTTTTAAGGGCGAGACTGCGTTTAAGCCGGTCGTTTGGGCGCTGCGGCTCCTCCTTGTCGCGAACTATAACTATATCACCGTAAAGGAGAATAATGCCCTCGATCCAGATCCGCGTGGGCCGGGGTTCACTCCGCCTCCGGGACCGCTCGTGACGCCGACCCCGGGCGATCCCTTCTCGGGGCTCGGCCCCGGGTTGACCCGCCTGCCGCACGATCTCGCGCATACGCGCTACACCACGCGCGAAAAAGAATGGTACGCGCTCCAGGAAGCGTTTGGGGAAATTCACATCCGCGACCTGACGAACAACTACGATTTCATTTCCTCCCGGTTCGGCATTCAGCCGTTCGTGAGCGATTTTCGCGGCTTCATTTTTAACGACACGAATCTCGGCGTTCGCGCTTTTGGCAACTACGACAACAATCTCTGGCAATACAACGTGATTGCCTTCGACATGCTCGAAAAGGACACGTATTCCGATCTGAATAAGTTCGACCGGCGTGATCAGCAGGTCTTCGTCGCGAATGTTTTCCGTCAGGATTTTTTTGCCAAGGGGTACACCGCGGAGTTGAGTTTCCACGCCAACTTCGATGGCGGCGAGCGGCACTTCGACCAGAATGATTTCATCACCCGGCCCGCGCCGATCGGCGCCGTGCGCGATCATTATGTCCAAGCCTACTACCTCGGCTGGACCGGCGATGGGCATATTGGCCAGCTGAATCTGACGCACGCGTTTTACCAGGCGTTTGGCGAAGATGGCTTCAATGGCATCGCTCAGCAGCGGGTGGAGATCAACGCGCAGATGGCTGCGCTCGAGCTTTCGGTCGATAAGGATTGGCTCCGTTTCAAACTCTCCGGTTTCTACGCGAGCGGTGATCCAAATCCGAGGAACTCACACGCGACAGGCTTCGACACGATTTCCGACCGGCCGTTTTTCATCGGCGGCCCGTTCAGCTTTTACGTGCACCAAGGGTTCAACCTTGGCGGCACGTCGGTGAATTTTAAACAGCGCGACAGTCTCGTGATCGACCTGCGCACGAGCAAGAGCGAAGGCCAATCGAACTTTGTGAATCCGGGCACGATCATCGTCGGTTACGGGAACGACGCGGATATCACGCCGAAGCTAAAAGCGTTTATGAATGTGAATTACATCTGGATGGCCGAGACAGAATCGATCCGGCAGGTGCTTTTCACGAATCACACGAGCAACGAGATCGGACTGGATTGCAGTCTCGGATTTCAATACCGCCCGCTCCTGACGAATAACATCATTCTTACGGCCGGCGCCGGGTTCCTGGTGCCGGGACAAGGGTACAAGGACATTTACCGCGCGAACACCAGCCCGGTGTTTGGCTATCCGTCGGTTCCTCCCGGGAAGGTGGACAGTTTTCTCTACAGCGGAATCTTTACCATCACGCTGACCTACTGATGAAGAGGAGGAATTGGACGACAGGGGGCGGTAGACGCGTGAGGGAGGAGCCGATCGCGGACTTCGTGACGGACTTGAAAGGCAGAACGCCAAACGCCAAACGCCAAACGCCTAACGCCCAACGAAGAGAAGGAAGCGCCGCAACTGCGAGGGGGTCGCGATACGATCTGGAGGACAGGCTGCTGGAATATGCAGCTCGAATCATCCGCCTGGTCGATGCGCTGCCCGGCACACGCGCCGCCAGACACGTAGCCGATCAATTCCTTCGCTGTGGAACCTCGCCGCTTGCGAACCATGGTGAACTGCAAGGGGCCGAGTCGCGGAAAGACTTCATTCACAAACTGGGTCTTTGCTTGAGAGAAATCGATGAAGCCTGGCGATGGTTGAGGTTGATTCACCGCGTTCCAATGCTCCCGCCCGGAAACGTGGAACCTCTCCTGGCTGAAACAAATGCCCTAATCAAGATCTTCGCCGCGAGCATTCGCACCGCTGAAAAAAACCAGCGATGAATGTTATCCGCTTCCCTCAGTTAGGCGTTAGGCGTTGGGCGTTAAGCGTTAGGCGTTTCTTTTTCTTCTTCCCCTTCGTGCTCACCCTCATCGCGGCACCTCCTCTCCCAGCGCAAAGCTCAGAAACCACTTCCGGCTACGGCCCTCCCACCGCCATCCCACCGGAAGCTTCGATCACAAAGCCCGCCGCTCGTCCGCCCCAAAACTGGATCGATCAATCGCAAGCGCAAGCCGACGCCAAGAGCGCTGGCTGCAATAAATGCCACAACGGCATCGAGCCGATGCATGCCGCATCCCATGTCGTGCTCGGTTGCACCGATTGCCACGGCGGCAATGCTGCGCGCGGCCTCAAGAAAGAGCAGGCGCACATCCTGCCGCGCAACAAGGAGTTCTGGAAGACCTCGGCTAACCCGCCGAACTCAAACGTCTGGCTCAATCACGAATCGCCCGAGTTCATCCGGTTCATGAACCCCGGCGACCTGCGCGTCGCGAAACAGGCTTGCGGCCTCTGCCACGACGAGATTATCCGAAACGTCGATCACAGCATGATGAACCACGGCGCAATGCTTTGGGGCGCCGCGCTCTACAATAACAGCGGCTTCTACTTGAAGAATTATCGCTTCGGCCAGGCCTACGGCGCCGATGGCGCGCCGCTGCGCCTGATCAATTACACACCCGTCACACCTGCCGACACGATGTTGCACGGCATCCTGCCATTCCTCGATCCCCTGCCGCGTTTCAACTTGAGCAATCCCGGAAACATCCTGCGCATTTTCGAAAAGGGCGGCGAAAAACAATTGCAACTCGGCCTGCCGACCTCCGAAGAACCGAACGGCAAACCGCTCCGCCGCTTATCCGACCGCGGCCTCGGCACACTCAACCGCACCGACCCCGTTTTTCTCGGCCTGCAAAAGACCCGTCTGCACGATCCTCTCCTTGGCTTCCTCGGTTCAAACGATCATCCCGGCGATTATCGTTCCAGCGGCTGCTCAGCCTGCCACGTTGTCTACGCGAACGATCGTTCGCCCACGAACTCCGGCTGGTGGAGCAAGTACGGACATCAGGGACTGAGCTTCACCGCGGACAAAACCATTCCGAAAAAGGAGCGCGGGCACCCGATCACTCATCAATTCACGCGCTCCATTCCCTCAAGCCAGTGCATGAACTGCCACATGCATCAGGGCAACCTCTTCGTGAATCCGTATCTCGGCTACATCTGGTGGGATCAGGAGACCGACGGCGAATTCATGTATCCGAAGGAGCAACGCAACCCCACCGCCGATGAGCTGGTGATCGAAACGCAAAGCAATCCGGAGGCAGCGGCCGCGAAAGGTCTTTGGGGGGACAAGGAGTTTCTCGATAAAGTCTCGGAATTAAATCCGAAGCTCAAGCACACGCAGTTTGCCGATTACCACGGTCACGGCTGGGTTTTCCGAGCGATCTTCAAGCACGATCGCAAAGGCAACCTGCTCGATTTGCGTGACAACAAAATCCCCCACGATGATCCGGACAAATTCGCGAAAGCGGTCCACCTGAAGGATGTGCATCTGGCGGATGGAATGCAGTGCGCGGACTGCCATTTCGAGAAGGATGTGCACGGCAATGGTCAGCTCTATGGCGAGCCGCGCAACGCGACGACGATCAATTGCATCGATTGCCACGGAACCGTGGATCAACGGCCGACGCTGATTACGTCCGGCAACGCGGGCCAGGTCGACTTGGCGAACAACAGCAACACGCCGTGGGGGCCGCGTTTCGTTTGGGAAGGCACGAAGCTTTACCAGCAATCGGTCATGTCGCCGGACACGCGTTGGGAGGTGCCGCACACCATCGATACGATTGATCCCCTCTCCTCGCATTACAATCCGAAGTCGGCCTACGCGAAAACGCTGATGCGCGATGGCAAAACATGGGGCGGTGTTCCCGCCGAGCCGGCCGAGCGCCGCGTAAAACTCGCGCACGACAACAGTGCGATGGATTGCCAGATCTGTCATACCTCGTGGGCCACCAGCTGTTTCGGCTGCCATCTGCCCATGAAGGCGAACCAGCGCGTCGCACAGAATAAATTCGAAGGCGTCACCGATCGGAACTTCACAACCTACAATCCGCAGGTCGTGCGCGACGACGTTTTCATGCTCGGGATCGACGGAACGGTGAAGAAAAACCGAATGGCTGTGTTGCGTTCCTCGAGCGCGGTTGTGGTCAGTTCGCAAAACGCGAATCGCGAATGGATTTACTCGCAGCAGCAAACTTTCTCAGCGGAAGGTTACAGCGGCCAGGCTTTCAATCCGCATTTCCCGCACACCACGAGCAGCGTCGGCACGACAAAGAATTGCACGGACTGCCATCTCTCGAAGAACAACGACAACAACGCGTGGATGACGCAACTGCTCGGATTCGGCACGGGCACGGTGAACTTCTTCGGTCGTTATGCCTACGTGGGCGAAGGCCGCGAAGGATTACACGCCGTGATTTGGACCGAACCGGATGAGCCGCAAGCCGTGATCGGCAGCCACCTTCACAAGATCGCTTACCCGGACAATTACCGGAAGCACCTTGAGGCCGGCTCGATTCTGAAGGAGGGACACGAGCACAGCGGTCATGACATTCAAGACCTCGTGCTGCGTGGAGAGTATCTCTACACCGCAAATGGACCCGGCGGCTTCGAAGTCTTCGACGTCGCGAACATCGACCAAAAAGGATTCTCAGAGCGCATCGTCAGCGCGCCGGTTTCTCCGCTCGGGCAACGCACGCGCGTGAATACGAAATTCGCCACATCGGTCGCGCTTCCGAGCACCCTCGCGCTCGATCCCGCGCGGGTGCGGCTCCCGGAAAACGAAGAGCAACCGATCGATATGTTCTACGCCTTCGTTTATGTCTCCGATCGCGAAGAAGGCCTCGTTGGCTCGAACGTCGCGACACTCGTCGACGGGAATCCGGACAACAATTTCCTGAAGCGCGACGTGACATTCAATCCCGACAGCGTTCTCACGGGCGCAAGCTTCGTCACGGCCGCCGGCCATCGGCTTTACATGACGACACCGCGGGGCTTGTTCGTGATCGATTGCACCGATCCGATGAATCCGCGGCTCGCCGGTCAGTTCACGGGAAATTTCCTGCGCAACCCACACTGCGTCGCGATCCAATTTCGTTATGCCTTCGTCACGGACGATGACGGTCTGAAAGTTTTCAATATCACCGATCCGGACCGGCCGGTGCCGGTTTCGGGCGGGGTAGTTCGGTTGCAAAATCCCGGGCGGCTCTATGTCGCGCGCACCTACGCCTACGTGGCGAACGGACCTGAAGGACTCGCTATCATCGACGTGGAAAATCCGGAACGGCCGCGGCTCGATCAAATGTTCAACGCCGGCGGCTTGCTCAACGACACGCGCGCGGTGCAAATCGGAAGCGTGAACGCCTCGCAATTCGCGCTCGTCGCCGATGGGCGAAATGGCTTGCGCGTCGTGCAGCTTATCTCACCCGATACGGTGGCCGGCGCCCAGGGATTCAGTCCGCGACCGAATCCAAGATTGATCGCGACTTATCCGACCAAAGGCGAAGCACTCGCAGTCTCACGCGGACTCGAACGCGACCGCGTCGTGGATGAAACGGGTGGGCAGACCGTCGTCTTCGGCCGGCGCGGCTCGCGGCCGTTCCACCTGAACGAGATGGAACGGTTCTATCTTCATCCCGAATTTGTTGATGCGAAGGACGGTTTGGCGCGCAGAGGAAATCTGTATCGCGTCGAAGACGTTCTCTCCCGGGATGGAAAGTTAATGACGAAAAGCGGTTTGTTTTTGTCCCCGGTTCCGACGCCTGCACCGGCGGCGACAGCGACGCCCGCGGAGGCGGATTTTTTGCCCGAGATCGAACCGGGTCCACTTCCCAGCCCATCGCCGGTAAAATAAACATCGCACGATCCCAGCCGCGAGACGCGATCGACCGAGAAAGACATTGCCCTCCGCAGCTGTTTTCAGTAGAAATTTTTTATGGCCGATAAAGCAAGCAAAGCACCCGAAAACGTTCCCGGTCCCTGGTACGTTGATACGACCTGCACGCCCTGCCGCGTGTGTCTGGACGAAGCTCCGAATCTTTTGAAATACAACGACGACGAAACCTACGTCTATTTTTACAAGCAACCCGAGAACGAGGAAGAAACGGCCGCGGCGCAACGCGCCCTGGACGTTTGCCCCACGCTCGCCATCGGCAACGACGGCGAATAATGCTTTCCTGTAGCGGCGGTCCATGACCGCCGATCCGCCAGCAAACCACCTTCAATTTTTCGGCGGTTATAAGACCGCCGCGACAAGACGAAATATGCCTCCTGAAACGACCGCAGCAGCTTCACCTTACACGCGCACCAATCCGTTCCCCGGCAAACTCGTCGTGAATCGCAGCCTCTGCGGCGAGGACTCCGATAAGGACACGCGTCATTTTGAAATCGATCTGACCGGTTGGGGCTTGCACTACGAGGTCGGCGACTCGATGACGGTCTGGCCAACAAACGATCCGGCGTTGGTTAACGAGATAATCAAGACAATCGGCGCGAAGGGCGACGAGGCGGTGAAAAGCCCGATCCGCGAAACCACTCTGCGCGAAGCGTTGCTCCGCGATTGCCGCATTACCCAAACCACACCGAAGTTCTTGAAGGCTGTCGCGGAACGCGCCAGTGCCGCGCCGTTACTCACCGACCTGCTCAAGCCGGAACGGAAACAAGAGCTCGACACTTACCTCTGGGGCATGGAGGTGATCGATTTTCTGATCGAACATCCGTCGATAAAATGGGCCCCGCAGGAATTCATCGACGTGCTGGCGAAATTGCAGCCGCGCCTCTATTCGATCTCCTCGAGCTTGAAGGCTCGGCCCAATCAAGTGCACTTCACCATTGATGTTGTCCATTACGAAAGTCGTGGCCGGCAGCGCAAAGGCGTTTGCTCAACGTTTCTGGCCGAGCGCGCGGAGAATGTTCCTGTTCCGGTGTTTCCAAATACGTCGAAGTTCCGGCTGCCCGAGGACGGCAACACACCGATCATCATGGTGGGACCAGGCACGGGGATCGCGCCTTTCCGCGCCTTTTTGCAGGAGCGCAAAGCCGTCGGAGCGAAGGGGAAAAATTGGCTCTTCTTCGGGTCGCAGCACGAGCACTGCAATTATTTTTATAAAGAAGAACTGGACGAGCTCAAACGCGATGGGGTTTTGACCCGGCTCGATTGTGCCTGGTCACGCGATCAAGAAGGCAAATCGTACGTCCAACACAAAATGCTGGAATATGCCGCGGAGATTTGGAAATGGATGGATTCGGAGGGGGCGCAGTTCTTCGTTTGCGGTGACGCGCGGCGCATGGCCAAGGATGTCGATGCCGCGCTGCGGAAAATCATTCAGGAACACGGCGGTAAGAGCGAAGAGCAAACGAACGAGTTCGTCGAGAAACTGAAGAGCGATAAACGCTATAAGCGCGACGTGTATTGACCGCGGCCATCTGACTCAACTGCCCGTGCGCCCATGAATGTTTGCGCCGGGCAGGGATCGCCGCTACCAAACTGACATGCCGGAAGTTAGTACTCCACCCAATCCCGCCACGAAAACTTCGCCTTATACGCGGAGCAATCCGTTTCCTGGCAAACTCGTCGTGAATCGCAGCCTGTGCGGCGAAGGATCGGACAAGGACACGCGGCATTTGGAGATCGACGTGACCGGCTGGGGATTGAGCTACGAGGTGGGCGACTCGTTGGCGGTGTGGGCGACGAATGATCCCCCGTTGGTGGATGAGATCTTGAAAGCAATTGGCGCCACGGGCGACGAACCGGTTAAAGGACCGAAAGGCGAGACGACGTTGCGCGAGGCGCTCCTGCGCGATTGCCGCATCACGCAGGCGACGCCGAAGTTTTTGAAGATGATCGCGGTGCGCGCGAACGCGGCGCCTTTGTTGAACGAGCTGCTCGATCCGGAACGCAAGGAGGATCTCGACCGATATCTTTGGGGAATGGAGGTGATCGATTTCCTGAGTGAGCATCCGTCGATCAAGATTTCGCCGCAGGAATTCGTCGACGTGCTGCCGAAATTGCAGCCGCGGCTTTATTCCATTGCGTCCAGCCTGAAAGCGCACCCTGATCAGGTGCATATCACGCTCGACGTCGTGCGTTACACAAGTCATGGGCGGCAGCGCAAAGGCGTTTGCTCCACTTTCCTGGCAGAACGCGCCGACAACGTGCCGGTTCCCGTTTTTCCAAACGCCTCGAAGTTTCGTCTGCCCGAAGATGGGAACACGCCCATTATCATGGTTGGACCTGGCACCGGCATCGCACCGTTTCGCGCTTACTTACAGGAGCGCAAAGCGGTTGGGGCAAAGGGAAAGAATTGGCTCTTCTTCGGGTCGCAGCATCAGCACTGCAATTACTTTTACCGAGAAGAATTCGATGAACTCAAGCGGGACGGAACTCTCACGCGACTAGACTGCGCGTGGTCCCGCGACCAGGCGGACAAATCTTACGTCCAGCATAAGATGCTGGAGAACGGACCCGAAATCTGGAAGTGGCTTGACGGTGAGGGCGCGCACTTTTTCGTGTGCGGCGACGCCCGCCGCATGGCCAAGGACGTCAACGCCGCGTTACGCACCATCGTGCAGGAACAAGGCGGCAAGAGCGTGGACGAAGCCAACGAGTACGTCGAAAAACTGAAAAGCGACAAGCGTTACAAGCGCGACGTATATTGACGTCGCGGCAGTCTTTTTCGTCTTAATTGTAGCCGCGGCCCTGTGGGCCGTGTCCCCGCACAATCCGCAGGGGCGTAGCTACAGCCGTGAGGACCGAAGCGATCATCACCAATAGGCTGACCGCGGAAATCGCTCCGCCGAACAGGAGCCACCAAGGGCGGTAGACGAACGTTAACCGGCCGCTCATTCCGTTCGGTATCTCGACCGTTGGCATCAAGCCACGGTATGAATCCACCTAGAGCGCGACATCGCCAAGCTTCGCGCGATAACCGTTGAAGAACGGTCGCGAGACCGTGAGCAAGGCGGATGCGCCATTCGGTGGCACAGTCACATCGGCCAGAAGCCGGTTGGTAGTGGGTCAATTTCAAACTGACCCACTACCAGCCGGTTGCGTCCATTGACGATTCGCGAAACATCGGCGCTGGCGAACTGCTCGTTAGGCCGGGAATCGATCGACGTCACGGAACGCACTCGCGCCAGAGCACAAAACAAAACACGACGACAATTGCTCCCGCTCCGAGCACGCCAGGGAAATTTAACCACGGATTCTCACGGATGCAGAAAGAAAGATCTGCTCATCTGTGTTTCATCCGCGGTCATCTGTGGCAAAAAAAATCCGTCAAAGAACCGCCGGCGTGCCTTCGGTCATCACGAGAACTTTATCTTCGACGCCATGGGCGCGGGCGGCGGCAAGCAAGCGCGCCGGTGGCTCATCGAGTGGTTCGTATCCCAAACGGAAACTTCCGTAATGCATCGGCACCAGAGTTTTCCCGCCGAGTTCCTCGAACGCCTGGACTGCTTGCTCCGGATTCATGTGGACCTCGCGTCCCGTGGGCGCGTCGTATCCACCGATCGGCAGCAGGGCAATATCGATGTCGTAACGCTCACCGATTTCCTTGAACCCCGGGAAATAGGCACTGTCGCCGCAATGGAAAATGGTGCGGCCGTCGACAGCGATGACGAATCCGCCGAACGCACGATGCAAGTCCGCGAGGAATCGCGCGCCCCAATGGGCACAGGGCGTCAACGAAACGTCCAGTGGACCGAGCTTCACGGTCTGCCAGTAATCGAGTTCGTGCACGATGTTAAAGCCGAGGTCGTGCACCAGGTTGCCCACGCCAATAGGCACGACAATCGGCTGATCCGCCGCGACGCGCGCCAAAGTGCGCCGGTCGAGATGATCGAAATGCGCATGCGTCACGAGGACAAAATCGATCGAGGGCAAATGATGAATTTCGAAACCCGGTTGTTTGAGCCGCTTGATCACCTTCAGCCACTTCGACCAGATCGGATCGATCAGCACATTGACTTCGTGCGTTTGAATCAAGAAAGACGCGTGGCCAATCCAGGTGATGCAGATCTCGCCTTTGCGGATTTTCGGGAAATGCGGCTGTACGTGATCGCCAGCGCGCTTGGTAAAAAGCGAGGGAATCAACACCGTCGTGAGAAAGTTGCGTTTGTGCCAGTCGGAGCGCGGACGCAACTTGATGCGGGTCGAGCGTTTATTTTCAGCGCCGTTCTCCGAGGACTGGCGAACGACGTTCCTCCGGCTTTTTTTCGAAAAAGGAATCGGCACTGTTGCGCAAGCATATAAGCTTGGGTCGGTGAATCAAAACCTTTCACGGCCATGAAGACCGAAGCAGAGCCCGCGTCGGGGAAATCGGCGCTGCGGGCGAAGATGCTCCATCAACTCCAGGCAATGACGTCCGATGAGCGGATCGCACGGTCGGACAAGATTTGCGCACGTGTGTTCGATTCGCCGACGTGGCGAGAAGCACAGTCAGTTGTCCTTTTTTCACCATTGCGCACTGAGCCGCAGATCGGGCCACTGGACGCTGGCGCGGTGACTACAGGAAAATCGACCTTCATTATTCCGCAGACGCTGCGAGTAGAAGCACAACTCGATCTGCCTTTTTCGCCGGAACTAATTCTCGTCCCCGCACTGGCCTTTTCACATTCGGGACACCGGCTCGGCCGCGGCGGAGGCTTTTACGACCGGCTCTTGTCGGGACGCGCCGCACAAGCATTCAAACTCGGCATCTGCTTCGCCTTTCAACTCCTGGAGACAATCCCAATCGAGCCACACGACGCAATCATGAACGCAGTCATTAGCGATTAGGCTTCACTCACCCCGGAACGATGCAGCTGCTGAATGCGCTACCGCGCCAGCCTTTTATTGGACTGGCCATGGCGGCGAGCACCGGCATTCTTGTTGCCGACTTCGCGCCGAATCGTTCGCTAGTGCTGGCCATCGCGCTTGCGATCCTGGCCCTGACGGCGCTGCTTTCGCGCAATTCGTTTGCGGTTTACGCGCTCGTAGCAACTGGCTTCTTTATCCTGCACAGCCTGAGCACGAGCGATTCGCCGGCGCTGCGGCTTGCGCGCGAACTCGGAGAGAAACCGCGCCCCGTCAGCGTTCTTGGATGCGTAGTGAGCGAACCCAAGATTTCGCCGAACGGTTCGGCTTCATTCCTCTTGCAGGCGGAATCCATTGAGATCGACGGCGAGGCGCGCCCGTGTAACGCGAAGCTTTTCGCGCGCTGGCGCCACGGAGTTGAGTTCGGCGATGAAATCAAACTTTTCGGCACGGCTGAGCGAGTGGGAGAGCCGCGCAATCCCGGCGAGTTTAATATGCGATCGTATCTCGCGCGGCAGGATGTGGAGCGCGAGCTGATCGTGCGCTACCCCGAGAACGGGGCGGTTCTTAGTCATACCGGCGGCAATCGGATTCTTCGGGCGGCGCAGAAGTCACGCGGTTGGATGCGCGCCGTTCTCTCGCGCGACCTCGAGAACTCGCCCGACGTTACGGGGTCGATCAGTGGAATGGTTCTCGGGTTGCGGCATCAGACGCCGGAAGACATCGAGGAACCGTTTCAGCAAACCGGCACGCTGCATCTCTTTGCGGTGGCGGGGTTACACGTCGGGATAGTGGCGCGTCTGCTCTGGATCCTGGCGACTGTCGCCCGTCTGCCGCGAAAATGGGCCACGGTTCTCATCATTCCCGCGCTGTTGTTTTATGCAGCCGTCACAGGTTTACATACCTCGAGCATGCGGGCCGCTGTGATGAGCGCGGTGTTACTTGCCGGCTTCTTGGTGGAGCGAAAAGTGTTCGCGCTCAACAGCCTCGCGGCTGCGGCGGCGCTGATCCTTTGCTGGAACACCAACGAACTCTTTTCCGCAGGCTTTCAGCTCTCGTTTTCGGTCGTGGCGGCAATCGTGGTCCTCGCCGAACCGACCTACCGATTCCTTCGTCGCTGTTTCGAACCGGATCCTTTTCTTCCGCGGAGTTTATTTGGCGCCCGCCACCGCGTCATAGGCCACTCCGTCTCGTGGCTTGCACGCGCCAGCTCCGTTTCGTTTGCGGCCTGGATCGGCTCTTTGCCGTTGATGCTCTGGTATTATTACTTGGTTACGCCGATCTCTTTCCTGGCGAATCTCGTCGTGGTTCCAATCGCTTTTTTCGTTCTCGCGGGCGGTCTCATGTCGATGGTCGCAGCACCGTTTTCAACCTGGCTGTCGGTTGTCTTCAACAACACGACCTGGTTCCTGACGAAAATCATTCTAGGAGTTGTCCATCTCTTCACGCAGATCCCGGGAGGACATTTTTACCTCGAGCACCCGCAATGGCCAGGCGGAGCGAGGATGGAAATCAGTGCACTCGATCTGAAATCCGGGGGCGCAGTGCACGTCCGCACTACAGATAGCGATTGGCTGTTCGACACCGGATCGCTCCGTGATTATGACCGCGTCGTCCGGCAATATCTTCGTTCCAGAGGCGTGAATCGGCTCGATGGCCTCATCCTGACTCACGGAGATGCCGGCCACATAGGCGGAGCGAGCGGCGTGTTGTTTGATTTTCATCCGCGTCAATTAATCGATACGGCCACGCCGGACCGGTCGCCGATTCACCGCAGGTTGATCGCCGAGCTCGCGCGCAGCGGGGACCCGCGCAGGCTTTGCGCCGCGGGGGACGAGTTTGATCTCTCGCGAGACGTCAGGGCCAGGATTCTTTTCCCACCACGCGGGTTCGAAGGTGACAAGGCTGACGACCAGGCGCTCGTTATTCAACTCGCCGTTTCCGGCAAATCACGAGTGCTGATCATGTCCGATAGCGGCGTTGCGACCGAAGAATTTCTTTTAAAAAACTATCCCGACCTGCGCAGCGATATTGTCGTGAAGGGTCAGCATTATTCGGGTATTTCCGGATCGGATGCGTTTCTTGCCTCCGTGCAGCCACAGGCGATCGTCGCAACCTCACGCGATTTTCCGGATAACGAGCGAATAAAAAACGAATGGGTGGAACGAGTTGGCGCGCGGGGCATCAAGCTCTTTCGTCAGGACGAAACCGGTGCGGTGCGAATCAGGGTTTTCCGCGATCGATGGGAAGCGCAAACCTATGTTCCGTCCGAAACTTTTCGGAGTACGAGCCGGTAGATCTCAGATTGGCTGAATCGCTTTTCGAACGTGCTTGGCGCACGATGCGGTTCCGGATCGGAGCTGACCACAAATTGCGTCGATTGACCGGCGAGGCGTTCGATTTCCCGAAAGTAAACGATTTGATCAGTCGCGATGCGCAGCAGGCCGTGCGGAGCAAGCGCACGATGAATCGAGGCGAAAAAATCGTTCGTTGCGACCCGACGGCGCCAATGCCGCCGTTTCGGCCAGGGATCGGGAAACATCAAATGAAACAGTGCGACAGAATCCGCTGGCAGCATTTGCTGAACAGCATAGGAAGTCTCCACCCGCAAAACGCGCGCGTTCGTGAGCTCGCGTTGCGTAATTTTCCGGTGCGCTCTCCGCACTCTCCCGAAAAGACGTTCAATTCCAAGAAAATCCCGGGCTGGATTGGCCGCGGCGATTTCCACGAGAAAGGACCCGTCTCCGCATCCAAGATCGACCTCGATCGGAGCGCTTCGACCATAGATGGCCTCCAAATCGAGCGGCGCAAAATAACTCGCCGGAACGATTTCCACGTCGGGAGCCAAAGCGGGAAATTCTCGGGATTGAAGCATCTGAATTAGCCGGTGAAGCGGATCGCTATTACTATTAGCAAAGCTAACGCTGGCGCCATGCGGAATTAAATGAACCAGCGCAACTCACAACTCACATAATGAAACAATTCGCCACGTTAATTGCCGCTCTAGCAACGCTCGCGGGCGCAAACATCTGCGAAGCCATTGATCCGATGCCACCGGCGGCCACAAAGACCGCTGTTTTCGCCGGCGGATGTTTTTGGTGCATGCAACCGCCCTACGATCAAGCGAAAGGCGTCGTCAAAACGGTCGTCGGCTACACCGGCGGCAGCGAAGCCGATGCGAGCTATGAGAAGGTCTCGGGGCATCGAACGAAGCACCGCGAGGCAATCCAAGTGACGTACGATCCGACGCAGATCTCTTATGATCAGTTGCTCGACATCTTCTGGCGGCAGACCAATCCCACCCAGGCGGATGGGCAATTTCACGACATTGGCTTGAGCTATCAGGCGGCAATTTTCTACGGCAACGAAGAGGAGAAAAAGACAGCGGAAGCGTCAAAGGAAAAACTGGGCAAATCGGACAGGTTTCAGAAACCGATCGTCACGGAAATCCTGCCGGTGATGAATTTTTACCCGGCGGAAGAGTATCACCAAAAATATTACCTCAAGAATCCGGCGGATTATGAAGCGTACCACGTCGGCTCGGGACGCGTCAGTTTTCTCGAGAAAACCTGGAGCGAGACGTCTAAGAAATAGAGCCTGGCCGACCTCGCGCGCACCCGTCTTGCCCAGTGCGTCAACTCCGGCAGGTGCATGAAGTTCACAATTCGGTTCCATAGAATTCTCGCTTTCAAAGCCGCCGCCAATCCTAGGTCGATGAGTCGCGCCGCGAGGCCTTAGGGCTTTGCGAGAGGCGCGGCTTGGGCAAAGAGCGCCATCTGCGAAGAGTGCGCTTTCTGCTCGAGCGAACTAAAAGTATACAACTCCACTTCATGTGAATTGATGAACTCCGCCTGACTCACGGCCAGCGGTTCGTGCAAGAATTTCGAAAGTTCCTGCGCGAGGACGATGGCGATCGAGCGCGGATCGCGTGTGTATACCGGAATCGGAAACGCACCCGAGTTGCGATCATAACCATAAACATTGCCTTCCGTTTCCCAAACGCAGTAGGCGTGCCCGGCCGGATGATTGTCGAACCGAACGAGGAGGATTTTGGCCCAGAAATTCCGATCGAGCGTATGCTGCGCCTTAACGACCGCGAGATAGTTGCATGCAGAAACGACGCATCCGTTGAGCACGACAAGGTCATCTTCTCCGGGAGTGAGAACGACTCGTTGCTGACACCCAGTAGAAACGCAGATCAACAAGACCGCGCAGGAGAGAGAACTGATTTTGCGAAATAAACGATTTTTCATTGGTAACGAGGCATCCGGGAGCCAAGGAAGCTGCGTAGAATTATGGTTATTAGTGTTTTTATAGCATCAATCTTGCTTTCTAGGGAAGCTTTATCTTGAGAATTCCAAGATCTGGCGGCTCGCGCGAGCAAATAGCGAACGAAATATGGCGAGCGTCCAATTAGCTGAGGCGTCGCGCACCGTCCTGATGTCCGTGGATCTTTTTCGCTAGCGAACTCGAAGGTATTTGCGCTTGCTGCCGTCAGCCGCTTCGATGATGAAAAATTCCCTGTGAACGCTTAGAAGCTTGTCCCGGTCCGTCGCACCGGCAGGTATTCTGTCGAGCGCATCGCTGATATAGGTGTAACGCAGGGTGTCGCCGTCAATCGACCAGCGGCCGGTAAACTTCGATATGAGTTTTGAGTGGTAGACCACTTCGCCCTTGAAGCTGCCATCCCGGTTGAAAACATAATGGCAGCCTTGGATTTTGTCGGCGTAGCGCCACTCTCCCACGAGGCTGCTCGGAGAGCTCGACTGCAAACCGGCACATGACGCCATCAGACATAACGTGAGCGCAAGAACGGCTTTCATTCGCGAGGAGAAGGTGAACACGATCAACTGCCGACTCGGCAAGCGCAATCGCGAGACCGACGTCGCTATCTCCAGTAGTAACAACGATCAGGCGCGTCCGCATTACGGCACACCCGAAAGGCGCATACTGGTGGACGAGCAGACCGCGCGATACCCATCGACATTCTTCGCAGCCTCGATGCAATGCCCGGGCTCGCAAAAGCACGAGAGCGGTCTCGACACGAGGAACCGCTCTCATAGAGAAATCGCTGCGGAACCAGCTAGTTTTGAGCGACGAGCGTTGAGGCGGCGCGGAATTTCTTCTTCCCAGCGTAGGCGTAGAGAGGTTGATAATTTCTCTTTCCCACCTGGCCCGCTGTGCACGCGGTCCAGTTGAATGTCGGGTCTAGAACATAACTGCCATTCTGCGTGTCCCAAGCCAGCCAGGCATGCGTCTGCCGGCTCCTTGAGGTGCGTTTGCCGATGACGAGCCGAACGTTTGTCGCACCATTCGCCTGCATTTTCTCGTAGAGAGCGACCGCTTTGGCTTTGCAATCCGCGGGTGCGCCCGACTGTGCTTCGGCAGGAGTTTTCCACATCGCGGTGAAACCGTAGGGGATCGAGCGAAGGTCTCCCATCCACTGATTCACAGTGTTCAACGAGACGCGATCGGAAGCAGCATGGCTTGAGGCGGTCAAAACCGGGCGGATACGAGCCATCTGACGGTCGTAGGGAGTGGCACTGACCGTGAAGAGGAGTGCATCGGCGAAGGAAGATGACGCGGCGATTGAGAGGAGAGCGACGGTTAGGAGAAGGGTTCTTTTCATGGCGATGGGATCTAAATAACTATATTAACCATAATTACCATAGCAGCAGCCGTGCCACCTCTCTTGCTGGAGCCAAAAAGGCCTCGAACGGGAGAGCCCAATTTCGAACGCGCGGAATCCGCCTTCGGCGACGCGATGGACACCGATCACTGACGAATTTGAAGCTGCCGCGTGCCGGAAACGAACGGCTCTACAAGTGCGCCGAGTGATCACGCAACTTCATCAGGAGATAACCGGTGACCAAGTTTCGCAGATGTCTGTTCGCCAGTTCGTCAACGATTGGCTTGAGCGGAAAGCCCCGGAAGTCGCGGAGGCAACCCTGGGATTTTATCGCAATGCGGCGGACAAGTTTCTGGGGTTTCTTGGCACAGCAGTTGACGAAGATCTAACCGAAATCACGCGAGACCACATCACTCAGTTTCGGAATCAAGAGGCGAAGAGATTCGCTCCCAAGACATTCGGGCGTGAAAACACAAAACTCGAGCCTGTCACGCCGTTGGAGATCACGCCAACCGTTCTCGAACGGACAGCAACGCATACGATTGGTCGAGTTGCAACGGATCGTGCTGGGAGCGGGCATACGATGTCAATAAACCGGACTCGCGCGGTTGGCTGATTTGGGGCATCGACGCTATTTCGGGCCTCAGCGCGTCCCAGAGACGACACATCGCCAACAAGTGATGGCAGCCCCTCTTGCGCTACGGCGCCCCGCGGTCGTAGACTTCAACCAGGCCAACGCCAGTGCCGTTGTTCAGTCCCCCGAGCAGGGCGGTGTAAAGGCCCGGCGGCAGCGTCGCGGCTATGCCAGACTCCAATGGGTTTGTCGGCGCCAGACCCGCCGCGGTGATTTCCGCGGCTTGCACCGGGTTATCCTGCCAGTCGTTATTCGCGATGAGAAGCGTTCCATTAGTATCGCGCAGCTCCAGAATCGGATCCGCC
>DASVJK010000080.1:0-15733 GCA_036385955.1 Chthoniobacterales bacterium | reverse complement strand
ATCGCCGATCACCGCATGCACGAAGAACAATTCTCGATCTCCGAGTCCGCGGCGGGCGCGATCAATGCCTCCGAGCGAATCGTTGCGGTCGGGACGACAACCGTTCGAGTGCTCGAGTCCGCCGCTCGTCGCGATGGCAAGCTCATCGGACAGCACGGCAAGACGGACATCTTCATTCACCCACCTGCCGAAATTCGGCATATTCATAGCCTATTGACGAATTTTCATTTGCCACGATCCACTTTGCTCATGCTCGTGAGCGCCTTCGCTGGGCGGGAATTTCTCCTGGCTGCGTATGCAGCCGCGATCCGGCAACGCTACCGTTTCTACAGTTACGGCGATTGCATGTTGATCCTGTGACGAAGCCACTCGCTCCGGTGGTTCGTTATGGTATCCTCGCGCAAATGGATTCTGTCGACGAACCAAAGGGCGAACTGGTCATCCGCACGATCGCGATGCCGGCCGACACCAATCCGAATGGCGATATTTTCGGCGGCTGGATCATGTCGCAAATGGATCTGGGCAGCGGAATCCTCGCCGCGAAAACGGCGAAGACCCGCGTCGTTACCGTGGCGATGGAAGGAATGTCGTTTCTCCAGCCAGTGCGCGTGGGTGACACCGTGGCGTGTTATGCGTGGGTTGAAAAAATTGGCCGCACTTCAATGACGATCCCGGTCGAAGTCTGGGTCCAACGCTACATGAGCGGAGAACAGGTCCGCGTCACGCATGGAGTTTTCACCTACGTTGCGGTCGATAGTGAGGGAAAACCGATTCCCGTTCGGCGCAGCGTTTGACTCGTTAGGCGGAGATCAATCGTGAATTCCCAGCCCGATTCTTCGCGCGCTCACTGATGGTCCGGATCGCCTGGAACGGCCTGCGGACCTGCCGATGTCGTCTCTCGAGGCTCTGATGGCACCGTTGCGCGCGGCGATGGTATCTTGGCCTCATCATGGCGTAACCGCGCCTGCCGCCGCTGGCGGTCGATCTGTAATTTTTTTAGGTACTTTGTGTAGGTGCGCTCCTGCCGCCCGCGGGCAGTAAAGTGCGAACACGCGGGGGTGGTGCTCAGCGCCAGGAAAAGAATGAGACAAAGCGATTTCATGAAAGCTTCTTCTCGTTAGGCAACTTTTTGGCCGGCACCGACGGGAGACAGATCGAGATGTTGCGACTCAACGAGTTCGTCAATGGCTTCGTAAATCTTCAGCTCACAAAAGGAACACTGCCGGAATAAGCTGGAAAGTGTTACTGGTCCACCGGAGACGAATTCCCAAATTTGTTCCGCCAAAGGTTGCAGATCGGTGGACACACTCGCCGGCCAGGCAAGATTCGGTGTTCCCCGGCGGAGAGTTGCCGCGCCATCGCACATGCGACGCTTCAGCTCGCTTAATTCGTCTCGCCCCTGTAACGCGTTGATCAGCATCTCCTCTGGATTTCGGGTGATTTCTTCCGACTGCATCCCGGCACGGATCGGCCGGTCGCCGGAAGAGAATGAAAACGTGCCCGATAATGCTTCGCTTAAGAACAGTTGGGAAAACGCCTCCTCGCCGGTCAGATGCCCGAATTGACCGCAGCGCGGCTGGCCTTTTTCGAAGTAGAACGCCGAGATCAGCGCGGAGTTTTCGTTCGAAATCCGAAGCTCACCGGTTTGCGAAGAATTGACGATCGTTTGGTAAATAGTGACCAGATCGAAATTCGAAAGGCTTCCGCTTAACTCCAGACAATGGCTCTGTGCGAGCGCAAGGTCTCTCGTTTGCGAGAGCCGGAAGGCGAGCCGTTCGCTGAGATATTGAAAGAACGACGGAACGCGCCCAACCAGATCGGCAAAATTCTTGTGGGGGAAGCACTGGAGGCTTACCGGCTCGCGGGTGCGGATCAGGTGTTTGCGGGGGAGTTCCGTCAACACTTCGACGTCGCCGAAGATGTCTCCGCGGGAGAGATAGGTCTCGGCCGGGGCCTTGCTTGTGTTGCCTTGAAGGACTTCCACGACCCCGCGATTGATGATGTAAAGCGAGTCGCCGGGATCGCCCGGTGAATAAACGGTTTCCCCTTCGGTTAGGTGCCGGACCTGCGAAAGCTTGCCCATCGCTTTCAGTTCCAAAGGCTTGAGCGTGGTACAAAAGCCAAAGAAATCCCTATCGAGCATTCCTCGTCCTACAGCAGGACTCGTGCAGAAGGCGGATGGATTGTCGCTGCCGTCCAGTGAAGTCGCTCGCCAAGTGGAGTTGCAACCGAGGCTTCTGCCGTTAAGTCTTCGCCATGCGCGAAGTCGCCTACATCCTTGAGCGATTTCCTTCGTTCGGCCAAACTTTCTGTTATCGCGAGGTGGCAGAGCTGGAGCGCCAGGGCACGAAAGTTCACGTCTACTCGATCCGGCGGCCGGTTGATGAACCGAAACAGGATTGGGACGAACAGCTCGTCCGGCGGGTGCATTACCTGCCCGAAGAGAATGCCCTTGTGCGCGAAGTCGATCGATCGGTGCGCGAGGGCAAGGTGTCGGGCGTCACGCGGGAAACTCTGGAGAAATGGGGGAGGCAATCGGATTTCCTTCGTCTTTATCAGGCGGTTTATGTCGGACTGCGCATGCAACAAAACGGTGTCCGGCACCTGCATGCGCACTTTGCGGGAATGGCGGCGCGGACCGCATTTTGGATCAATCAGTTCTTTGGAATTCCGTACAGCTTCACCGCACACGCGAACGACATCTTTGCGCCACGGGACTTCGTGGTTTCAATCGCGAAATTGCTGGAAAACGCGGCGGCGATTGTGACGGTGAGCAATTATGCGGCGGAATTTCTTAGGAACCGTTTTCCTGAAACCGCCGCGAAAGTGCATCGAATCTACAACGGGGTGGATCTATCTGGTTTCCATCCGGTTGACTTTGGCAGCGGAATCCCAGCGATCCTCTCCATCGGCAGATTGATCGAGAAAAAGGGGTTCGCCGATCTCATCAGCGCCTGTCGCCTGCTCAAGCCGCGGTGCCGTGATTTTGTTTGTGAGATCATCGGCGAAGGCCCTCTCGAGACCGCGCTGCAATCTCAGATTGTCAGGGACGGTTTGGAATCGTGCGTGAAATTGGTCGGGCCGCAGCCGCAATCGCAGGTCGCGTTACGCCTCGCGCATGCAACGATCTTCGTCCTGCCCTGCACACGGGAAGAGGGTGGGGGAATGGACAATTTGCCGACCGTCATCATGGAAGCCATGGCTGCCGGGTTGCCGGTTATCTCCACGCCGCTCGCCGGAGTTCCGGAAATGGTCGAGGACGACTTCAATGGAAAACTGGTCCCGGAACATGATCCGGAAGCGGTTTGCGCAGCGATCGAATATTTGATCGCCAATCCTGAGCAGGCGCGAAAATTTGGCGACCGGGGCCGGGAGATTGCCAGAGAAAAATTCTCTATCGAAGCGAGCGGCCGCGCGCTGCGCGCGCTCTTCGGAAAATTGTAGGCGGGGGTTGGCTCGGCGGGGTCAGCGACCCCACCCTACAGAAAAGGCCGCGCACTTTACTCTTGCCCTAACAATTACCGGAGTGCGAAATGAGGACATGAAACTACCTCTGCGCGTTCTTTTTGCGGCCGCACTCTGCGTCGTTTGCGCCGCGACTTCTCAGGCTCAGAACTGGACCGAAACCTATAATCGACTCCTCGGCAAGTACATCACCTCCGGCGGAGTGAAGTATGCCGAGTGGAAAAACAACGCCGCCGATCTTCAGGCGATCCAGACCGTGGTGGATGGAATCGCGAAGGAGAACGTGTCGGCGATGGAGAAAAAGCAGCAGCTCGCTTTTTACATCAACGCCTACAACGCATGGATTCTGCACGAAGCGCTCGGAAAATATCCGATCAAGAGCGTGAAGGACACTTTCTTCACTTTCTTTACTGGCAAACGGATCAAAGTGGCGGGGCAAGACACCAGCTTCAATGGGCTGGAGAAGGAGACGATTCGCTCGAAGTTCAGCGAGCCGCGCGTCCATTTCGCGCTCAATTGCGCCAGCCGGAGCTGCCCGTCGCTCAATCGCGAAGCGTTCAGCGCCGGGAAACTCGAGGAGCAGTTCGAAAAATTGGCGAAGGGTTACGTGAATTCGGAGAAAGGGGTCAAATATTCCGCCGAGAGCAAGATGGCCCAGTTCTCGAAAATCTTCGATTGGTACAAGGATGATTTCAAAGGCGAGGGCGGTCCGCTTGCATTCATCAACAAGCGCCGCGCCACAACGATACCGAACGACGCCAAGATCAGCTATCAGGACTACGACTGGAGTTTGAACGAAGCGAAATAGCTTCGGGGAAATGGTTGCACTCGCGAACGATCAAGAAGTGGCCCGGCCACCGCGCTGGCGCGCGCGCTGGAACGCCTTCCGGCACCCCATCGCTGAAGAAAAGGCGCGCGTCTTGAAAGAGCGTTGGGAATCGTTGCCGCTCGAACTCCGAACCAATAACCAGATTTCCGGCCGGCACCTCACGCACTGCGGCTTCACGTTGGGCGCGAGTTATTGCTCATTTCATTGCACGCATTGTTACCTCCCGAAGAACGCGAACCAGATTCCCATCCCATCGCTCGCGCAGGTGAAGGAGCAGATTGACGCGAACCGTCGTTTGCAAGGCCCAGGCGGCGGACTCCAGATCACGGGCGGCGATGTCGCGGATGCCTATTGGAAATCAGGGCGAGGTGACGAGCTGATCGAGATTGTTCGTTACGCGATCTCCGTCGGCTCCATCCCGATGCTCATGACGCACGGACAAACGTTGATCGAGCATCCGGAGTTTCTTGAGCGCCTTGTCGTCGAGGGCGGATTGCGACAGATCTCCGTGCATGTCGACATGACACAAGCCGGCCGGCACGGCTTTCCGATCGGCCGCATCCAAAGCGAAGCCGATCTTCATCCGGTGCGCCAGGCGTTCACCGATCTCGCTCTGCGCGTTCGGAAAAAAACCGGGTTGCTCCTCGAATACGCGCTGAGTTTTACCGTGACGCGTCGAAACGTTGACGACGTGCCGGAAGTGATCCGTTGGTATCTGGCCGATCCGCAGCGGAGTTACATCTGGCGCATGCTCAGTTTCCAACCTGAAGCAGACACGGGGCGCACCATTTTTTCCCAGCGCCCCATTACGTCAGCGGACGTTTGGGAAAAAATTTGCGCCGGCGTCGGGTTGCCGCTGCGTCGCGATGTCTCGATTTTCGGTCACCCGGATTGCAACAGCTGGGCTTCGCTGCTGATCGCCCGGCCATCGGGAAAAATTTTTCCTCTCCTGCCGGACGACAAGAAATTCGATTCGCTGCTCGGTGAGGTACTGCGAAAAATTGGCGGCCTCTCGCTCGTGAGCGACGATGCGGGTACGCTTCCGTATCGTCTCGCCGGTGTTCTGTTTCAGCACCCGGTTCTGGCGGCCAAACTTGTTTTCATACTTTTGCGCTATGTCACCTCACGGAAAGCGCCGCGGGAAATGTTCCGCTCACTCCTGCGCGGACAAGTTCATACGCTCGGCGTGGGCATGCACAATTTTATGGATGCGAAACAAGTGGCGCAGGCCGACATCGATCCGGTCGTGCGGGCGCGTCTCGATTCCTGTGTTTTCAAGGGGGCGGTAAAGCGCAATGGCGAATGGGTGGCCGTGCCCATGTGCTCGATGAATCAACAGACTTGGTCGGAGGTCTACGACGGCCGGTTGAATGATCCCGATCTCCTGAAACAGCCGCAAGCTTTCAGTCACGAAGAGACGGCAGTAGCGGTGGAGGCCTGAAATCCTTTTCTGTAGCGGCGGGCGGTCATCCTCCTTCGCCAGGCTACGGCGGAGAGACTAGACGGCCGCTACAGAAGATTTCGCACGGAATTCATCGCGCGGAGGTACACGCGATGCGGACCGCCACGCATCAGCTCCTCGCTCATCAACCGCACGGGATCGTTGCTGCCAGCCGGCATCAGACACGTTCGTTCCGCATCTGCACCTTCTATGGCTACATCGAGCAGATCTGCGTTTGCCGAATGCGTCGCGCGAAATTTTACGGACCCGCAATTCAAAACGCAACGGCTGATCGGTTCGCCCGCTTTTTCGCTAAGCGAAACTTGAATCGTCTTGTTCGACTGATTGCGAAAAGCCAGCGCGTTGTCTTTCGAGTTTTTCTCGAGTGTCCAATCAAGCTGGGCGGCAAGCCAGCCCGCCAGCAGCAATGCCGTCGAACGATACCCGGATGCGAAATCGATCTCCACGCTTTCGATTTCTTTAAAACGATGATGTGACGTCGGATGATCGAAGAATTGCGCGAGCCCTAGCCGGAACTGGACGAGCCGAGTCCAGTTGAGATCGCAGAGCACAATGCGTTGTTTCGCTTCCGCCTGAGCGGTTTCGACGCGCCCCATTTGCGCGCGGAAGTCGCTCCATGTTTGGCTGTCGTAGATAACGCGGTCCACCCACGCCCACAGCTGCGGGTCCATCGGATCGTGGAATTCACCCTGCCACCAAAGATAAAAGGGGAGATCGGAATCGAGTTGGGAGAAAACGATATTCGGCAGCAATTTCGCGGAAGGACCTTCGAGCAAAAAAGAAAGCTGTTCGGAGCAGACTTGCTTGCCGCCCGCGCGGCTGACGTGGCAATGCGCGCTGATCCACGCCTCCACATGATTTTCTTTCGCGTCGGGATTCGCGCTAATCACGATGGCGCGACAGGCGTGGTCGTCGGTGATTTTGAAAATGATTTCTGTGTTTAGAGGAAGAGAACCTGGCGCTTCGCTGTAAACGGCGAGGTTCATGAGAGAGGCGCGCGTCATCGCGCTGCCGCTCTCGGCCCAAAGCTTTTTTAACTCGCGATCGATCTTGCCGATCTCGACCGGAAGGCCAGGTGAAAAAGTTTCAGTTTGCGCAACCATTAGTGTGGCCTCCACGAATTGCCGTCATCCCGATCCGCCACAGGACGGAGAGGGACCTCGCATCCGCAGTCGGGCCTGTGTTAACACTTGGGACGGTCACAATGTGTTTGCGAGGTTCCTTCGACAGACTCAGGACAAGCTCTTCGCCGTCTGCGCGGCTCAGGATGACAGGCAAAGGGCTGGCAACATTCATCGCCTGGCCTCACAGTCGCCGCCACGCGCGGCCATCGCGGGCCAGGAGCGCATCCGCTTCCTCCGGACCCCAAGATCCGGCGGGGTATTCGAACAATCCCGGCTGATTCTCCTTCGCCACCCAGGCCTCTTCGATCGAGTCGATGAACGCCCACGCTTCTTCGACTTCGTCGCGGCGCGCGAAAAGTGTGGCGTCGCCGCTCATCGCATCGAGCAACAGCCGCTCGTAGGCTTCCGGACTCGCTTTGCCAAAAGAGGTGACGTAGTGAAAATCCATCTTCACGGGCTCGATACGAAAACTGGCCCCGGGCATTTTCGCCTGCATGCGCAGCGAAATTCCTTCATCTGGCTGAATGCGGATCACGAGGACGTTTTGATCGAGCGACGTTGATTCCTTGTTAAACAAAATTAGCGGCGCCTTTTTAAAATGGACGGAAATCTCCGTGCCCGATTTCGGCAACCGTTTGCCGACGCGGATGTAAATGGGCACGTCAGCCAGGCGCCAGTCATCGACCAGCACACGCAAGGCGACGAAGGTCTCGGTCTTGGAATCCGGTTTCACACCTTTTTCGCTCCGATAACCTGGAACCGGTTTTCCGTTAATAGCGCCCTCGGCGTATTGGCCGCGGACGACATTCTTGGCCAGATCCTCTTGCGTCATGCGGCGAAGCGATCGCACCACTTTCACTTTTTCATCGCGGATACTGCCCGCGCCGAGGTCCGTCGGTGGCTCCATCGCGACGAGACAAAGGAGCTGGAGCAAATGGTTTTGCACCATGTCGCGCAGAGCGCCCGCGCCTTCGTAATATCCGGCGCGTCCCTCGACGCCGAGTGTTTCCGCCGCGGTGATCTGAACGTGATCGACGTAGCGGGAGTTCCAAAGCGGCTCGAAGATGGCGTTCGCGAACCGGAGAACGAGAATGTTTTGCGCGGTCTCTTTCCCGAGGAAGTGATCGATCCGGTAGGTTTGATCCTCGGAAAATGCCTGGTGCACAATCCGATTGAGCTCGCGCGCGGAGGCGAGATCGGTCCCGAACGGTTTCTCGACAATGACCCGCGCCCAGCTTCCCTCGCGCGCCGTGTTCAAACCAGCTTCCTTAAGATTCTTTACGATCGGCTCGAACTGGTCCGGTGCGACCGCAAGATAAAAAAGCCGATTACCGCCGGTGCCGCGTTCGCGATCAATTTTCTCGAGGCGCTCCGCCAGGCTCTTGTAGCCGGACGCATCATGGAATTCGCTCTGATGATAAAAAACGGATTGGGCGAAGCCATTCCAGATTTCGTCGCGCACTGTTTGCCGCGAAAACTTCCGGGTGGCCTCTTCCTGCTCCTTGCGGAATTCCTCGTCCGTTTTCGGGCGCCGGGCGAAGCCGACCGCCGTCAAGGCTGGCGGCAATTCGCCATCGGCCGCGATGTTGTAGAGGGCGGGAATCAGTTTCCGCATCGTCAGGTCGCCGGTCGCGCCGAAAATCACGACGCTGCAAGCCTGCGGCACGGCCCGCGTAGCGAGCCCCTCGCGGAGCGGATTGGTTTGCGGAATTTCCGAAGTCTTGCTCATCGTGCGAAGGTGATGCGCAGATTTAGGCAGATTTGCGCCGATTAGGTAAGAGGAAAATTTCGGGAACGATCGAATGAGACTCTATAAATATTGTGATCATCGCGGCTTGGATATTTTGCGGACGCTTCGGTTAAAGGTTACGCCACCCAACAAATTCAATGACATCTTCGAATTCACCCCGACTTCAATCGGAGCGAATCCGGTCAAATGGGCAGAGGCTGAGGAGATTCCGCAGTTTGCGCCTCAGATTCGGAGAAGGTTAGCTGCAAGAGGAAAGATCTTCGAAGGCAGCGACGAAGAATTTCGCGACTTCGTGGAAAGGGAGGCGAAGGAACCCGTTCTCGCATCTCCCGATCAAGTCAGAGAAATGTGCAGAGGGATACTCGATCATATTAGCAAGACCCATGGAATAATCTGCTTTTCGAAGAGAAAGAACAATCTTCTCATGTGGTCGCACTATGCCGACGGTCACAAAGGCGTGGTAATCGGGTTCGACGTCCCACATCATCTCAAGACACTCGAAGCGGACTACAAATCACGGCGTCTACCCTGGCGACTTTCTAAGGATTCAACACCGCAAGAGTTCCTACAGGAGACCGAGAATCTTGTCAGAAGAAAGAGCTGCCACTGGAGATACGAACGCGAAGTGAGACTGCTTTGGTCTTTCGCCGACTGTGAACGCGATGTCGATTGTAATGGCACAGCGCAGTATTTTAAGGCAATTACGCCTGCAACAATCAAGGAAGTCATTCTTGGCTATCGTTGCGATGTGAATTCAGCGATAGAAAAAGCGGTACGGCATTGGATTGAACAGAACCGACTACAAGTGGAACTCCAGCGCGCTGAGCCCAGCGAGTCACGTTTCGCAGTTAACTTTCGCACAATGGGCTTAGCCGTGATGGAAGAAACTGATCGTCTTTGAATACGTTAACAATCAACGATGATCCCAACCAGCTTCGGAAGCCCCAGAACAACGGACATAGCCCACGGCGGAGAAGGGGTCAGTCGGGGGGCAGTCGGTGAATCGATGACACGCGTAAGGCCTAGCTTGTGTTTTCTTAGACCGCAATGCGCTCCGACCTCGCAAAGCATTTAATTCACTTCACGAAAGGGCACGACCGTGAGGACGCATACCAGACGTTGAAGCACATCCTCCAACAGCGTCGTCTCATGGCCTCAACACGCAATGTTCCCGGCGCGATGCCTTGCATCTGTTTCTCCGAAGCCCCGCTAGCGTCTCTTGAGCACGGCTTGATAAACGATACTGGTTTTACGCGGTATGCCCCTTTTGGGCTGCTCTTCTCCAAGAGCTATGTATTCGCCCGCGGCGGTCGGCCGGTCATATACCAGCCAGATGCAGAGTTCTCATTCCTGCCCAACGCCTTGCGCTGGCGACACGTTCGGTTCGACCTGTCGGGCGGTGCGCCCGTTGATTTTACGTGGGAGCGAGAGTGGCGCCTGCCGACCGAAGATCTTCGATTTGAGTTCAGCGACGTGGAGGTTGTCCTACCTGATGAATATTTCCGCGACCGCTTCGTTTCGGAAGCGGACGCCGACAGCTTTCAACACGCTTGGGCGTACACGCACGTGCTCGGCGAGGTAGCTTGGGCGTACGACACGGGAAATCCTTGGAGAACAGTGGCGTTGAAACAACGTCTAACCCCTACGTAGGTTATCAAGGGTGGATGCGGGAGAGAAGGTGGGCTTGGGTTACTTGTCCCCAGCGGGTGGCGGTCTACTGCGACCTAAAATTGCGCGCCAGCTTTTGTCCCTCCGCGATCTGCTCGGGCGTCATTTTATTTTCCATGATGGCTATATCTTTTTTTGCATCCTCATTGCCCTGCCGTGCCGCCAGTAACCACCACATGTAAGCCTCCAGCGCATTTTTCGCCACGCCTTCGCCTTCCGCGTAACTGAGGCCAAAAATGTATTGAGCTGCGGCGTAATTTTGCTCGGCGGCCTTGCGCCACCATTTGACCGCCGCACCGGAATCCTTCACCACACCTTGGCCTTTAAAGTAGCAGACGCCTAAACCGAATTGGGCCTCGACGAGATTCTGTTCGGCGGCTTTGCGATACCACTTCACCGCCTCCTCATAATCCTTCACCACACCCTTGCCATCTTCGTAGCAAATGCCCAAACCGAATTGAGCGTTGACGAGATTCTGCTCGGCGGCTTTGCGATACCACTTCACGGCTTCGACCAAATCTCGGGGCACGCCTTCGCCCTTGGCGTAGCGACGACCGAGTTGAAACTCGGAATCTGGGTCGCCTGCTTCTGCCTTGGCCATAACTTCTTTAAGTTGTTTGCCATCAGGTTCGGCCTTTTGCGCGGCCAGTTGAGAGACAGCGGCACTCGCCAGCAACAGAAGCGTGAACACCAACCGATTCGCCTTCAAATCTGGAGATTAGTTGGCTCCCAGCGGAAGACAAGAGGCCACGGTTTTCGCTTTAGCGAATCGTTCGCCCGGCGCTACTTCCGCAGGTGTGTAGACCCGCGAGGGGCTTGTCGTCGAGCATCGCAGGCAATCGTGGCGGTATTCATCGCGTTGACAGCGGATTGATATGGACGCTGCTTAAAATGCGTTCCACATCCGACTTTGGCGAATCCGGAGTATGTATTACCTGAATTTGCCAAAGCGTGTGGTCGCGTAGCACGAACAACCCGTCCAGGGTGTATTTCTGTCCCGACTCGGTGACGTACCATATTGCTCGCCGAGCATCCATGCCATCAACCCGTGTGTGAACCGATTTGTAATCCGGCGTGGTATCTCCAAGAACGCCGTTTATCGCTCCTCTCACGGCACCTTCTACAGCGCCATCTAAGTTGGTGCGGGTGGTAGGCCTATACACCAATCGAGACACTGTCACGACACACGTTCCCGATGCGCTATGCCCCGTGTAAACATCGTATCCGGTCAAAATCTTAGTGAGCTGTGGAGCATCAGCGAACACGTTAGGGTTTCGCTGGAATGAAAATGGAGTATCGAGTGACACGTCCTCACACCGCCGCGTCATCCATCGAGCATCATCCACGGCACTATTTGAATCGGCGGGTTGGACAAATGAATCAGCGGGGGGCCGCTGCCCCGCCGCCGGCAGCGATGTGATCGCGTACGGAGTCGGGGTAGCCGTGTCTTGGACCGGAACTGCTGTGGCGGGATCGAAGTCCGGTCGCGAGACTGATGTATTGGTGGTGCTGCGTGGCATCGCAGCGTAGTCACGCTGCGACGCCTTCTGCCGGGCGCCAGCGGCGGCCACGACTCCGACGCCGTAGAGCGCATCCAGCCAAAGAATCGACCCAATGGCTCCAGCGAAAATGACTATGACCAAAGGCGACCCGATCAGCCTTGCGCTGATCGGCGCGCCCTTCGACCAGACTGCGTGCCAAATACTTCTGGCGTCGCCAGTGCTAGGAAACGAGTGCATGGCGATAGAGACGCCGAGCCACAGCAAGAGTAGCTGAACAGGGGTTGGATGGTCCCAATCCATGTGCATCGGAATAGCTATTATACCGAGCATAAAGCCAAGAAGCGTGTTCACGAAAAAGGGGCCGACGCCGATCAGGATGTGTCGCCAAACGGTGCTCGGCGGCTCGTGGATGACGTATCCTGCCGGGTTTCCAACGCGGAAGTAGCAGACTTTCAGGACACGCGTGTCAGTGAACTTGCAGAATACGACGTGCGCTAGCTCGTGAACGACGACTCCGGGAAACGTTGCGATGGAAATCAGGAAGCCGGGGATAAACATATGAGATATGCTCTACGCCTAACATATGATTATGCCGTTTTTTTTTGGCATATCCAGCGTATTAGCCGACAAAAGCCGCAGGTGTTCAATTTAATTAGAGCAGCTTCGGCAGCCTTTCCGGGCCGAGCTCCTCGGTGATGAAGGAACCGGAGCAGGAACCTCGGGGCGGCTACTGCGCAATACCCGTGCTTGAGCTATTCGCTCCCAGCGGATGGCACCTGTCGTGGCTTAAAATTGCGCGCCAGCTTTTGTCCCTCCGCGATCTGCTCCGGCGTCATCTTTTTTTCTAGCATGGGCATATCGTGCTTTGCGGACTCATCTCCCTGCCCCACCGCCAGCAAAAACCACTTGTAGGCCTCCACATAATCCTTCGCCACGCCTTCGCCCATGGCGTAGCAGAGGCCCAAATTGCATTGAGCCTCGGCGAGATTCTGTTCGGCGGCTTTGCGATACCACTTCGCCGCCTCAGCCAAGTCTTTAGCCACGCCTTTGCCGTTGGCGTAGCAGGAGCCCAAATTGTATTGAGCGAGGGCGAGATTCTGTTCGGCGGCTTTGCGATACCATTTGTAGGCCTCCACCTGATCCTTCGCTACGCCCCGGCCCTTGGCGTAGCTGACGCCTAACCTGGATTGAGCGTCGGCGTCATCCTGCTCGGCGGCTCTGCGATACCACTTCACCGCTTCCACCTCATCTTTCGCCACGCCTTCGCCATTGTCGTAGTGGACACCCAAATTGTATTGAGCTTCGGCGTCATTTTGCGCAGCGGCTTTGCGATACCACTTCACCGCTTCCACCTGATTCTTGGCCACGCCCTCGCCGTTGGCGTAGCAGAGGCCCAAATTGTATTGAGCTTTGGCGAGATTCTGTTCGGCGGCTTTGCGAAACCATTTCACCGCTTCCACATAATCCCTCGCCACGCCCTCGCCCTTGGCGTAGCAGATGCCCAAATTGAATTGAGCCATAACGAGATTGTGTTCGGCGGCCTTGCGAAACCACTTCACGGCTTCGACCAAATCTCGGGGAACGCCTTCGCCACGATAGTAGCGAAGACTGAGTTGATACTCGGAATCTGCGTCACCTGCTTCTGCCTTGGCCTTGACCTCCTCAATCGGTTTTAGATCGCTTTTTGTCTGTTGCGCGGCCAGTTGAAAGACAGCCGCACTCGACAGCAACAGAAGCGTCAACACCAACCGATTCGGTTTCATATGCGGAGATTACTGGGTTCGCGGTGAAAGAAAAGACGTCCCTTTCTACTGCACACTTGGATCGATGCGTTCTACCAAAGCCTTGATGAATTCCTTACAGTCCCATGCGTAATTGGGACTTATCGCTCTCGGCTCGCCGTGGGTGTCTAGGTCCGCTTCGTGGGCAATTTGATTGCGTCGCTTCACATAGCGGTCGAGTCGCATAGCGATGTTGTCTCGGGTAGTCTGCGGTCCCTGCCATCGTCCAGCGGCGTCTGCCAGCACATCTTGGATGCCGAGAACTTTGAGTGCGCCGACAACCTTAGCTGGCGCTTGATACGATTCGAAGCGGCACACGCTTTCTCGAACTTCGTGTGCGAGCGATTGTGGGCCAGTCGTGGAGCGAATGAATCGTAACATGTCTTGCACATCCTCTCTCTTCTTAGTTGAAATCACGCGCCCGAGTAAGGTGGCCAGCGACTCGGATATCTGCGTCGAGGCGTCGGCCAAAAGTCGAGGTATATGTAACGCGAGAATGTCGTGAATGTAGGCGTCGAGTGCGCCCACAGCTGAAACAACGGTTGCGCGGGGCAGCCATAGAAGATATCGATTGGTGGCATCCAACGCCCCTCGTCTTCCGAGCTTTTTCAGTTTGCGCAGCTCGTAGTACATTTCGAGATACTTTTCAGCTCCGAGGATGTTCCGATTGAATTGTTCAAGCGGCGTCATGACAACCTCGGCCTAACGAGAATTAGGCTGCAAACGTTGCAAGAAAGGCCGAGATCTGTAGTCCAGTTCCTTGGCTTTAGGGGGGAATGGGCTGTCGAAAGCCGCATCGAATGAAATTATCAAGCGCTTTCTTTCGTAGCAAGATTGATCTGACGAAGGGAGAGACGTCGTCCATCCCCGAAAAACTCTCGGGCCGGCCGATCAACGCAGATTGTTTTGGATCGGAGGGACGTGCTTCCGCACGTCTGCTGGTTAAGAGGACATGCGGAAGCATGTCCCTTCGGACAGAGGGGGCGCGGATTGCTTTTTGACTTTCTGCCTACGACGGCAGGGGGAAGCGGCTGGTCAATTCGCGCACTTTGGCGCGAATCTGTTCCAGGGCGGCGGCATCGTCGCGGCGGTTTAGGGCGTCGTTGAGCAAATCGGCGATCTCGAGCATCTCTTCCTCTCTCATGCCGCGCGTGGTGACGGCGGGGGTGCCGATGCGAATACCGCCTGGTTTAAAAATTGGGTACGTGTCGAAGGGAATTGCATTCTTGTTCACCGTGATGCCGGCGCGATCGAGAATTTCCTGCGCCTGCCGCCCGTTGATGTCTTTCGGCCGGATGTCCACCAGCATCAGATGATTGTCAGTGCCTCCGGAAACAATTCGATAACCGTGCTTAGTTAATCCGGCCGCGAGCGTTTTCGCGTTTACCACAACCTGGCGCTGATAATCGCGGAATTGAGGTTGAAGCGCTTCGTGAAAACAGACGGCTTTTGCCGCAATCACGTGCATGAGCGGCCCGCCTTGAATACCGGGGAACAGCATCGAATCGATTTCCTTGGCGAACCGTCCTTCGCAGAGAACGATGCCGCCGCGCGGTCCGCGCAAACTCTTGTGCGTCGTTGTCGTGACGAATTGAGCGTGCGGGATCGGGCTTGGATGTTGGCCGCCCGCGACAAGGCCGGCGATGTGCGCCATGTCGATGAAAAGAAGTGCGCCGACTGAGTCGGCGATTTTCCGGAGTCGCGGATAATCGAGGATGCGCGGATAAGCCGAAGCGCCCGCGGTGATCATCGCCGGGCGAACTTCCTCGGCCTGTTTGGCCAGCGCGTCGTAATCGATCTGCTCCGTCGTCGCATCCACGCCGTAATGTGTGACCTGATAAAATTTGCCGGAAAAATTTGCCGGATGGCCGTGCGTGAGATGCCCGCCGTGGGCGAGGTTCATGGTCAAGATTTTGTCGCCCGGTTTAATCGCGGCGAAATAGACCGCCATGTTTGCCTGCGAGCCGCTGTGTGGCTGCACGTTTGCATGCTCGGCGCCGAAAAGTTGCTTGGCGCGATCGATCGCCAGTTGCTCGACAATGTCCACGTTCTCGCAACCGCCATACCAGCGTTTCCCCGGATAACCTTCCGCGTACTTGTTTGTCAGCACGCTGCCTTGCGCTTCCATCACGGCGCGGCTCGTGAAGTTTTC
>DASVJK010000079.1:0-21423 GCA_036385955.1 Chthoniobacterales bacterium | reverse complement strand
CTCTTTGATCTCTTCGATCAACGCAGCGTCGATCTCCTGTCGGCCGGCCGTGTCGAAAATCTGCACGTTGCCGGTTTGTCGCGCTGCCCACTCCAGGCTTGCCGCCGCCGAGCGCAGCACATTTTTTTCCTGGGGATCGGGGGTGTAAACCGGCACTTCAACCTGGCGGCCGAGGGTCGCAAGTTGTTCGATCGCGGCCGGCCGTTGCAAGTCGCAGGCGATCAGCAAGGGCGCGCGGCCTTGTTTCTTCAAGTAGCGCGCAAGTTTGGCTGACGAGGTTGTCTTCCCCGCGCCATTGAGGCCGACCATCAAGATGCGCGCCGGCTTTTCCAAATTCAGCGGCGCCGCATCGCTACCCAACAAGGCCGTCAGCTCATCATAAAAAATCTTAACGATCTGCTGACCGGGCGTGATGCTGCGCAGCACTTCCTCGCCGAGCGCCTTTTCTTTGACGCGCGCGATGAAATTCTTGGCGACCTGGAAATCAACATCCGCCTCCAACATCGCGAGCCGCACTTGCCGGAGGGCGTCGTTGATGTTCGTCTCGCTGATCGTGCCATGCCCGCGCAGGTCCTTGAAAATGTCCTGCAGCTTGTCGCCGAGTTGCGAAAACATAACGATATCAGCGCGCCGCTGCGCCGCTTATTTCTTCTTCTTCTTCTTCGGCGTCGAAGGAGGCAGAGCCGGCGGCGGCGTTGAAGGCGGTGCCGATGCAGCGGGCGGCGCGGCTATTCCAGCTTCATTAATGGCAAACGTCCAATGCGTTTCCACTTTCTTGCCGTCGGACTTCGCGCTCACGATCACCGTGCAAGTCTTGTCGCGTAGCCGCTGCGTGACCTGATAAGCCACTGTGGAAGTTTTCGGATCGAAGCTTGAATCGACTTTTCCCAGGCCGCTCACCCGCATCTCCGGCACTGTGCCCGGATCGATGGCCCCCAGAGAGGCGATGTTCGCTTTAATCAGCGGCAAAGGATTCTTGATTGTCTCGCCGTCCGCCGGCTGCGTTTGCAAGTTTGACGCCGACACTTCCGCGACGGCCGGGCCGCTGGCGGTGGTGGCAATCGCGGACACGGCATCGGCAAATGTTTTCGGCTTGTTCGCCTCGATCAGATAGCGGCCCACTGAATTCAGGGGCGTGTGCATCGTGATCGGCTGGCCATAAACCGTGAAGAGCGCCTCATAGCCGGCCTTAACCACCACGTCTCTGATGTGGTCGTTGTGAAATCCGTAGGGAACGGCGAAGCAGTTTACTCTTACGCCGAGTTTCTGTTCGATCATCTGCTTGGAGCCCACGATCTCCTTCTCCAGCCACTCCTCATACTCCGGCGGGCTCAATTTTTTCTTCGCCACTTTGTCGTAAGGCTTTCGCAAATCCGAATGCGTGGCCGTGTGTCCCTGAATGTCGACTCCAGCATCTCGCATTTCCGCAAGCTGATCCCAGCTCATTGATTCCCCGCCGCTGAAATGCCCCGGCCGAATGCCTTCCGTGTAAATGAAGAGCGTGACCGGGTAGTTGAATTTTTTCAGGATCGCCCATGCGACTTCGTGCTGCGACTTCCAACCGTCGTCGAACGTCAGGATCGCGCTCTTCGCTGGGATCGCTTTTTCGCCGCGTCTCCAGGCGAGAAAATCCTGCATCGGGATCACGCTGATTCCCTTGTTCTTGAGCTCCTGCATCTGTGCTTCAAACGCTTGGGGCGTGATCTCGGTATCGGGTCGCCGGACGTTATTTACGAAACGATGGTAACCAAAAACTACGACCTGTGCGTTCTGGTCGATTGCCGGCTTTATACTGGCGGGTGCGGCCGCTGGCCTCGGGGTGGTGGGCGCAACAGACGAGCCAGGCGCGGCGGATGACCCCGGCGACTGGTTCGGGGCCGGGTTATTTTTCGCGGGAGTCTCCTGTTTCTTGCAAGCAGGAAAATTCAACGCCAAAAGCAATAAAATGATCGCGAATCGTGTCAGCATAAATTGAGGTAAAGGCCTTTAGTTTGACGCGTGGAAAAAACAAGCGGTTTTTGCCGCGAGCGCACTACCTCGGACGGCCCGTACATTCATACCACCAGCAAAAATCTCTGGCGCGATGGCCCCTTTTGGTTATTGAGGGCCGATGTCGCGATTCTCCCGTTCCGCCCTGATTTCCGCTGCCTGCGGTCTTCTCGCAAGTTGCAGTTCCGTCCCGCAAGCGCATGTGAAAGACACGACCCGGACGTTCACGACTGTGGTGGTCGACGCCGGTCACGGCGGCCAGGATAACGGCGCTTTTCGCCATTATGGAGGGGCCGAAAAATCCGCCACCCTCGACGTGGCAACCCGGCTCGCGCTCAAGCTGCGCGAATCACAATTTCGCACCGTCATGACTCGCTCGAGCGACGTCTTCGTTCCGCTCGACGAACGGGCCGCCATCTCAAACAGGCAAGAGAATGCCATCTTCGTGAGCGTGCATTTTAATGACTCGCGTCGTCGCGGCATCCACGGATTCGAAACCTATTACCATTCGCCTGTTGCGCGAAACCTTGCCTACCGGATTCAACAACACCTGATCACGATGCGCGGCGCATCAAACCGCGGCGTGAAGACGGCTAACTTTAGGGTCTTGCGAAAAGCGCTTTATCCCGCGGTACTCGTCGAGTGCGGATTCTTAAGCAACCGATCGGAAGGCGCGGGGGCACGAAGCGCCAGCTATCGCGACGAACTCGCGGACAAGATCGCGGAGGCGATTGTCGACGAACGTTATGGGAAAGGCATTTATCGGGCGCCACAGACCGCGTCCGATTCTGCCGACACGTCCAGCCACGCCGAGTAATTAGAACTCGATCCCGATTCGCAGGTGGATCGTGCGCTCCGTCGCGCGATGTTTGGAGTGCGGCTGCGCGCCATTGCCGTTATTTGGATCGAGCGCGGAGCGCTGCGCTCGATCCACCTTGACCCTAAAACTCTATCCCGCGCGCTTCACGCCCCGCACCGGCCAGGGCGATTAACGCCACAAAAACGGTCAGTGTAATGATCCCGAGCGACATCGCGTAGCCCGCGCCTCCGGTCGCGGTGGGAAAGGTTTCCGCGAACTTCGCCTCGACGACAGCAATCGGCGCCGCGCATAGATTGCCGAGCTGATAAGCGAAGCCCGGGAACGTGCCCCGCATTTCCGGAGGTGACAATTCGTTCAGATGCACCGGCACAACGCCCCACGCGCCTTGCACCATGAACTGCATGCAGAATCCCCCGGCGATCAGCATTCCCAACGTGGGCGAAAAGATCCACGCGGGAATCAGCAAAATACCGATGGCCGCGGCTGCCATGATGGACCGGCGACGTCCCCAGGTTTGCGAGAGAGCGCCAAAAAAGGTGCCGCCACAAATTGCGCCGAGGCTGTAGATAACGCTCACATTTCTCACCTGGGAAACATCGAGCCCGCACTGCTTTTGCAAGAACGTGGGATAGAGATCCTGCGTGCCGTGCGACATGCAATTGAACGCTGTCATGAGCAGAATCGCGTAGAGAAAAAGACGCCAGTGTTGACGGATCGTCTGCGAAAGAGGGCGGGATGGTCTTGCCAGGCTGGCTTTATGTCGCTGCCAGGCGGGCGATTCCGGGACCTTCGTGCGAATGAAAAGAACAAGCAGAGCCGGCATTGCACCGGCGATAAAAAGTCCTCGCCAGCCGAAGTGCGGAAACACGAGCCAGTAGACGATCGCCGCCAGCAAAAATCCGAATGCGTAACCTTGTTGCAAAATCCCAGAGAAGAGGCCGCGAGCCTTTGCGGGCAATGTTTCCATCAAGAGCGAAGCGCCGAGGCCCCACTCGCCACCCATGCCGATCCCGAAAAGAGCGCGAAGAATGAGGAACGCCGTAAAATTCGGCGAGAACGCGGTCAGGAGTTCGATCGCGGAATAAAAAACGATGTCGGCCATCATCGGAATGCGACGTCCAAATCGGTCGCCTAAAAATCCGAAGAGCAACGCACCCAACGGCCGGAACATCAGGGTGAGCATGCTCGCGAACGCGACTTCGGGAACCGTCTTCCCGAACTCCTGTGCGACCGCTGAGAAAACGAACGTCAGCAGGAAGAAATCGAGCGCGTCCAGCGCCCAGCCGAGAAAACAGGCAATGAAGGTATTCCGCTGGTCCCGAGTCAACGCTTTGAAAAGCCGGATCGCTTCCATCAAGCGAATCTAACTTTTCGCGCAAGAAATTTGGAAGCTCCGATTCCTGGAAGCGCATCGGTCTGGGTGAATCGTTCCTCGCGAAGCTGCGCACGCAGCCGCGATAGTTAATAACGCATCTACGCATCATGATGCGTCAATTTGTTCCTTGATGCGCACGGGAACCAGAGTTTAGTTCTCCTTCAACATGCCCGTCGAAATCCTCCATCCTCTCGAAGCGTTGATGCGCCAGCGCATCGTCCTGCTCGACGGCGCGATGGGGACGATGGTCCAGCAATACAAGCTGACCGAATCCGATTACCGCGGAACGCGCTTCAAAGATTGGAAAGGAAAAGATTTGAAAGGGAGCATCGAGCTCCTCCTCCTGACGAAGCCAACGGTCATCGACGAAATTCATACGCGCTATCTCCAAGCCGGCGCGGACATCATCGAAACCAACACCTTCAACGCTACGACGATCGGGTTGCACGATTTCCTTTTTTCCGGCGAGCCAGAAAGTGGACGCAAGGATCCTGAGTTTTTCCAGCGCGTAGTGGATGATCCTGATTTCCGCGGGCTCGTGCGGGAAATAAATGTCGCGGCCGCGCAAGTGGCGCGTCACGCGACTGAGACAGTCACGAACGAAACCGGTCAACGGCGCTTTGTTGCGGGATCGTTGGGTCCGCTGCCGGTGACCGCGTCGCTCTCACCCGATGTGAACGATCCCAGTTTTCGCGCGGTAACGTTCGATCAGATTCGACAGGCCTACGCGGACCAGGCGAAGGCGCTCCTCGAAGGCGGCGTCGATCTCTTGATGGTGGAAACCATTTTCGACACCCTGAATGCAAAAGCCGCGATCGCGGCGATCACGGAAATTTTCGAGAATTCCGGCCAGACCGTCCCTCTCATTATCTCCGGCACGGTGACCGATCTTTCCGGGCGAATCCTGAGTGGTCAGACGGTTGAGGCATTTCTGATCTCGATCACGCACGCAAAACCATTGGTCGTGGGCTTGAACTGCGCTCTCGGACCTCGCGAGATGGAACCGTACATCGAAGAGCTGGCACGTGGCCCCTCCCGCTACACGAGCGCTTATCCGAACGCCGGGTTGCCTGATCCGCTTTCGCCCACGGGTTTTCCGGAGACGCCGGAAAGTTTGGCGCCGCAGCTGCAAAAATGGGCACGGAACGGGTGGCTGAACATCGTGGGCGGATGTTGCGGGACGACGCCGGATCATATCCGCGCGATCGCCGATGCAGTCCGCGATTGCGCGCCGAGAAAACCTGTAGCTGCGGTTTATGACCGCCGAGAGCCAGGCGCCGGCACTCATAGAGCGCCGCTACAGTTATCCGGACTCGAGCCCTTGAACATCACGCCGGAAATGGGCTTCGTGGTCGTGGGTGAAAGAACCAACATCACCGGCTCGCCGCGTTTTTCGAAACTGATCCTTGCCGGTGATTTCGAGGCGGCGCTCGCCGTTGCACGGCAACAAGTAAAAGGCGGCGCCAACATTCTCGACGTCAACATGGACGAAGGGATGATCGATTCCGAAGCGTCAATGACGCGCTTTCTTAATCTTATCGGCAGCGAGCCCGAGATCTCGCGCGTGCCGATCATGATCGACAGCTCGAAATGGAGCGTGATCGAAGCCGGTTTGAAATGCGTCCAGGGCAAAGCGGTTGTGAATTCGATCAGCTTGAAGAACGGCGAAGACGAATTCTTGCGACAAGCTACACTCGTTAGGCGTTACGGCGCGGCGGTGATCGTGATGGCGTTCGACGAAAGCGGGCAGGCCGACAGCTTTCAGCGGCGGATCGACGTGTGCGCGCGCGCTTACAAGCTCTTGACCGAGCGCGCGGGCATTCTGCCTAACGACATCATTTTCGATCCGAACGTGCTCACGGTCGCGACCGGTCTCGAAGAGCATCGCAATTACGCGGTCGATTTCATCGAAGCGGTCCGCTGGATCAAAGCAAATCTGCCCGGCGCGCGCACAAGCGGCGGTCTCAGTAATATTTCGTTTTCGTTCCGGGGAAACAATGCGGTGCGTGAAGCGATGCATGCAGCGTTTTTGTTTCACGCCATCCAGGCGGGACTCGACATGGCGATTGTGAACGCCGGTCAGCTCGCTGTTTACGAAGAAATCGAACCGGAACTACGGACGCGCGTGGAAGATGTGCTTCTAAACCGGCGCGACGATGCGACGGAACGGTTGGTCGATTTCGCCGAGAGCGTCAAGGCCACCGAGAAAACACCGCTGGAAAAGGAAGCGTGGCGACATGCGCCGGTCGAAGAGCGTCTTTCGCACGCTTTGGTGAAAGGGATCGTCGATTTCATCGAGGTCGACACCGAGGCAGCGCGCCAAAGCAGCAAGCGGCCGCTCGATGTGATTGAAGGGCCGCTCATGGCCGGCATGAGCGTCGTGGGCGATTTGTTCGGCGCCGGGAAAATGTTTTTGCCACAGGTGGTAAAGAGTGCGCGCGTGATGAAAAAAGCGGTAGCTTATCTGCTGCCGTTCATGGAAGCGGAGAAGGACGCGAACGCGAAGCCGCAGGCGCGCATCGTCATGGCGACGGTGAAAGGCGACGTGCATGACATCGGCAAGAACATCGTCGGTGTCGTTCTCCAGTGTAATAACTACGAGGTTATCGACCTCGGCGTGATGGTTCCGGCGGCAAAGATTTTGGAAACGGCGCGCGAACGCAAAGCTGATGTGATCGGCTTGAGCGGGCTGATCACGCCATCGCTCGACGAGATGGTGCATGTCGCGCAAGAGATGGAGCGGGAAGGTTTCTCGTTGCCGTTGCTCATTGGCGGCGCAACAACAAGCCGCGCTCACACTGCGGTGAAAATCGCGCAGCATTATCGCGCCAGCACGGTGCATGTGCTGGACGCGTCACGAGCAGTCGGTGTCGTGACCAATCTCCTGAGCGACGAGTTGAAAGGCGATTTCGATGCGAAGACGCGGGCGGAGTACGCGCGATTGCGAGAGGAACACGCATCGAAATCACGCGAGAAGAAACTAGTTACGCTGGAGCAGGCGCGAGCAAATCGCACTCCAATCGACTGGTCTTCCTATACTCCGCCGAAACCCGAGCTTCTCGGCACCCGCCTGTACGAAACCGATAGCGCAAGTGCCTCTGTCGTTCCGAGCGTAGGAGAGCGCGCGAGTCAGATATTTACTCTCGAGACGCTCGTTCCGTATATCGATTGGTCGCCGTTCTTTCACACGTGGGAATTGCGCGGACGTTATCCGGCGATTTTCGACGACCCCACCGTCGGAAAGCACGCACGGGAGCTTTTCGACGACGCGCAAGAACTGCTCGAGCGAATTTGCTCGGCAAAATTGCTGACCGCGCGCGGTGTTTACGCTTTCTGGCCGGCGAAAGCCATCGGCGATGATGTCGAGATCTACACGGACGAAACGCGCCTAGAGCGTCTCGGGACATTTCACTTCCTGCGGCAACAGATGAAAAAGCCGTCGGGACAATTCAATCATAGCCTGGCGGATTTCATCGCGCCGGAAAACTCTCAACTCTCAACTCCCAACGCTCAACTTTTCGATTACCTCGGCGGTTTCGCCGTCACAGCCGGAATCGGCGCGGACGAACTGGCGAAGGGGTTTGCGGCCGACCATGATGACTACAACTCAATCCTGGCCAAGGCGCTCGCGGATCGACTCGCGGAGGCGTTCGCGGAATTCCTCCACCGCGAAGCCCGTATTGCCTGGGGATTCGGGCGCGACGAAAAGCTTTCGCAAGAGGAGCTGTTGCGCGAAAAATATCGCGGGATACGCCCCGCGGCGGGATATCCAGCGTCACCGGATCACACGGAAAAGAGCACGCTCTTCAGATTGCTCGATGCGGAGAAAGCGACGGGAATCGCGTTAACCGAGTCGTATGCGATGCATCCCGGCGCAAGCGTGAGCGGTCTCTATTTTTCTCATCCCGATTCGAAATACTTCGGCGTGGGAAAAATTGCCGACGATCAGGTGCGCGATTACGCCGCGCGGAAAAATGTGAGCGCTGAGTACGTCGAGAAGTGGCTCGCGCCTAACCTCGACTACTGACGGCGATCAATGTCATCTCGCTCGGCGTCGAGACGCGGATCCTTGATCTGCGCGCCGAACAGAAGCAGAGCGCCTGCTTGATCCTCCGTGACGGGATCGACTGCGATTTCCTCATCTGGTTTTGGCCACACGACATTCCAGGCGAGGCCGCACTTTTCGAGTGTCCAGATAATGTAACGCGTCAGATCGAACTCCCACCATCTTAGCCCGTGTGCCGCGCAACGCGGCTTCGCGTGGTGATTGTTGTGATAGCCCTCGCCGAAGGCGCCGAGCCCAATCCAAAAATTGTTCTTGCTGTGATCGGTGGTGTCGAAGTTTCGGTAGCCGAGCGAAGGCATATGGCAGATCGAGTTGACCGCCCAGGTGAAATTGTAAACCACGAGCATCGGCGTGTAGAGACACCAGAGCAGACCCACCCCGCCCAGGGTGAAATACAAAAGCGCGGCCACGCTCAGATGTGGCAGCACGTAGAAATAGGGGCGTTCCCAGAGGCGGCAGTACCAAATCTTCCGGACATCAGCGGCATAACGAAGCGACTTGTCTCGGAAGCCCGGCGGCTTGCGCACGAGCCACATCATATGCGCGTAAGGAAATCCGTGGAGCGGACTATGAATGTCTTCGTCGGTATCTGATTTCAGATGGTGATACCGGTGATCCCCTACCCACGTGACCGGATCACCCGATAGTGCGACCGCCGAGCCTGTGGCAAAGAAAAATTTCAACCAGCCTGGCATTTCAAACCCGCGGTGCGTCAGATATCGGTGCAGATAGAGAGTCGTGCTGATTCCCGTCCAGAAATAAATGGCGAACATGACCGGCAGGTAAGTCCATTGGAAGCGTGTCCAGAGAGCCACAAGTCCAAGGACCTGTAGACCAACGAGAACGATGAAGAGGAACAGATTGAGTTTGTTGTGCTTGAACATGAGGCGAAGTGGGACGCAGCGCACGTTCCGCTAGAGGCGAAATCGAGTGTCTAGTTTCCTATCGAATAGACCCTGCCGCAAGGTCTTATTTGTGGCGCGGCAAAGCGATCGGGCTGCTCTGGCTCGCCGCGAAAACCCCTTCCCGCAAGAGGCCACAAACAGGTAGGGACGGTTCACCGAACCGCCCGCAGGCGTTCCAGCGAAGCATGCGACCCCACCGGGCGATTGGGTCAATCGCCCCGACCTCACACGGACACGGTTGCACGACAGAACCGGAATTCCACGCGTCAGTCGAGATTCCGCATGCGCCGCGCGCGGGAGCGTGTTAAGTCACGCGCATCAGACGGGGCTGGGTAGAGCGGTCGCCGCGGCGACAGGTCACCCGGACAACGCGATCGGCTCGAAAGCAATGAAGTTTATACATGCCAGGCGGGATGACGCATGATAAGCATCAACGAAACCTCGGGGTGTAGCTTAGCTTGGTAGAGCGCCTGGTTTGGGACCAGGAGGTCGCAGGTTCAAATCCTGTCACCCCGACCATCTTCTCCGCAACGACCACGCGTGATTCAGTATGTTTTATGTTTATGTTTTGAGGAGCGGAAAGACGGTTCGCCGTTACGTCGGGTCCTGTGAGGATCTCGATGATCGTCTCCGACGCCACAATGCTGGCGAATCGAAAGCGACGAAGCACGGGATTCCGTGGAAATTGCTTCACGCCGAAAATTTTGCGGCCCGCTCTGCGGCTATGACAAGAGAATGATATCTCAAAACCGGGCCAGGCCGTGATAAACTCAGTCGGCTCTCATAGAGCGGTCGCCGCGGCGACAGGCCGGGCGTTCGAATCCTGTCAGCCCGACCAGGTCAAAATGAATCGGATGAAATTTCTTTTAGCGATCATTTTAATCGCTTGGTCTTTTTCCCTCCCTTTTGTTTGCGGTCAAGAACCTCCGTTGCCGGCAAGAACTGAAACACCAAGCCCGACGCCGGCCGCGACTTCGGGCGCGCGTCCGCAGCTCAACATACCGGAGATTCCGCTTTCGATCGAACCGCCAACGCTCGTGCCGGATTCTTCACCAACACTACCTCGCCAACCGGCGCTTTCCGCCCTGGCCAAGACTGCGCCGGCGTTATCCGAACTGGATGCTGCGTTCCAGAAATCGCCTCTGGCCAAGGAGGCGGAAGAGTACCGGCTTCATGTTGAATGGCGACAGCTCCAAAACCGCGCGGCGCATGATCCCGAAGTGGTGGCGGCGAAGGCCGCAACAACGACCGCAAAAACCGATCTTGAAAAACGTGCGCGGCTCCGCGCCTACTATAATGTTTACTACGCGCACATGCAGGCGCTCGCTTCCAGCCCGGAGATAAAAAGTTATCTCGACGGAAAAAAAGCCGCCGTCCTGGAGAGCCTCGCGCAACACCGCGTCCGCCCCACCCCCACGCCGCAACCGAGCCCCGCCCACTGATCAGCCGGGTCGGCCTAACGACTCATCAACCAGCGAGCTCACGCTTGCCGAACGCCGGATTTGCCGCTAGGATTTTTTCGAAACCGCACGACGGCGCATTCGTCTAGTGGCTAGGACACAGCCCTCTCAAGGCTGGTGCACGGGTTCGATCCCCGTATGCGCTGCCAGATGATCGGCGCGCAAGGGCAAATCCAGGGAGGGCGAAACTCCTGCTAAGCCGCCGCCAGGAAGCTCAATTCACGTTGCCGTCCTTCTCGCGTGCGCGCGGATGAGCACTCCGCGCATGGCAAAATAAGTGACGACCGCGGCGGGCAGCGCGAGAAAGAGCGTCCCTACTAGAAGCGGCTGACCGACGGTAAAGAACGTCGTCCATTCCATATATTCACCTAGCGGCACGTGACGAAACCCGGGACGCTGCGGGAAGCGCCCGTGCAAGGCCCACATCCCCATCTTGTATTCCCAAAGATAGATCGCCGGCGAAAACGGCAGAATCAAATCGTGCAGTGTCACGCTGATCACGGCGGCGATCTTGTTGCCCCTGCAAATCCACGCCACCAAAATCGAAAGGAGCGTCTTCATTCCGAGAAGCGGCGTGCAACCAAAAAACATGCCGATGGCCGCACCGAGTGCGATCGAGTGCGGCGTGTCCGGAAGCGTCATCATCGTCAGATGATGCGCCGCTAGCCAGCGTTTTAGCTGCATCCACCAGCCGGGATTGACGGCATCTTCGTTGCTCATTTCCTCCCGCTTCGTGTCCTCAAGACGCTGATCCGTCATTCCCTAGAATAACTCCGTTTGCCGCGGCGTGTCCGCAATCATTTGGCCAAGTGCCGCGCGCATCCGCGCTGCCGCGTGCGGCGCGTAATCGAGCGCGTTGTTATTGAAAACGACATGCACTTCCTTCGCTTCGTGCGTTAGGTCGCGCGCTCGCTGCGCGACCTCCTCGATCTCGTCGTCGCTGTAATCGTAATTAAAGCGCGACGCCACCGTTTTGCCTGTTATGTAGGCGCGCGCATCGCGACCATGCAGACGCAAATAAGCCAGCTTGGGATTTGTGATTTCGTTCAGGTCCGGCGGCATGATCGTGAAATGTTTTTCCGCCGGCGCATCGACCAGGACAAATGTCGCCAAATGGGCGCGCAGAAAATCGAGCGTCGCTTTCAATTGTTCGCCCTCCGCCCAATTTCGATTCCTGAGCTCGATGGCGATTCGATACTTGCCGAGCGCGCCTAACAAGTCGTCGAGTTCGCTCAGCTTGTGCATTTTCGGCGAGAATGCCGGCGACAATTGCAAGAGGAGCGCGCCTAGCTTGCCGGAACCGCGCAAGATTTCGATCGGCTTCCGAAACTGCTCGATCATCGCCCGTTCGATTTCCGGAGTGAGCTTCACTCTGCCTTTCGGATCGATCTGAGCGCCGCGCTGCAGCGCGGGCGGCAACAATTTCACATTGGTGGAATGCCTTGAAAGCAGTTGATGCAGCTTGACGTCAAACGTGAATCCGTCCGGCGTGCTCCGGCACCAGCGCTCGACCATGCGCGCATCCGGCGCTGCGTAGAACGTCGAGTTCACTTCGACCATTTCGAAATGTTGCGCATACCACGCCAATCGATCACCCGCTGGTATCTTCTTCGGATACCAATGCTCGACAAAACCCGGGTCCGACCAACTCGCGGTCCCGACGAGAATTCTTGCTGAATGACTTTTCGCGGCTGATTTCGTTTTCACCACAGAGTACGATTCCTTCCGGCAGCGAAAGTAAATCACGTGCGCGGTTTTTGCAGTTGCGTTCGCTACTCGATGCTGCATAATCACGCCCAAGACGCGGGGTGGAGCAGCCTGGTAGCTCGTCAGGCTCATAACCTGAAGGCCGCGGGTTCAAATCCCGCCCCCGCAACCAAATTCCCGCTCATAATCCGGCAGCCGCCGGACCACGGGTTCAAATCTCGCCCAACCACTCCCCCTCTGGGGGTCGGCCGCATATCGCGTCTACGTTCTTCAGAACCGCGAAAACAGATTCTATATCGGAGTAACCGGGGACCTCCCCCGACGAGTTGATCAGCACAATTCCGGCGCATCAAGGTGGACAAAGGGAAAAGGACCTTGGGTACTGCGGTGGCAAAGTGAGGAGCTTTCCCTGAGTGACGCGCGACGATTGGAGAATGCACTCAAGCGACAAAAAGGGGGAACCGGATTTTACAACATGACCGGCCTACCCCGCTCATAATCCCGCGCCTGCGGGACCACGGGTTCAAATCTCGCCCCCGCAGCCAGTTCCTCCATGATTCCTCTTCTGTAGCGGCGGTCTATGACCGCCGTCGGACGAGCAAAAGAGCACTTGCCGCAGAATCCCGCGTGGGCAAGATATACGCCCGTCGATCGGCGGGCGAGACGATCCAGAGTAGCTCAGTGGTAGAGCGGTCGGCTGTTAACCGATTGGTCGTAGGTTCGAATCCTACCTCTGGAGCCATTCGACGCGCCGCTGGCTTGCTCATGGCCTCTGGCCGAGGCAACTTCACCATGAATCTCCAGAAAGCAGCGCGTCGAATGGCCCCGAGCCTGTCGAGGGACATTCCATTTGTGTACATATTGCGCCTTCGCTCAGGCAACTTCTATGTTGGTTGCTCGACAGATTTCGAAGCTCGCTTTCGTGAACACGAGCAGGGAACTGCGTGCCGCACGACCGCAATCGATCCTCCGGAAGCTCTTCTATTCGTTGAAATTCAATCCGACTTTCCCACGGCCCGGCAGCGCGAGTCCCAGATCAAACGGTGGTCGCGGGCGAAGAAGCAGGCGTTAATAAACGGCGATTACCCTTTGTTGCAGCGATTAAGCAGGTCGCGCGAATAATTCGTCATCACTGCGTTGGACACTATCTGCGACGGCTTCACAATCTGGCCGTTGATCTCGGCTGGCTCGCGTGGCCCATCCTCGCCAAACGAGCATGGCCCAAAATCCAAAGCCAACAAAAGAGAGCGATCACTGCTGAAGAACATGCAGCAGTCATCGCTTGTGAAGGGAACAACGAACGCCGCGCGTATTACGAGCTCCTCTATGAAACCGGTGCGGCGCAGACAGACGGCGCGAATTTGACGGCCGAGGATATCGACTGGAGCAACGGAGTTCTCGTTTATCGACGGAAAAAGCTCGGCGCACTCAGTCAACCGGCACGGTTAATGATCGGGTCGAAGCTCCGCGCCTTGCTCGAATCGCTACCCCGTTTCGGCGACTTGTTTCCGAATATCAAAAGAAGTTCCGCTGCTCACCGGTCGGCAGAATTCAGAAGACGCTGCCGAGTCGCCAGTATTTGCGGCGTGAGCTTGCATTCCTATCGTCACGCGTGGGCGCAGCGTCCGAAGTCGTGCGGCTATCCGCAGCGATTCGCGCATGAAGCATTGGGACATGGTAGCCGTTCCGTTCATGAGACGTATGCTAAGTCGGCATTTGTCATTTGCCCATCGCTCGAAACATATGAAGCGCAGTTCGCTCAAACGTATGTTCCATTCGATTTACAATTGGCTGCGCGCATTGTCTAAACGAGGCGCGAGCCATCTATCGCGCACTCCCATGCAGGAAACGAATATCAAAACTAATGTGGAAGACTTCTCTGTTAGCGGTTTTCTCAGTGTCTACACGGAAAAATCAGTTCAACGATTTCGCGAATCGCTCCCTGGTTGGGTCCAGTTTTTTGACCAGGTAAATCGGTTCGCATTCATCGTCCTTGGCAAATGCCAGGTAAAGGACAAGGACCCGATTGCGCTACTCGCACTCAGTACTTTTTCTCGCGCCGTAGCCACATTCGAAGGCTCATTTCTGTTGGCCGAGCGCGGTCTCGATTGCGACAGCAAGAGTTTACAGCGCAATCTTACTGAGGACTCATTCCTGATCGCCGCCTGTGCGCGGAACCGAGACGCCGCCACAAAATTCATTTACGCCAACGAAGAGGAACGGCGGAAGGCTATCAATGCCCTTCTCCGAACCATCGGGGCGACCTCGAACCTTTCGCCGGAGCAAATCGCTGAGTTGAAGCGACAGCAGGAGTCCCTCGAAGCAAAAAAAAGCGCTAACGAGCTGGTGAAAATTCCTTATGGGGAATTAGCTGACGCAGGAAACTCGAGGCCGATCTTCGACATTCATTATCGTTTCTTGAGTCTTTTCACCCATCCCAGCCCGTCCGGGATGGCCCACGAAATCGTCTACGACGAGACCGGGAAGATTCAAGGCGTTCGCATCGGCCCGGACTACCACGACGCTCACGGAAATCTCAGCACGGCCACCTTCCTTCTTCTGCGTATGCTCACGGATTTGGAGATCATATTTCAGCTCGGGATTAACAGTGAGATTGAAAATTTGGAACGCCGCAGAGAAGGTCTAAACACGCTTTCATATCCCCAGCATCGTAAATCTCCGGACTGACCTAACGACTCCCCTCTGTGAGTTGTTTGCCCGTGCTGTTCCTATTTTTCCTTTTCCAGAAAATTGGAAATGGTGCGCGTGGCACCTGACAGCCATTCCCGATTCTCTGCTCGTTCAACAACATCTATTGCCGCAAAATACTTTGGCGCGTTCTGCACCGGTTTTCCGAGAGGAATTAGCAGGCTCGCCGCAGTCAACGGGGCGATGTCGTGCTCCTTGAACCCGAGCAGGACGGTTGTTTCCGCCACATTCAAGCGAGCGGGTAGTCGACGACAGTTCAGCAGCGCGATCGTGTCCTGAACTGACGACGTATGTCTGGCTGACAGCATCCCATCTACCCTTCCCGCTCTAGCGGATGGCCGGCAGACCAGGGATGCGACAGATCCACCAATCCGTCTTGGCGCGAATTTGCGATGTGGCAACTGAATGGGAATGTCTTTCGTGGAGAAGGATGTTTGGCTTCAATGGGCCCCGGCAGAGACAAATGAGAAAGTCCGATACTGGGTCGATCGGTGGCAGGAATTAGTCGATAATTTCAACGTTAACTCGTATTGGTTACGCCTATCATCCCCACACCTTCTGGTGTTGGCAATCGCCGACGAAATTGAGCACAACGATCTTCGAAACGTCGAGACTAGGAAGGTTTTCCAGAAGGAACTCGGACGAATCCTAAGAGATGATTTGGTCGTTCGGAACGCGCTGACCGTCGAGTTTGGTGCTCTAATCAAGAACTTCGACAAGCCTGCGCTGCTTCACCTGAATACCTTGTGTGCATCGGTACAGCCCTTTTTCACATCGGGAGACTATTTTGTCCAGTCAGTTGCACGCTTGATCGCCATCTTGTTAAATGACACATGGTCTCAGAATGATCCTGTGGAAATTGGCCGTTTGTCGAATTCGCTGATCATCGAGTTCCTTCAGGCCAGCTATCACATCACGACCATTCGTTCAATTCCCGCGGCCCTCTTCGATAAGTTAAGATTTCGTCCTGACGGCAGCCCAGATACGAGATTCCTCCACAGCGTTGACTGGCGCTCCTTCTTGATAAATGGGAAATACGATCCCGCAGCTCATTCTGCTGCGATAGCAAAGGCAATGGCCGATTTGTCTCCTAGGCGCCGACTGGAAACACTCGTGGATGTTTTTCGTCGCCCGATGGAACTCGGCACCATCATTTTCCCTGTATCAGGCGTTCGAAACGTTTCGAAACTCGAATTGAATGCCGTGACGTTGTATAACCCAGCTACCCATCCCTTGCTCGAAAACAGCGAACACAGTCTGGATAAAAACCCTGAACTGTTTCGACGGCCTCCGGACCTCCCTCTTGTAAACGCAGCCGTTAGGCTCTCGTTTCGCGATGCAGTCGCTGGTGCTGATGTCGCCGCTGACATGGCCGAGGAAGCGTTTGATTGGATTCGCCCTCATTCGTATTCCAAGTACCCAATCGAAGTTGATAGAAGGAACCATATCGCGCTTGATCGCGCCGGACGTCTTCAAAGGGCCGCCCATGGCATTAGTTTGAATACGCTCCAGCTGGCCGCCACTGGCGATGGAATTGATCTTCAAAACCTAGTTGCCCACCTTCCAAATGGTTTGATCGACGCCACTTTATCCAGACTCAAAACGAGTGGGATGGATCACCCCATTGTCTCGAAACTCCGCGTATGCTTTCGCTGGTACAGGAGAGCCGTAGAGGCGCAAAAACCGGAGGATAAGCTTTTGAATGCTTGGATCGTACTGGAACGGATGTTTGCTTTTTCACGGCACGATGCCCTCCGACAATGGGGTCTCGGCTCTGGCGAAACAGCAAGCAAGTTTCGGATCATCGCGGAGTACATTCCCGTCCGTGACGCGTTGCAGCTAATGTACGATTTTGGTTGGCAGCTTTACTATTACCTGCGCACCCGGCTACCCGAGTTAGGGCTTTCCGCAGCCTTACTAAAGCGAAGCGGTCTCGAGACAAGTCAGCCTTCAATTACGTTTGACCAGTTTATTCCCAGCTTAGGCGAGATTCGCGACCAACTCACAAATCGAATCATTAGCGAGAAAGTACATGAGGCTTACCGTTTCTACCACGATGGGAAAGTGGCGCGTGAACAAATCCTCAAACGTCACGACAGTACCCGCAATGAGGTGGTGCTGATCTACCGACTGCGAAACACCATCGTTCATCATGGCCATTTCGACAGAACTGTCTTGATCCAACTAGCCGCCCGAGCCGTCCAATTGGCTGCGAACGCTACGATCCTCTTGTTCGGGGAATTCTTGCGAGATCCGAAAGCAACGGTAGAGACGATATTTGCCGCAGCGAAAGTCGAATATGACCGAACTATAGCCAGGTTGGATCAAAATCTTCCTGTCAATTTCGAGAGTTTCAAACCCTGGGGCACCTATCCCCGCGTCGACCCGCCTACCAATACTGCCCCAGTTCAATAATTGCGAACTGCTGCCAGCAGAATTGCCAGCAAACAGCATTGAAAGAGTCCGCAAAAGTAGTCGAAGAGTTGGCTTGATTACCTCGTAAAAACCTGCTTAACTCATTCTAAACAAGGAAGAAGCACCGCCGAATCCTACCTCCGAAGAAACGCCTGCACGACTTCGCTCGGCTACCAGATTCGCCAAGCCAGAACGCTGGCCTCTTTTCTTCCGTTGGGAACCAGCTAATCTCCGATATGAAAACGAATCGATTGGTGTTCACGCTTCTGTTGCTGTCGAGTGCTGCTGTCTTCCAACTGGCCGCGCAACAAACCGAAACCGATCTAAAACCGGTTGAGGAAGTCAAGGCGAAGGCAGCAGCAGGTGACGCAGATTCCGAGGTTCAACTCGGTTTTCGCTACGAACGTGGCGAGGGCGTGCCCCGAGATTTGGTCGAGGCCGTGAAATGGTATCGCAAAGCGGCCGAACAGAATTACGCCAAGGCTCAATACAACTTGGGCGTTTGCTACGCATTTGGCGACGGTGTCGCCAGGGACCAGGTGGAAGCGGTGAAATGGTTTCGCAAAGCCGCCGAGCAAAATTACGCCCCGGCTCAATTCAAACTCGGACTCTCCTACACCAATCGCGACGGCGTGGCGGATCAGGTGGAGGCAGTGAAATGGCTCCGCAAAGCCGCGGAACAAAATTACGCCGAGGCTCAATTCAATCTGAGTGTCTGTTACGACAACGGCGAAGGCGTGGCGACGGATTATGTGGAGGCTTACAAGTGGCGGCGGCTGGCGGCGACGCAAGGCGATGAGGATGCAAAGAAAGCTATGACCGCGCTGGAAAATAAGATGACGCCGGAGCAGATTGCGGAGGGACAAAAGCTGGCAGGCAATTTTAAGCTGCGGTAGAGCCATCCCGCTGGGGCGGTAGTTCAAGCACTGGTGCGCAGTCGCGCCCGAGGATACCGAACGCAACTGCCAGCAGAATTGCCAGCAAACGGCAGTGAAAGAGCCCGCGCGAGTAGTCGCCGATTACGCTTGATTACTCAGACGTAAGCTGCTTACATTCAGCCAAATATAGGGGAAAGCACCGCCAAATCCTACCTCTGGAGCCATTTTTAAGCGCCTCACAAACATCTACACAATGTCCGTTGATCCGCCCTCAGATTTTGAGATGGAGATCGCGTACGTGCTCTTCATCGACGTGGTGGGCTTCACCCGGCTGCTGATCAACGAGCAGGGGGATGTATTAAACTCGCTTAACGGAGTCATTCGCAAAACCGCAACCTTTCAAAGTGCGGAGACTGCCGGAAAACTGGTTCGACTTCCTGCGGGAGACGGGATGGCGTTGGCGTTTTTTACTCAACCAGAGGCGCCGGTCCGATGCGCACTTGAGATCAGTGAGGCGTTGAAAAATCATCCCCGTTTGCAGGTGCGAATGGGCATTCACAGCGGGCCGGTTAGTGCCATAACCGACGTGAACGATCGCTCTATCGTCGCCGGCACGGGTATTAACATGGCGCAACGGGTGATGGATTGCGGCGATGCCGGACACATCCTGCTTTCAAGGCGGATCGCAGACGACCTCGCTCAATACGCCCGTTGGACTCCTCACTTGCATGACCTGCGCGTGGTAGAAGTAAAGCACGGTGTCAAAATCGACTTGGTCAATCTTTACACCGCCGTCGCCGGTAATTCGGCGATACCCGAAAAAATCAGACAGGCGGGAACAGCAAGATCCATCAGCGTGAGGACTGACGGTCCGCAAACTTGCACAGGCAACCGCAAAAGTGTGATAACTCTTTCGGCGGTTCTTTTGCTGGGCGTCCTAGCAATAAGCCTTTTCCTTGTTCTTAATCACACCCCGCCGAAATCGACTACTGCTGTCGCCACAACTCTTGTCCCCATCGAGACAACCAACAGAAAATCTGTTGCCGTGCTACCATTCGAGAACCTGAGTGACGAGAAAAGCAACGCTTACTTCGCCGAAGGCATCCAGGATGAAATCCTAACCCGTCTGTCGAAGATCGGCGATCTGAAAGTAATCTCGCGCACTTCGACCGAGAAATATAAAAGCGCGCCCGATAACCTCCGGGAGATCGCGCAACAACTCGGCGTGGCGAATGTGCTGGAAGGCAGCGTGCAGAAGACGGGCGACCAGGTGCGGATCACGGTGCAGCTGATCAATGCGCTGGTTGATTCGCATCTTTGGGCAGAGACTTACGACCGCAAATTGATCGACACCTTCGCCATCGAAAGCGACGTCGCGCAAAAGATCGCGGCCTCTTTGGAAGCGAAGCTCACCGGCTCCGAGCAGCACACCATCGCCGCCCGGCCGACCGATAACACCGAAGCTTATCAACTTTACCTGAAAGGCCGGTTTTTTTGGAACAAGCGAACCGCGGGCGACTTCAACACCGCGCTTAGTTACTTCCAGCAGGCGGTGGCGGCGGACCCGAACTATGCCGTCGCCTATGCCGGCATGGCGGATTGTTATCTCTTGCTGCCGCTCTTTGGCGGCGCCGCTCCGGCGGATTTGTATCCAAAGGCGAAAGCAATGGCGCAAAAGGCGCTTGCTCTCGATCCTAATCTCGCGGAGGCGCACGCTTCGCTCGGCCTGCTGCATGCGTCGTGGGACTTTGATTTTCCGGAATCAGTGCGCGAGATGGAACGCGCCATCCAGCTCAACCCGAACTACGCCACGGCGCATCATTGGTATGGCAACGCCACCCTGCCGCCTCTCGGCCAGTTCGACCACGCCATCGACGAAATGCAGCGGGCGCTCGCGCTCGATCCGCTCTCGGTCATCATCAATGGCGATCTAGGTTGGAATTATTTGAACGCCGGACGTTTCGACGAGGCGATCGCGCAACTGCGCAAGACCCTCGAGATGGATCCGCGCGGTTACTTCTTGCACTTGGATATTGGCCAGGCGCTGGAAGGCAAGGGCGACCTCGCCGGTGCGATCGCCGAGTACGAGCAGGCGGCAAAGCTCAATGACGATCCGACGCCACTCGGGCTGCTCGGCGCGGCTAAAGCAAAGGCTGGTCAACCTGATGCCGCGCGCGCCATCTTGCGGCAGCTCGAGGAGACGGCGAAGCGCCGCTACGTCCCGGACTACCTCTTTACCACCCTTCATCTCGCGCTGGGAGAGAAGGAGGAGGCGCTCGCCTGGCTGGAGTCGGCCTTCGCGAAGCGTCAGCCGGATGTGGCGATGATCCGCGTCGATCCCGTCCTCAAGCCGCTGTATGGTGATCCGCGCTTCGAGGCGCTCGCAGAAAAGATTGTGTCGGCGCGGGAGTTCAGACCAACTGCAGCCCAAAAATGAAAACTCGCAATTCTTCGCCGAACGGAAGCGGTGATGTCGGCGTCATTTCGAACGCCTAGACGATCACGAGCGCGACGCAGTGTCCGCTAACCGCGCACTCGCGGCGCGTTCCGTTTTTGGGTGGAACCTCCGGCTTCATGTTCCGATTTTGCTAAATCATGGGATTCCCGAGATAACCTGCGTGTCCGAACTCATGAACTGCGGTGCCAGCAAAATTGCCAGCAAAAAGTAGTGAAAGAGCCCGCGCGAGTAGTCGAAGAGTTGGCTTGATTACCTCGTAAAAACCTGCTTAACTGGTTCTAAATAAGGAGGAAGCACCGCCGAATCCTACCTCTGGAGCCACGCCTTGCAGGGGGGCGACGGGCACGCTGCAAATCAGCTCAATTGTAGGGTGACCAGAACGTGTTATCGGTCACGTCCGAGAGGGCGTTCTTACTGGTGGTTGGCACTTTCGGAAGTGAATCCACCGTCTGACTGCCATAGAGGTTGCCCAAAATATCCTTGCCGGTGAGGTAAAGATTGGTGCCCGATTTGATGTACTTGGTCCAATCCGTCACGGCGACCACGTTGCCAGTCGCCTTGTTGTTCTCGATCGCATACATGTCAACTGCGTTGTCGATGAGGCGCAGATCGTTAATAATACGGCTTGCTTGCGACCTCTT
>DASVJK010000078.1:0-5022 GCA_036385955.1 Chthoniobacterales bacterium | reverse complement strand
GGAACGTTCCCGCGAGCTGGCGATTGTGCGAGCAATCGGCGGGAGCGCGGCGCAGATACGGAGACTCTTGCTTTGGGAAACCGCGATGCTCGGAGTGCTGGCCGCAGTGATCGGAGTGGCGTCTGGCCTTTGTCTCTCGCTGGTGCTCACAGGGGTAATCAATCGCGCGTTCTTTGGTTGGACGATCCAGCTCGCGTTTCCGTGGCGCTCCCTTGCGCTCACGCCCATTTGGATTTTTGCCGCGGCAGTGATTGCCGGCATTTTGCCGGCCTGGCGGGCGGGACGGCTCGTCCTGGCGGAGAGCTTGCGCAGCGAATGAAACGGGTTCGCTCTTATCTAATTGTGTTGCTCGCGATCGGTGCGCTCGGCGCCGATTGGAAAACGGCGGAGCCGGGCTGGCAATACGAGTTTCCGCGAGATCATCACGCACACCTGGATTTCAAAACGGAGTGGTGGTACTTCACGGGTAATGTTTTCGACGGCGAAGGTCACCGCTTTGGCTACGAGCTGACCTTCTTCCGGCAGGGCATCAGGCCTCCCGCCGAGCGGGATCCGAACTCTTCGCGCTTTATTGTCGACGATTTGAAGTTCGCCCACTTCGCCTTCACCGACGTCCCAAAACACCGTTTCCGCTTCGAAGAAAAAACGAGCCGGGGAGCATTCGGTGAGGCCGGTTTTGACGACGGCAAACGTTTGGCCTGGATCGACGACTGGACTCTCGCGTCCAACGGCGACGACGCGTTCGATCTGATGGCCGCGAATCAGGAAGGCGCTATCCATCTGCATTTGCGCATGGCCAAATCGCCCGTAGTGCACGGCGAAAATGGCGTTAGTGTCAAAGCCAGCGTGAGCGGGCACGCCTCGCATTATTATTCGATCCCGCGCCTGCAGACGACGGGCGAATTTTTCGTGGATGGAAAGTCCCATCCTTTTCGCGGTGAGAGCTGGTTCGATCATGAGTGGGCGACCGGCCAACTCGCGGAGGGTCAGACCGGTTGGGATTGGATTTGTCTGCAATGGGAGGATGGGACGGAACTGATGCTTTACCAAATGCGCCTTAAGAACGGCGAACCGGATTCGAGTTCCAGCGGCACTTGGATCGCATCGGATGGCGCGGCCACTCACTTGCGCAGCGCGGACTTTCGGATGACGCCAATCGCATTTTGGAAAAGCAAAGCGAACGGCGCGCAATATCCGGTCGGCTGGCGCGTCACGCTTCCGGGCCAACAGACGGAGTTTGTGGTCCGGGCGGCGCTGGAAAATCAAGAGCTGGCGCTCGGCCCGATTACTTATTGGGAAGGGGCCATCGATGCGAGCGGGACGCGGGATGGCAAGGCGATCAAGGGTCGCGGATATCTGGAGCTGACCGGATACGCAGGTCCGCTCGGCGAATTGAGCCGGTAGGCGATTTACGCCTGCGTGTGTCGGGCGTAGTGAACTTCCGCGCCTTTCGGCAGCAGACGTTTGCGGCCACGCTGGCGTCGCCGCGCGAGACAGGCTCGGCCGCCCTTCGTGCTCATGCGCGCGCGAAAACCGTGCTGATTCTTTCGGGTGCGTTTGGAGCGCTGTAAGGTGCGTTTCATAAGGGAAGGACCGATCGCACGGACGATTGGAAGGCGGCTACTTTAGGGTCGCTGCTTGCTTTGTCAATTCCCGCACACGTTTCCGATATCGCATTGCCACAACGCCCTATTTATGGAATAACGAAGCCCCCATGAGCGAAGTCGTCATTGAGCCCGCAATTTTCGAGGACCTGGACGAACTGTCCAATCTTCTCGGGGAGCTTTTCAGCGAAGAAAAGGATTTTCGCCCCAACAAGCAGAAACAGCTCCAGGGCCTGCGGTTGATCTTCGAGGACCCTAGCCGCGGGCGCGTCTTCGTGCTCCGGCGGGATCGAACGATCGTCGCCATGATCAATCTGCTTTTCACGATCAGCACCGCGGAGGGCGGTTTCGTCATCCTCCTGGAAGATTTGGTGGTGCACGACTCGTTTCGCGGCCACGGCTACGGCTCGCAACTGCTCGAGTATGCGATCAACTTCGCCAAGCAGAAAAAGTTTCTGCGCATCACTTTATTGACGGATCGTCCGGAGCTGCGTTCGCAGAATTTTTTTAAGCACCACGGCTTCTCCGAATCCACCATGTTGCCGATGCGACTGCTCATTTCCTCGGACGCGCCCCAGCCGAGGTGACTTTGTAAAACGACGCGCGCCCGCGTTTTTTCGGCTGTAGCTTCGAAGTCCCTATGCAAGGCGCCATTCGACTCTTCAAATTCGGCGGCATCCAGGTCTACCTGCACTTTTCCTGGTTCATCGTCGCGGCGTATCAGCTTACCCAGCGTTTGAACAACTATCAGTCGCAGGTCTTTGCAGCGTACGAATATCTCGCGCTCTTTGCCATTGTCCTTCTCCACGAATTCGGCCACGCGCTGGCGTGCCGGCAAACGGGTGGCTCCGCCGATCATATCGTCCTGTGGCCTCTCGGCGGCATTGCGTTTGTAGACCCGCCGCGCCGGCCGGGTGCCGTGCTTTGGAGCATTGCCGCCGGACCTCTTGTGAACGTTGCATTGGTTCCAGTGCTGGAGCTGCTTTGGATATTCGCGGGCCACGCGGGATGGTACTATGAAGCTCCCGACACCTTTCGGCTCATCGGGATGATTCGTTTCATCAATTTCGTCCTGCTGATTTTCAATCTGCTTCCGGTCTACCCCCTCGATGGAGGACAGATTTTGCGCGCGTTGCTTTGGTTCCCGCTCGGAGAGATTCGCAGCCTGCAAATCGCCAGCGCGATCGGTCTGGTTGGTGGCGCCGGTTTGGCCGCACTGGCGCTGCTGTGGTGGTCAATGTGGACGGGCATTCTGGCTTTCTTTATCCTGAGTCGCGCCATTGCCGGATGGCAGCAGGCAAAAGCGATGGTGGCCGAGGAAGCAGCCGGAACAGCCTTGCCGCCTCCGATATTCCCGCGGTCCTGATTAGTGGCGTTTTGCCGCTTCGCTAATCCAGCTGGCAACCTGTGCGAGCACGCGCGGTTTGAACTCGGCGCGGAAGCCGATTTCATCAATCGCCTTGGCTACGTCCTTTGCGGCAGTCGGCGGAAGATCGGACTTCGCGTACCCCTTCAACTCCGAAATGCGCGCGGCGTCGGAGAAAAAGGTGAACAAACCCGGCGCGTAACTGTTGGCGGCGAGCGCGTCGGTCTTCGCGAGGAGTTGTTTCATGTGCGCTTTCGCAAACTGCCACGCCACGTCCGGATGCTCACTCTGGCGCGCCACTCTTGCCACAAGATGAACCGCGCGGCTGGTCGGCAGTTCGTCGCCGAGCGCAATCTCGAGCGTCTGAGCGGCGAGTTTTGGATCGAGCGCACAAGCCAGCGCGTCGTAGTAATTCTGCTTCTCCTCGATGCTAGTCGTCGTCCCGCCAAGTTCGTGCAGCTTGTTCCAGGTGGCTTCATCCGCGTATCGGCCGACCATCGCGAAAACCGGCGGACGCAAATCCGGCGCCAGCGACTTCGGATCGGACAGAAAGTTTTGAAAACGCTCGCGGCAGCCGGCGATAATCTCTGCGTCGTTCAGATTGCCGAGGGCATTAACAAGGCTCGCGCGTAACGATGCGATCCTGGAGGGCTCGCCGTTTTTCGGTTCCCAACCGACCTGCTCGAAACTGGAGCGCAGAACGGAGCGAGCATACTTCTGGAACTGCTCGCGTTGAGGCTGCCCGGCGAGGAGTCGATTGATGAAATCGAACACGTGCATGATCTGCTCGCGTTCGGCCAGCTCATCTTTGGTGGGCAACTTTTCGACCAGATCGAGGTAGAGCGAAAGCGGAACACGATTCGCTTGCACGAGGGCCCACGCATCGGACAGGAGGTTCACGCGGTCGGCCGAGCCCAGCTTCGCCAAGTCCGTGAGCAATAATTTCCACGACGCGTCATCATACTGAGTGCGGTAGTTTCCCGCGCCCGCGACGTTCAATTTCACCGCGCGATCGGCGGGAATACTCGGCAGATCCATCGACTTGGTTGTCATGAGTAAACTTGCCGGAGCCGCTTGCCCGGCGACCGAATAGGTGAGGGGGATCTTCCACTCGAGCGGCGGCGGCTTGTCGAAATGAACGGTGAAACGTTCCTGCGTGAGAGTGATTTTACCGCTCGGATCGCGCCCGACTTTCACGACGGGGAATCCAGGCTGTTGCGTCCAGCCTGTCGCGATTTCCCCCACAGGTTTACCGGACGCTTCCGAAAGCGAATTCCATAGATCAGCCGTCGTCGTATTTGAAAGTTTGTGAGCCGCCATGTACTTGCGAATGCCATCGCGGAAAACATTTTCTCCCAGAAAGCTCTCGAGCATCCGGATGAGCGACATGCCTTTTCGGTAGGTGATGTCGTCGAAGGCACTGCTGGCCTCCGCTTCGTTGGCGATCGGTTGCTGGATCGGATGCGTCGTGGATCGCGCATCTCCTTCCATGGCGATCTCCTTGCCGATGCCATAACGGCGCGTCGGATCACGCGGAGTACTCTTACTCAGCCAGGTCTCCCACTCCGGATTGAATTCCGCGGTGCATTTCGTCCCCATCCAGGACGCGAATCCTTCATTGAGCCAAACGTTGTCCCACCAGGCCATCGTGACGAGATCGCCAAACCACATGTGCGCGGTCTCGTGGGCGATCACTTCGTAGATATTCTGTTTGGTTTCCCTCGAGGAGTTCCCCGGATCGAACAAGAGCCGCGACTCGTAGTAAGTGATGCCGCCCCAGTTCTCCATCGCTCCGCCAAAACCGCCGGGGATGGCGATGTGGTCGAGCTTTGGCAGGGGGTACGGGACGCCAAAGTACTCGTTGTAGTAAGTGAGAATTTGCTGCGAACTATCGAGCGCGTATCGACCCAGCCCCGCTTTGCCCATTGTCGTCACGACACCGTGGTTGACATTTTTTAGCTTCGCGGAAAGCGTTTCCAGCTCGCCTGCGCAAAAAACGTTGAGATAACTCGCCATCGGTGGTGTGGGAGCGAACCGGACCTCCTTGCCGCC